>NZ_VZQN01000017.1:0-152711 GCF_014397645.1 Paraburkholderia sp. 31.1
CGCGGCGGCGCTCGCGTGGATGTTCGCCGAATGGGCAGCCAAGGGCAAGCCGTCGGTGCTCGGTATCGTGTCAGGCGCGGTCGCGGGTCTGGTGGCGATTACGCCGGCGTCGGGCTTCGTCGGCACGCTCGGGGCGCTCGTGATCGGTATCGTCGCGGGTGTGGTCTGCTTCTGGTCGGCCACGTGGCTCAAGCACAAGCTCGGTTACGACGATTCGCTCGACGCGTTCGGCGTGCACTGCGTGGGCGGGATCGTCGGTGCGCTGCTGACCGGCGTGTTCGCGGTCAAGGATATCGGCGGCGCGGACGGTGACGTGATGCTGCAACTGAAGGGTGTCGCGACGACGCTGATCTACAGCGGGGTGGTCTCGTTTGTTCTGCTCAAGGCAATCGACGCAGTGATGGGGTTGCGTGTCGCCGAGGAAGAAGAGCGCGAAGGACTGGACCTGGTGCTGCATGGCGAGGCGGTCGAATAACGGTTGCGCCGCGGATGGAGCGGGTACGACGGTCACCGCCCCTCCTTTGGGGTGCCGCGTACCTGCCGGCATCGCTGCCCATGCGGGGCAGGGCGCCTGCGTGCCTTGGGTTGGGGCCTGGCGCTTACAGCGGCCAGGCCGCGACAGAAGTCGGAGCACCCTTCGTACTTGAGAGCATGCGGGTGTCTGCCAGGTACGCGCCCGTACTGCCGAAGTTCGGCCAGACGAGCGAGGAGGTCGTGCCGGGTTCGAGCAACCGGATTTCCGCCAGCCGATGAAAAAGAATAATCAGCAGCATGTCGTCGTACTGGTTGTTCTCATATCGCAAATCGCCTTTTTGGCAATGTTCGCATTCGCCGAACCTGTCGTCAGGCATAACAGATGGCTCGCCGCAGGATTCGGATTCGACTTTTTATTCGGGCTGATTCTGTCTGTCGGCTTTGTCGGGATGTGGCGCACGCGCGCCGTCGATTCAGATTTTCTCGGATTTCTTCTGGCCAATCCGGTTGATCTGGCGATCGTGATTGCGACCGCCGGTCAGCTAGTGGCCATTCTGCTTGTTTGATGCGATTGGAAAGCACATTTCGATTTAGAAGCAGCTCGGCGCGAGCTGACCATCCCAGGTGGAATGTCCCGGGATGGAACTCCAATTAAGAAAAAGCTGTTCTATTTTTCTGTAATCGCAAATGGGGCATAAAGACATGAAAAAAACCTTGCTGGCAATTGGGGTCCTCGGCGCATTTTCGGTTTCCGCGTATGCGCAAAACAGCGTGACCCTGTACGGTCTTATCGACACGGGACTCATCTATACCAACAACCAGGCCGGTCATAGCAATTGGCAAATGGCGACCAGCTCCACGCAGAATACGGTGTTTGGCCTCAAGGGTACCGAAGATCTGGGAGGTGGTGTTCGTACGATCTTCAAACTCGAGCAGGGCTTCAATCTAAACAACGGTAGCCAGGCCTTTCCGGGTGACGCCTTCGGTTCTCAGGCCTGGGTCGGGTTGCAAAGCGACAATCTCGGCACCGTGACGTTGGGCCGCCAGTTCGATGTGCTGAACGACCAGCTCGGACCGATCACCGCGGGGAGCAACACGTGGGGTGGCAACCTCGCCGCACACCCGTTCGAGAACGACAACCTGGCGGCTGATTCGGTGGTCGTCAACAACTCGGTCAAGTATGTGAGCCCGACCTATGCCGGCGTGACGTTCGAAGGCATGTATTCGTTCAGCAACAAGGCGGGAGGATTCGCTGACAATCGCGCGTACGGCTTTAGCGTAGGTTATGCGCAGGGCCCAGTGAATCTTGCTGGCGGGTACCTGCAGTTCAATAACGCAGGCGGTGGCGTATCGGCCACGAATCCGAATGGGGCAATCGCGCAGGGCGACGGCAGCGCGAACTTCATCGCGGAGCGCCAGCGTATCTGGGGCGCCGGCGGCAATTACACGTTCGGCCCCGCGACTGTCGGATTCGTGTGGAGCCATACTCAGATCGACAACATGGCGGGCGTCATCTCGCTGGGCCTCGGCAGCTATCTGCCGCTTGGCGGCAATCTGCGATTGGACAATTACGAGGTGAACGCACACTACTCGGTGACGTCTGCGTGGAGCGTATCCGGTGCCTATACGTTCACTGACGGTGCTTACAACCAGGGGGCCACGAAGGCCTCTCCAAAATGGAATTCGGTCATGCTGCAGACCGACTATTCGTTGAGCAAGCGTACCGACGTGTACCTGGAAGGCGTCTATCAGCATGTTCATGGCGCGCCGGCGGATTCCGTGCTCGCAGATGCGATGATCAATACCCTCTCGCCATCGTCGACGGGCACGCAGGTCGCGGTCACCGCGGGACTGCGACACCAGTTCTGATCTTCTGATTGCACGAATCGTGCGCTGTAGCGATGCGGCTGTGGGCATAACTTGATGCACGGACACAGCCGCGTTGCAACAGAGGTCGCCTGACTCTCGCAACTCGTCGCCCCGGGCTACGAGACCTATCGCGGTCTCGGCCGGGACGGGTTATCCGTCAACGTCTCACGCAGGTCGGATCGACCGTAGGCAGCGCGCGGACTCAGCGAGTGCGGACGCTCAGCTATCGGGATGGCTCGCGACAAAACTCGCGAACGCATTGTACGGAAGCCCAAGCGCCGTGCCGTTGATCATCAGACCGTAAGTTGCGTCCCCGCTATCGAGCTCGTAATACATCGCCGATTGAATGTTCTTCGTCTTTCTCGCCTGATAGTAAGTGAGCAGGCGCGACGTGATGTAGTTGGCCCGGTACGCCTCGGTCTTCTCCGGTCCTGTGTTCCATTCCGAGATCACGAAGGGGACGCCATATCGGGCCTTGCAATAGGTGGGCAAATCGAAGCCCGGGCCGGACCCGTCGGAGCCGATATCGAAGATGTCGCCGTACACCTCGTAGTTGTGCCACGTAGTCAAGTCCCACCTGACGGTCGGATGGCCGCTCGTGCCATCGGGCTGCTTGCCATCCCACAGAGCGTCGGATGCGCCGGTGTCCGCGACGCAAAAGTTGACGCCGCATTTAGCATCCGCCTGCACCGACTTGACCCCGTCGATCATGCCGCGCATCACGCCGCGCATCAGCGGCCAGTTCGCATTGTTGAAGTCGACGACACTCGTTCCTGCGCTGGTGGAGTCGAGAATGATCCCGTTCGCGCGCGTCAGTTCGTTGCCGCATTCATACAGGGTCACGCCGTGGGGTTGCAACGCCGTCGCGACAGTTACCGCGCAATCGAAGCCGCGTGTGTAGGCGGTCGATTCGCTCGTGAACAGGTTGCCGTTACCGTCGTAGATGCCGGCATCGATCAGCACGAAAAGGGTCAAGCCCGCTGGCTGGAATGCTTGTGCCAACGCCACGACCGCGGCGAGTTGCGGTGCGTAGTCGGTACAGCTGAGCCGGTACGTCGAGCAGCCCAGGGCTTGCATGATCGACACGAGCTGCGACGTGGAATACAAATAATCGTAATGCCCGTTGATACCGTGAAACGAGCCGGCCGGCGCCGCGGTCGCGATGCGCGGATCGTTGCACGGCAACCATTCATCCGCGTCGGCGCACACGTGGAACTGACCGCCGGTCGATTGCGCCCAGAACTTGCCGCCGTACCACAGCAGAAGCGCAGCATTCGACATCGTGCCGACGGCACTCCGATTGCGGTACACGACACCGTTCACGACGGTCCATATCGCGCCGACCTTGTCGATCAGATACGACGCGGGCGGGATCATGGTGCCGTCGACGGAGGTGCCGCCCAAACGTGGGTCATTGCACGACTGCCATCCCGAACCATTCCATCCGTAAAATTGGCCGCCGGTTCCCTCGTGATAGATCGTACCCCCGTACCAGAGTATCAACGAGACGTTGTAGGTGTTGCCCGCCGCGACACCGTTCCTGTAGACAGATCCGCCGACCAGGGTCCACGACGCGTTCTGACTGTCGATAATCACCGTCGCCGGGGGGATGGTCGTGTTCTGTGGCGAAGCGTTCGATGTGTTGCCGGGTGACCCCGAGTTCGGGTCCGATGGAGCGCCAGAACTGTCGCCCGAGGTCGAGCCGGACGTACCGGTGGACGCTGTTCCAGTCGAGGCGGTCGACGACGAGCCGTTCGCCACCGTCGTCGTGCCGCCAGTCGAAGTCGTAGTACCGGAACTGGTCGTGCCCGTCGAGGTCGCGATACCGGAGGTTGCCGTGCCCGTAGAGGGTGCCGCCGTCGTGCTCGACGGGTTCGTGGAATTGCCCGTGGAAGAGCCGCCGGCATCCGCAGTACCGCTATCACCACCACCACCACCACCACCGCCGCCGCACGCGCTCAATACGACGCTTCCGCCGAGCGCAGTGAGACAACCAAGAAATTGACGTCGCGCAATCATGACAATAGCGCGAGCTGCCGCGAGGCGGCCCGCAAGGAATCCGGAGAGAAGTTGGGGAGTCCTTCGGGTCGCGAGTGCGTCGCGTGAGCCGCTCAGGACATTCGATGCGCGCTCGTGGGTGGTCTCGCGTTGCGACCGATCACTGAGTCCGGCAAGTCATGCCTGTCTGTCGGCACAAACTGCGCATGGGAGCAGGGTTGTGCCGAAATAAAATCTTTTCGCTCGCGATGGACGAACCGCGAAAAGATTTCACTCTGCGGGTGAGGGCGTGGGAATCGGACGCTGTCTGCACAGTGGCAGACTCAGACGGGCGATCGCGATGCCGCTTATGTGCGATGCGGCCCGACGATGCCCAGCCGCGCGATGCGCCGGTACAGCGTCGCGCGCGATATGCCTAATGCCAGCGCGGCGGCGTTAGGCCGCCACTGGCAACGCGTGAGTGCCGCGACGATCCGTGCCCGCTCGTCGTCGGCGCTGGCCGGCGACGTGGAGTTCGCCGCGAGCGCCGGCGTGACGGCGGGCGCGAGTTGCGCCGCGAAGTCCGGCGACACGTGCCGCAACTCGACGCGAGCCGAATCGCAGACCGCGCACGCATAGCGCAGCACGTTGCGCAGTTGCCGGATGTTGCCGGGCCACGAAAAAGCGGCAAGACGCCCGGCGAATTGCGGATCGAGCATCAGCACATGCGTGGCCGCCTGGGCTTCCTCGTTGAACACCGTATCGATCACATCGCGGATATCGGTGCGCTCGCGCAGCGGCGGTATGCGCAGCGTCGCGCCGCTCAGGCGATAGTAGAGATCTTCGCGGAACGATCCAGCTTCGACCATCTGCATCGGATCGCGGTGCGTCGCGCAGATCACGTCGATATCGACGCGCACCGGCGTATCGCCGCCAAGCGGCACCACTTCGCCCTCGGCGAGTACACGCAGCAGGCGTGTTTGCAGGCCGAGCGGCATGTCGCCGATTTCGTCGAGAAACAGCGTGCCGCCATGCGCGAGGGCGATCTTGCCGCGCGCGCCGCGACTGCGCGCGCCGGTGAACGCGCCAGGCGCATAACCGAACAGCTCGCTCTCGATCAGCGGCTCCGGAATCGCGCCGCAATTCACGGCGACGAACGGCCGCGTGCGCCGCGAACCCGAGTCGTGCACCGCGCGCGCGAACACCTCCTTGCCGACACCGGTTTCGCCGAGCAGCAGAACCGGGAGCCGCTTGCCGGCGATCCGCAATGCGACTTGCGCGTTGCGCGCGATCCGTTCGTCCGAGCTGTGCAAAAAGCGGCTCATCGCGCCGATGCTGCTGTCCGCATGCGGATCGGCCGGCCGTGTCGCGAGGAGCGGGCGAGCCGCGCGTCTCATCGGCGCGCGAATGCGTGCATACAGCATCGCGCCGGTCGCGCGCAGCCGCAGCGCCACGATCATGTCGGTGCGCGCGACGTCGTGCAGACGGACCTCGGACGTGTCGAATATCTCGTCGATGTGACGCGGCCCGTCGAGCCCCGCGATGCTCTCGTGCGCCTTGCGGTTCGCGGCGGCGATGTTGCCGCATTCGTCGAATGCGATCAGTGCTTCGGGCTGCGCTTCGACGAAATGGCGGCTTTGATGGCCGAACAGGATCCAGTGCTGCGCGGTCTGATTCAGAAAGTAGCCATCCTCGATCAAACTCGCGCTTTGCCGCACCAGCTGAAAAACCAGCCCTTGGCTGTCGCGGTTGTCGGGCGATCGAATCGCCGATGCATCGAGCACGCCGATCAATTCGCCGGTCGGCGCGAAGATCGGCGAAGCGCTGCACGTGAGCGTCGTGAACGCGGCCCGGAAGTGATCGGTCTTGTGCACGGTGATCGGCGCGAGATCGGTGAGTACGTTCGCGATGCCGCAGGTGCCTTCTTCGCGCTCGGACCAGCACGAGCCGATATACAGCCCCGCATGCTTGAAATCGTTGCGCCGGTCGCGGTCGATCCGATAGTCGATCGTGACGCCGTGCGCGTCGGACAGCATCACGCAATAGTCGGCGACACGAATCATTTCGTGCAGCCGCGTCAGGCACTGGCCCGAGGCGCGCAGAAAGGCTTCCTCCTTGCCCTGGACTTCGCGCAGTTCGGCGGACGTCAGCACGCGCGGGCCGATCACCGAACTGGGGTCGAGCCGGTACTGCTCGTACGAACGTTGCCACGACGACACGAGGCGCGACGAATTGGCAGGGGCCGGCAAGCGTCCTTCGATGGCCCCGCGTACGCGATCGACGTGCTGCGTTTGAGAAACATAGGGCATGGCCGGCTCCAGGCGAGCGGCACCGAGTAGGGCGCGTCCCTGTCTTGTAGCACATCCACACTGAGCGATCACATTGCGGCGCAGCACGTCAGGGGCGTGAGACGAACGTCTCAGAGACGAGTGAGACGCTGGTCGCATCGAGCAAACCCTTGTCTGGCGCGGTACCGCGCAAGCGTCGCGACGTGCTGTGAGCCGCGCACCACGTCGCGGGACGGGCCCGTGAGACACAGTGAACTGCGCGGCGCAGGTCCGATGAAAGCGGCCGCGACCGTCCGACCTCCGCGTCCACCCTGTGAATACGGCGCTTTCGGCGCGTACGCACGACGCGCAAGCAACTGGCCCGACCTTTGCAGTATCGCTGGCAGACAAGCAAACGCGAAAGCAAGCGCGCTTCATCACAGCAAGTCGCTTCGCTACTCGCGCACAGGAGACAAGCCAGTGTCATCACCCATCACCGTCGGCGTGATCGCGAACCCGGCATCGGGCCGTGATATTCGACGCCTCACCACGCACGCTTCGGTGTTTCCGACCGCCGAGAAGGCGAACATGGTCGTGCGCCTGCTCGCGGGCCTCGGCATGCTCGGCGTCGCTCGCGTGCTGACCTTGCGCGACCGGACCGGTGTCGCTGCACTGGTACTGCGTGCGCTTGAAACGCACGCCGCCGTGGCCGAGCCGCAGCCTTGGCCGACCGTCGAATTTCTCGAACTGCCGATCACGGACAGCGCGGCCGACACCCATGCGGGTGTCGCGCGGATGGTCGGGTTGGGTGTCGATCTGATCGCGGTGCTCGGCGGCGACGGCACGCATCGCGCGGTTGCCGCGCATTGCGGCGAGGTGCCGCTGCTGACGCTGTCGACGGGTACCAACAACGCGTTTCCGGAACTGCGCGAAGCGACGGTGGCGGGCCTCGCGGGCGCGCTCGCCGCTTCGGGGCTCGTGCCGCCCGAGGTCGCGCTGACGCGCAACAAGCGTCTCGTGGTCCGTTGCGTCGCGGGCCCGAACAAGGGGCGCGAGGAAATCGCGCTGGTCGATGTGTGCCTGAGCCGGCAGCGTTTCGTCGGTGCGCGCGCCGTCTGCGAGCCGGCTGATATCGAAGCGCTGTTTCTGACCTTCGCGGCGCCGGATGGTATCGGCCTGTCGTCGATCGGCGGCGCGTGGGCGCCGGTCGAGCGCGGCGCGCCGTACGGGCTGCATCTGAGGTTCGCGCGCGCGGGCGAATCCGGCGTGCCGATCTTCGCGCCGCTCGCGCCGGGCCGTGTCGATCGGGTGACGATGCGCACCTGCGAGCGCTTCGAAGCGGGCTGCTGGACGCCGCTGCATACCGAACAAGGGACGCTCGCCTTCGACGGCGAGCGCGAGATCGAGCTCGAACGCGACGACCGCTACGAGATCGCGCTCGACTGGGCGGGACCGCTGACCGTCGATGTCGGCCGCACGCTGCGCTATTGCGCGTCGCGGCAGTTGATGCGCGAAGCGGCGGCACGTCGGAGGTAATCAACTCAGGAGGAAGCGAACGCCTGAAGCACAGCTGGCTGAAGTAGCAGTGACCATCGAGATCATTCCCTGGAGACACACCATGTCTGTATCGACGCAGTTGAGCAAGGAAAAGCTGCTGGAAGCGTACCGGATGATGCGCACGATCCGCGAGTTCGAGGAGCGCCTGCACGTCGAATTCGCCACCGGCGAGATACCCGGCTTCGTGCATCTGTATGCCGGCGAGGAAGCGTCGGCGGTCGGCACGATGATGCATCTGAACGACGCGGACTATGTCGCCACCACGCACCGTGGTCATGGCCACTGCATCGCGAAGGGCGTCGACGTGCCCGGCATGATGGCCGAAATCTACGGCCGTAGCACCGGCGTGTGCCGCGGCAAGGGCGGCTCGATGCATATCGCCGATCTGTCGAAAGGGATGCTCGGCGCCAACGGGATCGTCGGCGCGGGCGGTCCGCTCGTGTGCGGCGCCGCACTCGCCGCGAAGCTCAGGAAGACCGGCGGCGTCGGCGTGTGCTTCTTCGGCGACGGTGCGTCGAACCAGGGCGTGATCTTCGAATCGATGAATCTCGCTTCCGTCTGGCGCCTGCCGGCGATCTTCGTCGCGGAAAACAACGGCTATGCGGAGGCGACCTCGTCGACGTGGTCGGTCGCGGCCGACAACATCGCCGACCGCGCGAGCGGCTTTGGCATGCCCGGCGTGATCGTCGACGGCTTCGATTTCTTCGCGGTGCACGAGGCGCTCGGCGCCGCGATCGAGCGGGCGCGCGGCGGCGGTGGCCCGACGCTCGTCGAAGTGAAGCTGTCGCGCTATTTCGGTCACTTCGAGGGCGATGCGCAAACGTATCGCGCGCCCGGCGAAGTGCAGAAGCTGCGCGACGAAAAAGACTGCCTGAAGCGTTTCGAGGAGCGCGTGGTGCGCGCCGAAATGCTCAGCGCGGACGAACTGCGCGGCATCGATGCCAAGGTGAAGCAGCTGATCGACGGCGCGGTGACGGAAGCGAAGGCCGCGCCTCTGCCGACGGCCGCCGACCTGCTGACCGACGTCTACGTGTCCTATCCGTAACCCGCGGCGCGAAACCATTCAACCTTCAGCTTTGCAAGGGATCGGAATAAGTGCGTTGCATGGGACCAGAGTAAGCGCTAATGCGCCAACTCTGTTCGACAGCTAAAGCGCTAACTCCGATCGACAGGAGACAGTCATGGCAAGGAAGATCACGTTTTCTCAGGCGATCAACGAAGCGCTGAGCCAGGAGATGGCGCGCGACGAAACCGTCATCGTGATGGGCGAGGACAACGCGGGTGGCGCCGGGTCCCCAGGTGAACAGGATGCGTGGGGCGGTGTGCTCGGCGTGACGAAAGGACTCTTTCACAAGTTTCCGGGGCGCGTGCTCGACACGCCGTTGTCCGAAGGCGGCTTCATCGGTGCCGCGGTCGGCGCGGCCGCATGCGGCATGCGGCCGGTCGCCGAGCTGATGTTCATCGATTTCATGGGCGTGTGCTTCGACCAGATCTTCAATCAGGCCGCGAAGTTTCGCTATATGTTCGGCGGCAAGGCGCTGACGCCAGTCGTGATCCGCACGATGCAGGGCGCTGGCCTGCGCGCGGCCGCGCAGCACTCGCAGATGCTGACGTCGATGTTCACCCATATCCCCGGCCTGAAAGTGGTGTGCCCGTCGACGCCGTACGACGCGAAGGGCCTGTTGATCCAGGCGATTCGCGACAACGACCCGGTCATCTTCTGCGAGCACAAGCTGCTGTATGGCCGCGAGGGCGACGTGCCGGAAGAGTCGTATGCGATTCCGTTCGGCGAAGCGAACGTGGTGCGCGAAGGCGACGACGCAACCATCGTGACCTATGGCCGGATGGTTCACCACGCGACGGATGCCGGCGAAAAGCTCGCGAAGGAGGGCATCCAGGCCGAGGTGATCGATTTGCGCACGACCTCCCCGCTCGACGAGGAAACGATCCTGGAAAGCGCCGAGCGCACCGGGCGCGTCGTCGTGGTCGACGAGGCGAATCCGCGCTGCTCGATTGCGACCGATATCGCCGCGCTGGTCGCGCAGCGCGCGTTCCATTCGCTGAAGGCGCCGATCGAACTCGTGACCGCGCCGCATACGCCCGCGCCTTTCGCAGGCGTGCTCGAAGATCTGTATATCCCGTCGGCCGAGAACATCGCCGTGGCCGTGCGGAAAGTAAGGAGCTGAGCAATGCCGATTCACATGATCACGATGCCCAAGTGGGGGCTGTCGATGGAGCAGGGACAGGTCAACGGCTGGCTGAAGGAGGTCGGCGAAAAAGTCGCGAAGGGCGACGAGATACTCGATGTCGAGACCGACAAGATTTCGTCGGGCGTCGAGTGCGCTTTCGACGGCACGCTGCGCAGGCAGATCGCGCAGCCGGGCGACACGCTGCCGATCGGCGCGCTGCTCGGCGTCGTCGCCGACGAAGCGAGCTCCGAGGCCGATATCGATGCGGCGGTCGAGGCGTTCCAGCGCGACTTCGTGCCGGCCACCGCGGACACGGCGGAGGCCGGACCGCAGCCGCAAAAGGCGCAGATCGGCGGGCGCACCGTGCGTTACCTGAAGATCGGCGACGGCGGCACGCCCGCGGTGCTGATCCACGGTTTCGGCGGCGATCTGAACAACTGGCTCTTCAATCATGCGGATCTCGCCGCGCACCGCGCCGTGTGGGCGCTCGATCTGCCGGGGCATGGCGAGTCGGGCAAGGCGGTCGACACGGGCAGCCTCGACGAACTGGCCGACAGCGTAATCGCGTTTCTCGACGACCGGGGCATCGAGCGCGCGCATCTCGTCGGCCATTCGATGGGTGGCGCCGTGTCGATGACGCTCGCCGCGAAGGCGCCCGAACGCGTCGCGTCGCTGGCATTGATCGCGGGCGCGGGGCTCGGCGACGAGATCAATCGCGAGTACATCGAAGGATTCGTCGAGGGCAGCAGCCGCAACGCGCTGAAGCCGCATCTGGTGAAGCTTTTTGCCGACGGGTCGCTGGTCACGCGGCAACTGATCGAAGACATCGTGAAGTACAAGCGGCTCGAAGGCGTGAACGACGCGCTGCGCAAGATTGCCGCGTCCGCGTTCGAAGGCGGGGTGCAAAGCCGCGTCTATCGCGAGCGGCTCGACACGCTCGCGCCTCGCACGCTGGTGATCTGGGGCGCGCAGGACCAGATCATTCCGGCCGCGCACGCGCAGGGGCTGCCCGCTCAGGTGCGTGTGCACGTGATCGACGGCAAAGGACACATGGTGCAGATGGAGGCCGCATCGGAGGTGAACCGCCTGCTCAACGAGTTCTTCGGATAACCGCGATGGACGCCGCTCCTCATACCGACAGCCTCACGGCGCTTGGCCAGCATGGCAAGCGCAACCGCGACAAGCTCGCCCGCATTCCCGTGAAGATCGTGCCGGCGGACGATTCGACCGTATTGCCGAAGCCGCCCTGGCTGCACGCGCGGCCGATGATGAGCGAAACCGTCGCGGGCATGGCGGCGGTGCTGCGCGAGCACAGCTTGCATTCGGTCTGCGAGGAGGCGATGTGTCCGAACATCGGCGAGTGTTTCGCGCAGCGCACCGCGACATTCATGATCATGGGAGGGATCTGCACGCGGCGCTGTGCGTTCTGCGACGTCGCGCACGGACGGCCGCAAGCGCTCGACGACGACGAGCCCGCGCGGCTTGCCGACGCCGTCGCGGCGCTCGGGCTGCGCTACGTCGTGATTACATCGGTGGACCGCGACGATCTGCGCGACGGCGGCGCCGCGCACTTCGCGCGTTGTATTGCGCTCGTGCGCGAGCGCGTGCCGGGCATTCGCGTGGAAATCCTGACGCCGGATTTTCGCGGGCGAATCGACCGCGCGCTCGATGCTCTGTCCGTGGCGTGGCCAGACGTTTTTAATCACAACATCGAGACGGTGCCGTCGCTGTACCGGGCGGCGCGGGCAGGCGCGGACTACCTCGGTTCGCTCGAACTGCTATCGCGCGCGAAACGCCAGAACGCGGCGGTGTTGACCAAATCCGGCCTGATGGCCGGGCTCGGCGAGACCGACAGCGAACTGCTCGCGACGATGCGCGATCTGCGTGCCCATGACGTCGACGTGCTGACGATCGGCCAGTATCTCGCGCCGTCGCGGTTTCACATGGCGGTGCGGCGATACGTGCCGCCCGCGACGTTCGACATGCTACGCGACGAAGGTTTGAAGATGGGGTTCATGGAAGTGGTGTCGGGACCGCTCGTGCGTTCGTCGTATCACGCGGATCGGATCGCCGGAAAGCTCTGAATGCATGTGCGCCGGACCTTTGGCGGCGCAATCCGATGAATACCTCCCCGTAACCTCGGCTTTTCGAACGATTGACCGCCGGGAAACTACTCGACAATTCGTAGGTATGCGAGGCGAGTCCCAGCGCGGGGTCGCTTCCCGAACGACGAAACGGTATTCGTCACCACGTGCACTTTGTCGAGGCAGGCATGTCAAGCAACATTACGATCACGGACGAACTCGTCGCTGAAATCGCAAACCGGTTGGCCGAAGAAGGCGAGAAGGTGTCTCCGGTAGCCATCTGGTCCGAAGTCCATACAGGCTCGGTGGTCGCGGTGGCAGCGGCATTGCGCAAGTGGCGTGAAACGCGCGCCCCGCGGGTGCCGCAGGTCGTCGAACGTCCGGCTTTGCCGGAGACCGTGACCGACACCATGCGCGATGCGCTCGACCGGCTATGGAGCTCAGCGCAGGACGAAGCGGAACGCGCGGTGGCGCGACGCCTCGCCGCGATGCGCCAGCGCGTCGAGGACGCCAGCAACGAGCGCGACGACGCGCTCGCGGAACTGCAAACCACCGTCCAGGAACTCGATGCGCTGCAAGTCCAACTGGATAAGATGACGAGCGCCTACGAGGAGAAAGTCGACGCAGTAGCCGGTCTCGAAGAGGACATTGCGCTCGCCGTGCAACGGACCGACGCGGCGGAGAAGCGCGCGCAGGAACTTGCTGAGCGCGTTTCGCTCCTCGAAGCGGAACTGCAGAGCGCGGAACTGGCCGCGGAGCGCCGAGCGCTTTCGCACGAGGAGACCGACGCCGCGGGCGAGGGCGAGGTGGCGAACGAGTCGGCTGGGTCAGTCGTCGAAACGCCGGCCGACGAAACGGAGCGTGCGGCGCTGGAAGCGGCGCATTCCGAAGCGGTCGCTCGTCTTCAAAGCGAGCTCGAAGCGATTCGCGCGGAGCTGCAGGCCGAGCAGGAAGCGCACGCGGCCCGCCGGGAAGAGGTCGCGGGCGCGCAGGCTGAACGGAATGCCGCCGCACTTGAATTGCAGAATGTCCAGACGCGGATCGCCAGCCTGACCGATGAGCGCGATGCGGGCGCCTCCGAAATCGCGAGACTGTCGGCCAGCTTGTCCGAGGCGCAGGCGCGTGCCGACGCGGAGCAGCAGCGCGCGGCCGAACTGGCCGAAAGCTCGGTGGCGAGCGAGAACGTCGCGGGCCTGGAGTCGGCGTCGCCGGTGACTGCCGACTCTCAGCAGCTCGAGGCATTGAAGGCGCAGATGACGCGCGACGCGGACGCGCATGCTGCCGCAATTGCCGAAGCGCGGGAGACCGTCAGGAAATGGTCCGACTACTCGAACGCACTGAAGCAGCAACTGGCTCAGGCGAATGAAAAAATGGTCGTCGTCCTTGCCCGCGGCGCGGGTGAAGCGACATTGAGCCGCCGGCTTGCCGCTGAACTGGGCCAGATCAAGCCAGAGCATGAATTGCTGCGCAAGGAGATTCAGCAGCAGGTGCTCGTCGAAACGATCAGCGCTCAACTCGAGAAACAAGGCTACCGCTACGACGAGAAGACGGGTGCGGTGTCGAAGCTGAACACCGAAACCTCGCCAGCGTGACGGGATCGTCGATGGGATGGCGGCAGCGCCGATCGATTTTCTCTGTGCGCGGGAAGCCGGTGCCGTCGCATCGCGATGCGACCGTTCTCCCAGGTCGTTACCGGTGCACCCATATGCGACTTGCTGTCGTCGATCGAAGCACCGGTCGCAAGCTCAGTCAGAAGAAGTGCTGTACGCCAATGCGCACCGACGCCTGATCGCTGCGCGACGACGGCGACAACGAGAGCAGCGCCGCTTGCGCGCCGCCGCCCGCGTGCTGATAGGTCAGCTCGGCGTAGAGCATGGTGCGCACCGAAAGGTGATACAGGTTCGAGAGACCGGCGGTCGTGTAGGTCTTTCCGTCGAACCACGTGCGGTAGCCGCCGAGCAGCACGGTGTCGAATGGCGTGACGTTCCAGTCCACGCCTAACTCAGTTGTCGTGGCACGCGTTGAATCCGTATCGCTGGCGATTTTCACCGTATCGACGACAGCGTGAAACGCCCATTGGCGATTGGGTATATACGTGCCGGCCACACCGAAGATCTCGGTATTGCGCGCCTTGAATGGCGTGCCGCCGGTAAGGTCCTGACCGAGGAAACTGGCGTAGCCAAGCGACGTATTGAAGGCGTACGACTTGTTGCGGGTGTCGCTGTATACCGCGCCCAGTTGCAGCGCCGAGGACTTGTAGAGGAGCGCGCCGCCTACATAGCGGCCCTGTCCCGTCGAAGGATCGGTGAAGCCGTACATCGCGCGCGCCGACACTCCATGCCACGGATTGCTTGCGTACTTCACCGTGTTGTTCACGGGGGTGACCGCATCGTTGTCGATGTTGGCGGGGCGGTACAGCAAGTAGTTGTACTGGACAGCGCCGTTCGCGTTGGGCAGAAGCACATCGTCGGTCAGATCCCACTGCCTGCCGAGTGTGAGCGTGCCCCAACGGTTGTCGGAAAGCCCGACGAAGGCCTTGCGGCTGAACAGTACGCCCGAAGTCGCGAAAGCGCCCGTATTCGAGAAGAAACCGTTCTCCAGCTGGAATACGGCTTTCGATCCACCCCCTAGATCTTCCGAGCCTTTGAAGCCGAACTGGTCGGGCACGCTGATCGGCCCCATGACGACTTGCGAGCTTCCCTTCGCATTGGTCACGTAGCCAACGCCTTCATCGATGCTGCCGTACAGCGTGACGCTGCTTTGCGCATGTGCGGACGATGCTGTCACACCCATGCACAACATCAGACAACTCAACGAAACGTAAGGGGTACTGATTGCGGATGCGAAAGGATTAGGTAACGGTCTCATGCCGATCGCAGGTAGGGGAAAAGAAGGAGGAGGAGATCAGGTCGCAGGCCGGTTTGCACCGGCTCTGCGGCGTGTCATGCGTGGCGCGGCCTGCACAGAGCGATGGCGAGCGCGGCGACGAGGGCCGATGCGGCGAAGGCGATGAAATTCAGGCGCACGTCGAGATGCGACGCGGCGAACCACGCGCCGAGCATCGGCCCCGCCATCGCGCCGATCCGGCCTATGCCGACTGCCCAGCCCGTCGCGCTCGCTCGTGCGAACGGCCGGTAGAAGCTTGCGATATAGCCGAGCTGCACCATCGCCACCCCGATACTGCCCAACCCGGCGAGCGCCACCAGCGCGTAGTTCGTGAACACGCCGCCCCTCACCGTCAGTCCGCAGATCGCGAGCGCGCCGATCACGTAGCCGCCGACGATCGTCTTGCGCGGGCCGAGCCGATCACCGACGCGGCCGATCAGAATGCCGCCGATCGCCGAGGAGAGCATGAAGACCGCCAGAAACGACAGGCTCGAGCCGAGGTCGTAGCCGAGCTTGCGCATCAGTTGCGGCAGCCAGGTGCCGAGCCCGTAGATCACGAGTACCGCGGCGACTTGCGCGAGCCACAGACAAAGCGTCGACCACCAGTTGCCGTGCGAGAACACCTCGCCGAACACGACGCGCAGCGAAGGCTTGGCCACCGCCTCGACGGGAATGCTGTCGAGCGACGCGATCGACAGGCCGAGCCGTTGCGCGAGCTCATCGGCCTCGCGTCGCTTGCCGCTCGCCATCAGATAGGCGAGCGACTCGGGCAGCAGCTTGATCAGCACGGGAAGGGCGAGCAGCGGCAACGCGCCTACCGCGACGACGAAGCGCCAGCCATGCGACGCGAGAAACGCCATCCCGATCACAGCGGAAACCAACGCTCCGATCGCGTAGCCTGAATACATGATGGCGAAATTGAGGTTGCGCCTGGGCGCCGGCGAGTATTCGACCGTGAGCGCCGCCGCCGCGGAAATGACGCCGCCGAGGCCGAGTCCACCGATGAAGCGCATCACGCTGAAAATGAACGGCGTGGGCGCAACGGCCGCACCCAGCATCGACAGCGAGAACAGCGCCACGCACGCAATCAGCAGACGTTTGCGGCCCATCAGGTCGGTCAGAACGCTGATGAAGTACGAGCCGAACAGCGTGCCGAACAGCGCCGCGCTACTCATCGCGCCGACTTCGATCGGCGTGAGCTTCCACACCGGGTCGGCGAGCATCGACGGAACGATAGTGCCCATGACGCCGATGTCATAGCCTTCGGTCACGATCGTAAGGAAACAAAGGGCCAGCACGCGGCGCGTGGTGCGCGCGGGCGGGTCGAGTGCGAGTGCGAGAGGACTTTCGGAGATGGCCGCCATGGGATGACTTTTTCGAACGAACTACCGGAAAGATCAGGCAAGCACGATGCCAGTCCCTCGTGGATGACCTCGTGGCCGAAAGCGCGGATCACGTGTCTATCCGCGCTTTGTGCGGCTTGCCCGCCCGGCGCAGGCGGAAGCTGTTGTCTGCGCTCGAATACAGAATGACATTCTATTTTCGAGGCGTCAAAGATTTCAAAATAAATTTAGGCGTGGTTCGGGAAAATCCTGGGTCGAGGCCGCGTCGCCTGCTCAGCTTACGTCATGTCGCGGCGCCTCGCCCAATAGCAGCGTGGTCATGAGCGCGGTGATGCGCTGGATGTCGCGGTGATCGCCGATACGCTGATTGATCACGAAGCCGTCGAACGCCATCCAGATCACGTGAGCGAACAGGTCGCCGCCGAGGGCCGCGACGCGCTCGGCGGGCAGCGCGTCTTTGAGGAGCTGCGTGAGGAAATTCTCGACCGATACGAGCAGATTGTTCGGTTTCGCGAGACCCGCGGGCGCGCTCGCGAGTGCGTCGATCAACGAGTTCGCGAAGGCGTTGTCGGCGGCCGGGATGTCGTCCCAGATGCCCGCCAGGATGCGCTCGATCTTTCTGCGCGGACCGTTGAGCAACGCCACTTCGCTGCGCAGCCGATGCAATTGCTCGATCAGCCAGGGCTCGTAGATTTCATAAAGGATGACGAGCTTGGAGTCGAAGTAGACATACAGGTTGGCGACCGTGGTGCCCGCGAGACGGGCGATTTCGGTCATCGTCGTGGCTGAATAACCCTTTTCACTGAAGGCGTTGAACGCGGCCGTCAAAATGGCTTCCCGCTTGACGGCTTTTTTGATTTGCGGCACTTGAGGGCTCTCTATCGGAAGGGCGGTGGTCGGTTCGGGGCATTCTATCAAGCCGCCACGCCCACGCCGGTGCGTGTCGGACGCTGCCGACCGCGACTTCCATTTCGATACAGCCTTGCTGCTGAAAGAGCCTGCGTGCGGCTTGCGCAATCAACTCATGCTTCCCGTGTTTCATTACATCGCACCTGTTCGGATTCGCGCGGACATGCCCCCGCGTTTCGCGAAATCAACAAAAGACACTTGACGATCAAAATTTTTCAAAACAGAATACCATTCATTAATAAACGACATTCGTTTTTGAGGTGAAGCTATCGTGTCCACGACCTTGCTGTCCCCCGAAGTCCCCGCGCCGGCAGGCACGCTGACCGGCCGGTATCCCGAACTCGGCTCCGGTCCGATCCCGGTCGAGCCGTACATTTCGCCGGAGTACTACGAGCGCGAGAAGCAACACATCTTCAAGAAGACGTGGCTGCAGGTCGGTCGGGTGGAGGAGATTCCGAAGCCGGGCGACTACTTCGTGAAGGACCTCGCCGCGTGCGACACGTCGATCATCGTGGTGCGCAATCGTCAGGGCGAGATCCGCGCCATGCACAACGTGTGCGCGCACCGCATGAACGAAATCGTCTACGACAAGTGCGGCAACACCCGCAAATTCTTCTGCAAGTTTCATGGCTGGGCGTACGACCTCGACGGCAAACTCACGGGTGTGCCCGACGAGAAGTGCTTCTTCGGTCTCGATCGCGAGCAGTTCGGCCTCTCGCGTGTGGCGTGCGAAGTGTGGCAAGGCTTCATCTTCGTGAACATGGACCCGAATCCGCCGGTCTCGCTCGCGGATTACATGAGGCCGATGTTCGGCGACATCGAGGGCTATCCGTTCGATAAGCTCACCGCTGGCTTCGGCTGGCAAACGGTCGTCAACTGCAACTGGAAGCTCGCGCTCGACGCGTTCCAGGAGGCGTATCACGTCGCCTATGTGCACGGCAATTCGATCGCGGACGCGATCGACAAAAGCGACAACGAAAGCATGCCGCCGCTCGACGCGCTGTGCGGCGAATTTCATCGGCGGCTCTCGCTGGCGGGCAACCAGAAGTCCGTCTATGGCAACCCGAAGGCGGTGACCGAGGGCGGCGCGGCCGCGCAGAACGCGTTGTCCGAGCAGGGACATAAACGCCCGATCGCGGCGGCGGCATTGCGCGCGGGCATCGGCAGCGCGAAGCACGCGTTTGCGCTCGACGCGCTGCCGTCAGGCGTGAACTGGACAAGGAGCCCGAACTGGCTGTTCGACATGAACATCGTGTTCCCGGACTTTTACGTTTCGCTGCGTCCGAACTATTGCCAGGCGTACAACTTCCGTCCGATCTCGCACAACCAGACGCTCGTCGACGCACGCGTGTACTACCCCGAAATGACGACGCCCGGCGGCCGCTTCTTCCTCGAATACATGAAAGTCGCGCTGCGCGACGTGCTGCTCGAAGACTTCAGCACGCTCGAACGCACGCAACGCGCGGCCGAAACGGGCGCGAAAAAAGTGATGGTGTTGCAGGACAACGAACTGCTGGTGCGCCACGCGTATCACGTCGTCGAACGGATGCTGGCGCAAGGCGTCGCGGCCGGTGCGACGGTTTAACCAGGAATCGAACATGAGCACCGCAATGCCTACCCAGCCGGTCAATTTCGTCAGCAGAAAAGCGCCCGTCGCCCGCACGTTGCCCGCGGGTTTCGAGTCGCTCGCGCCGTTCGTCGACATCTGGGCGCTCGAGACCGAAACCGCACGCAACGCGCAACGCCACGCGGTCGGCATGGAAGCCATTCTTGCGTTTCGCGACGCGATCCTGCCGCAGGTCGACGACGTCGTCGCATATCTGAACGGCTACGCGCTCGCGACGCTCGACGAGCATCCCGAAGCGATGACCTTGATGTACCTGCTGCTGTCGCTGGCCGAGATCGCGCCTGCAATCGAGTTCTATAACCAGCCGGCCGTCATCGACGGATACGAGTCCGCGCGTTTTCGCGCCGACGAGACTTTTGTCATGCGTCCGCTGCCCTGAGCGTTGACGCGATCGGCCGGTGCGTCCGGTCTGAACCTGAAGGAGACAGCAAATGGCGAAATGCCGCGTGTTTGGCATCGATCACGGCCTGAAGACCGTGGTCGAAAACGGCCTGTACATGAAGACGATGATCGGCGCGACGATGAGTGTTGCGGTGATCAAGTTCGTCGAGCAGGAGGGTACGAATCTGCCCGCGAAGGCGCACGATCACGGCGAGGAAGCGTCGCTGCAGGTGCTCGGTTCGTGCTCGATCTTCGAGGTGCGGCCGGACACGCCCGACGTCGAGCGCACGCTCGCCCAAGGCGACGCGATGATCATTCCCGCAGGCCTCAGTCACTACGGCAAGAACTGCTACGGCGCGCAAGGCGTGAGCATGCGCTTGAACGTGGTATCGCCGCCGCGCGCGGAATATGGCGCGCAGGACGACACGCCGTATTACCCGCTCGCCAATCGATGATGAGGGATGCAAATGAATAATCGCGCTGACAATCTGGCCGGCGACATCGCGCAATGCACGGCAGTTCAGGCAGGTGAGCGCTGGCGCGATCCGCACGCGGAGAGCCAAACGGTGCGCGCGCAAGGCGCGCTGTTGAGCACGGAGTTCGCGGTGTTCGAGCCGAGCGAAGTGCGCGACGAGGTAGCGGGAGCGCGCGGCGAGGAAGTCGTCGCGATTCTCGAAGGCCAGTTCGATATCGATGCGGCCGGCGAGCATTACCGGCTCGTCGCGGGCGAGGCGATCCTGATTCCGCCGCGCGAGCCGCGTCGCTTTACGTGCATCGGCGCCAAGGGCGTGCTGTATCGCGCCGGGACCAGTGTGTGAGATCCAATCATGAAGCACGATCCATTTGAACCGGATGATGTGAAGCACGTCGTCGTCGTCGGCGCGGGCCATGCTGGCGGACGCGTCGTGCAGCATCTCGTGTCGCTGGGCTTCGCGGGGCGCATCACGCTCGTAGGCGACGAGCGTCATCCGCCCTACGAGCGGCCCGCGCTCTCGAAGGAATGGCTGACGAGCGAAACCGAGCCGACGCTCGCGGCGTCGCCGCTCGTTCTGGCGCCCGCAGCGTTCTGGGAGCCGTCGGCGTTGCGCGATGCGCGCATCGACCGCCTGCACGAACGTGCGGTCGCGCTCGATGCGACTGAGCGCGTGCTGACACTCGCGAGCGGCACCCAGGTGCGGTTCGATCGCCTGGTCGTGGCGACGGGCGGCGCGCCGCGCGACGGCGCGATTCCCGGCGCGAACCGGCCCGGCGTACACCTGCTGCGCACGGTCGACGATAGCCTCGCGCTGCGCCGCGCGCTGCGCGAGAGCCGTGGCCTCGCCATCATCGGGGCAGGCGTGATCGGCATGGAAGTGGCGTCGTCGGCGCTCGAGCTTGGCGTGCCGGTGACGGTGCTCGAAGCGGGCGAGCGCGTGCTCGCCCGCTGCCTGTCCCCCGTGATGTCCGAGTGGCTGCTGCGCGAGCATCGTGCGCGCGGCGTGCGGGTGGAACTGGGGGTCGCGGTCGAGTCGATCGCGGACGCAGCGCAAGCGGCGCAACTTGCCACCGACGGCACGCGCTATGTCGTGCGTTGCAAACTCGTCGATACCGCGCAAACGCGATCACGCGAAGCCTTCGACGTCGCCGCCGACACGATCCTGATCGCGATCGGCGTCGATTGCGCGCCGGCGTTTCTCGCGGGCACGGGGCTCGCGGGACGCCAGGGAGTCGACGTCGACGAAACCTGCCGCAGTCCGCATGCGCCGTGGCTTTACGCGGTCGGCGACGTCGCGCATGTGCTCGATGGCGAGAGCGAGCGCGGTGGTCTGCGTCAGGAAACGTGGCGCAATGCCGAGAACCAGGCGCTCGCGGTCGCGCAGACCCTGATCGGCCGCGCGCAGGCGTATCGCGAACCGCCATGGATGTGGACCGATCAGCTCGGCAACAACATCCAGGTCGTCGGCCAGCCCGATCCGCGCGACGAGGTCGTGCTGCGCGGCGAACCGGGCGCTGGACCCTGCGCGGCGCTGAGCATGCGCGACGGTCGCATCGTCGCGGGTGTGCTCGTCAACGCGGGCCGTGAGCGGCGCTTCCTCGAAAAGCTTGTCGCCAGCGCGATGCCCGTGGACGTCGCGCGCCTCGCGGACCCCGGCACGTCGCTCAAGGAGCTTGCCGGATGAGCGCGATTTCGATGGGAATGGCCGACGCACGTACCCGCAACGACACGCCCACATACAGCGGCGCGCAGATGGCAGCGCTTGCGGCACGCGTCGAACGGCTCGAAGCGATCGAAGCGATTCGCGCACTCAAGGCGCACTACGGCGCGCTCGCCGACGCGAAGTACGGTGGCGACTACCGCAAGCTCGACCGCGAAGCGCTCGCGGACATCGCACGCCAGCAAGCGGCCTGCTTCACCGGCGATGCCGTCTGGGCGGGCGGCAACGGTTTCGGCGGCGACCTCGTCGGACGTGAAGCGATCGAGCGCTGGTTTCTCGATTCGCCGTGGCGCTTCGCGATGCACTACTACGTCAGCGAGACGCTCAAGGTGGATGTCGCGCGCGGCGTGGCGCAGGCGAACTGGCGGCTGATGCAGGTGGCGCTGCGCGAGGACGCGGACACGCGCGCAGGCGCGGTGTGGCTGGGCGCGGTCACGACCGAACACTACCGGCGCGACGCGGCGAGCGACCTCTGGTTGATCAGTTACATGAAATTCGAAGCGCTCCACATGATGACCCTGGCGGATGGGCCGCTGCCGATCGCCAGCAATTTCGCGGACCTCGACGCGCTGCGCGTCGACCGCACCGAGGACAATCAGTCATGACAGAAGTCATTGCGTCGCCCTGCGCGACCCATACGGATTCTTGCCGCGGTACTGTCGCGCTCGATATCGCCGAGCACGCGTGCCGCGTGCTGCAGAACATACCCGTCAACGCGGAGTATCGTCACATGATCGTCGCCGCGCCGATCGGGGCCGCGCTCGCGCAACCGGGCCAGTTCTTCCATCTCGCGTGCCCGCCGGGCGCCGCGGGCACGTCGTTTCTGCGGCGGCCGATGAGCGTCTACGGCGCCGATCCGCTGCGGCACACCGTCGAGTTTCTCTACAAGGTGCAGGGTATCGGCACGCAAGGGCTGGCGACGTTGCGGCCAGGCGACACGCTCGATGCGCTCGGACCGCTCGGTCGTGGCTTCGAATTGCCTGAAGAGACGCGCCATGTCTTGCTGCTGGCGCGCGGCGTAGGCCTTGCGACGCTCGCGCCACTCGCGGCGCATGCCACCGCGCGGGGCGCGTGCGTGAGCGCCGTGCTAAGCGCGCGCAGCCAGGCCGTGGTGATGTCCGCCGAGCGTTTGCGCGTGGCGGGCGCGACGGTTCATATCGTCACCGACGAAGACGGCAGCAGCGATCCCGCGCGCGTCGAAGCGCAACTCGAAGCGCTGCACGCCGAAGCGCCGTTCGACTTCCTGTCCACCTGCGGCTCGAACCGGCTTCTGATGCTGCTCCAGAAGCTCGGCAAGTCGTGGGGCGTGGCGGGACAAACCGCGATCGAGCAGCACATGGGTTGCGGAATCGGCTCGTGCTATGCGTGCGTGCGTCCATTCCGCGCGCATGCCGATTCCGACCGTCTGACCTTCCGGCGCGTGTGCTGGGAGGGCCCCGTGTTCGATTTGCAGGAAACGACATCATGGTAGATCTGAGCGTCAAGGTGGGCGGACTCACGCTCGCCAATCCCGTCATGCCCGCGTCCGGCACTTTCGCGGACGGCAACGCGCGCGTGTTCGATCTCAATTGCCTCGGCGCGATCGTCACCAAGACGATCACCGCCGACATTCGCGAAGGCGTACCGCCGCCGCGGGTCGCCGAGTTCAAGGACGCGACGCTGTTTTCGATCGGTATTCCGAGCAAGGGCGCCGACTATTACATCAATACGACGGTGCCGTTCTACCAGCGTTATACGCCGCCGATCGTGGGCAGCATCTCCGCGAATTCGGCGGCCGAGTTCGGCGAGCTGGCGGGGCGCATCGGTACGAGCGGCATTGCGGCGATCGAGGCGAACGTGTCGTGTCCGAACCTGAAAAAGAACGGCAAGGCGTTCGGCATGGACCCCGAGGCGACGTATCAGGTCGTGCGCGCGATGAAGTCGAGCACCCGCGTCCCCGTGTGGGTCAAGATGACGCCGAACGCCGGCAACCTGGTCGAAGTCGCGCTCGCCGCGCAAGCCGCCGGCGCCGATGCACTGGTGTGCTGCAACGCGATTCTGGCGATGGCGATCGACGTGCGGACCTTCAGGCCGCGCGTCGCGAACGTGATGGGTGGCCTGACCGGCGCCGCGACCAGGCCGATTCTGCTGCGCATGGCCCACCAGTGCGCCGAGGCCGTCGAGATTCCCGTGATCGGCTGCGGCGGCATCAGCACGGCGGAAGACGCGATCGAGTTCATGCTCGCGGGCTGCGCAGCGGTCCAGGTCGGCACCGCCAACTTCATTACGCCGAACGCGATGCCGCGCGTGATCGATGGGCTGCGTGCGTTCTGCGAGCAGCGCGGTCTCGCGCGCGTCGCGGACCTGATCGGCGCGATGCAGCGTCATGACGTGATCAATCTGCAAAAGGACTATGCGCTATGAAGGTCATTCCTATTGCCTCGGTATGCGGGCGCACGGTTCGCGCGCCTGCGCACGCGGCTGAGGCGGCGCTCGCGAGCGGCGGGGCGCCGGCGCTATCGATGGCCGCCGACGCGTGGCATCTGGTCGGCGAGCTCGATCGGTGTTTTGACGGTAACGATTGTCTGGGCGTGACGATCGACACCGTGAAGGTCGGCTTGTTTCGCGTCGCCGGCGAAATCCATGCGCTCGACGATATCTGCACGCACGGCAACGCGTTGCTGAGCGAGGGCCTGCTCGACGGTCACGAGATCGAATGTCCGTTGCACGCTGGCCTCGTCGACGTGCGCACGGGCAAGGGCACGACCGCGCCGATCGTGCGCGATACGCGGCGCCATGAGGTCCGGATCGACGGCGGCAATCTCTACGTTCGGCTGCGCCGCTGAGACGATGAGCTTTTTATCGACTGCAACCAAAACCGCGCGCGGGCCGAAAATCGCCGTGATCGGTACGGGCGGCACATTTGCGATGCACGCGCGTGGCCCGTTCGACTGGGTCGAGTATTCGGAAAGCGGCGTCGTGCATCCGCTCGACACCCTGCTCGCGACGCTCGGCGAGCTCGCGCCCGACGTCGAACTGCTACCCGTCACGTTTCGCAGCCTCGGCAGCGTGGCGATCCAGCCGGCGGACTGGGTGGAACTCGCTCGGCTGATACGGCACACGGCGCTCGCCGATCCGTCCATCACAGGGTTCATCGTGACCCACGGAACGGCGACGCTCGAAGAAACCGCGTGGTTCCTGCAACTCGTGCTCGACATCGCGCGGCCGGTGATCGTCACGGGAGCGCAGAGGCCCGCAAACACCGCGGGCAGCGACGTGCTCGCGAACCTGCGCGGCGCGATTGCGGCAGCGCGCGATCCGCTGAGCGCGGCACACGGCGTGCTGGTCGCGATGGACGGCTGGCTGTTCTCGCCGCGCGACGTGACCAAGGCGGCCAGTTTCGAACTGAACGCGTTCGAGTCGCCGGGCTACGGTCCGCTCGCGCGCATCGAACCCGACGCGCGTATTGCGTGGCGGCGCGGTGCGATTGCGACGCGTCGCGGTAGCGAATCCGCATGGTTCTCACGAGCGCTGCTGGAAGCGGATGCGCCATTCGCGCTGCCGCGCGTCGATATCGCGATCTCGTATGCGGGTGCCGACGGTGTGGCGATCGACGCGCTGGTCGCGGCAGGCAGCGCCGGCATCATCAGCGCGGGACTGGTGCCGGGACGGCCGGCGGCAGCCGAGGCGGCCGCATATCGCAAGGCGGTTGAGGCCGGTGTCGTGGTCGTGCAATCGAGCCGCGCGGCGCGTGGCGTGGTGCCGCCTCAGGCGTTTCTGGCACGCGACGGCGTAGTCGCGGGCGGCGATCTCGCGCCGCACAAGTTGCGCATCGCGTTGATGCTCGCACTCACGTTCGATGGCGATTCGCGAGCCGATTTCGCGCAACGGCGCGAACGCATTCAAACCATTCTGCTCGCGTTGTGAACGCTTTGGCACGCAAGGAGGCATTTCGAATCATGCAGTTCTCTTACCTCGTGACCTGGGTGCATCCGGACCCGGCGGCATGCATCAGCGCCGACGACCTCGAACGCATCGCCGCGATCGTCAACTCGACGCCCGCGCTGCGCCGCTCCCGCCTTTACACGCCGGAATCCGCCGACGATTACTACACGCGGGACGGCGCGTCGCCGATCTTCGCGATGCAACTCGACTACGCCTCGGTGTTCGATCTCGAAGCGCCGATCGCGGCAGGCGGCCATTTGCAGGCGCTCGCCGCGGCCAATCTCGCGAGCCTCGCCGGATGCCGCGTGGAGCAGCAGGCGATGCTGCGCCGTCCGTTTCCGGTGGCCGATGCCGACGCGCGCGTGCCAGCAGGCAGCCTGCCATGCCAGTTCCTCGTGCACTACCCGGGCCACGCGCTCGACTTCGACGAATGGATCAACTACTACCTCACGCATCATCCGCAGATCATGTTCGACTTTCCGGGCGTGCGCGAGATCGAGATTTTCACGCGCATCGACTGGCTCGACGCGATGCCATGGACACGCGTGCACTACATGCAGCGCAACAAGCTGATGTTCGACAGCGCACGGGCGATCACCGAGGCGATGCACTCGCCGGTGCGCCACGCGATGCGGCAGGACTTCGAACGATTTCCGCCGTTCGAGGGCAGCAACATCCATCATCCGATGGCGGCGCGCACGACCTTCTTCGACTAACGCAATTCGCAAGGGGCAAGCATGAGCATCGGGTTCGGTCATCTCGCGCGTATCGGGCATCTGTACCCGTCGGGTGGACTGTGCGACTTCGAGATTCAGGCGATGGCGCCCGACGGCGTGCAATTCGTCACGACGCGTTTGCCGTTTCGCGACACGTCGATCGAATCCGATCGCACGTTGATCGACGACATCGAACAGCACGCGCAACTGCTCGCCGACGCGAAGGTCGACCTGATCGCGACGAATTGCACGGCCGCAGGCGTCGTGAACGGACCTGACGCGATCAATGCACGGGTGACGGCAGCGACGAACATCGCGGCGGTCACGACGATCGAGGCCGTGCTCGCCGCGTGCGACGCGCTGGGCGCGAAGAAGCTGGGACTCGTGACGGCTTACGGCGAACGCGTCGTCGCGGCGGAGCAGGCATTTTTCGAGCAACGCGGGCTGAGTGTCGTCGCCGAAGCGAGCCGCGCGTGCCGCACGCCTTTCGAGCAGGGCACGGTGCAGCCCGAGGTCTGGTCCGACATCGCGACGCGACTACCGGGCGATTTTGACGCGTTGCTGATCAGTTGCGCGGGCATTCGGGTGAGCAGCGTGATCGCTTCGATCGAGACGGAAGTCGGACGCCCGGTGATCAGCAGCAATTCCGCGCTGTTGTGGTACTGCTTGAGGAAGCTGAACATCTCTGCGAAGTCGCCGGGATATGGCGTTCTGTTAAGCGATTGAGACGGTCCCTTTCCTGCCTGCTGCACCTGGCGCGCCAGGGCGCGATATCGGCCGCATCTGGCGCGTGGCGGAGCAATTCGAAGTACCTGTGCATGGCGGTTTGACCCAGGTCCGATAGTCAGCGTGCGGCACGGCCAGGCGTAGAATCGCGGGCGCAGCGGCGAGTCCATTCGTCGCCGGACCGGAGACCGATGGCTGATGGAAATCAAGTGGATCGAAGACTTCATCGCGCTCGCCCGCTATCAGAGCTTTTCCCGGGCGGCGGAGTTTCGCAACGTCACGCAGTCGGGTTTCAGCAGACGGATCCAGTCGCTCGAACAATGGGTCGGCGCCGATCTCGTCGATCGCAGCGGCTTTCCGCCGACCCTGACCCCGGCAGGGCAACTGTTTCGTGACGCGGCCGAAGACATCCTCGACAAGCTGTTCGACACGCGCGCCATCATTCGCACCGAACAACGCATCGCCGGCACGAGCCTGCAGATCGCAGCCGGCCACACGATCGCGCTCAACTTCCTGCCCGCGTGGCTGCGCACGCTGTCCAGGCATGTCGGCGAAGTGCGCGCGCGCGTGATTCCGGCGAACGTGCACGATTCGATACTGATGCTGGTCAACGGCAACTGCGAGCTGATGTTCGCTTATCACCATCCGCAGCTGCCGTTGCATCTCGATCCGACCAGGTATGAATGCGTGACCGTGGGCGTCGATACTTTCATGCCGGTATGCAGGCCCAATCAGCGGCTTGCGCACGTGTACCGTCTGCCCGGCGTGATCGAACATCCGATGCCGTTCATCGCCTATACGGAGACGAGCTACTTTGGGCGCTGCTTCGCGTTGCTGATGGAGCAGAGCAAAGCGTCGCCCGCCTTGCAACTTCACTATGAATCCGACATGGCCGAGGTCGTGAAGAAGCTCGTGCTGGAAGGCGAGGGTGTCGCCTGGCTGCCGAAGAGTTCGATCGCCGCCGAACTCGACAGTGGCCAGCTTGTCGCCGCCGGCCGCTCCGAATGGCAACTGGAGCTGGAGTTGCGCGTGTATCGCGACCTCACGAACCGCACTGAACTGCTCGATACGCTGTGGCGGCATCTGCGGGCCTCGTCGGGGTCAGCCGAATAGCGCCGCTAGGG
Source organism: Paraburkholderia sp. 31.1 (assembly GCF_014397645.1). Classification (NCBI taxonomy): domain Bacteria; kingdom Pseudomonadati; phylum Pseudomonadota; class Betaproteobacteria; order Burkholderiales; family Burkholderiaceae; genus Paraburkholderia; species Paraburkholderia sp. 31.1. The sequence goes on from NZ_VZQN01000017.1 coordinate 28,249, forward strand.
TTATCCCGCGTTATGCGAAACTTGCATAGCCGTATGCAACACTAGCATTCACGTCTTTTCTGCCGTCTCTAGAATTCCGTCCAGTCACAAATAATCTCAGGACGGAGACACATGAAGAATCGGCTTACCCTCTACATCCTCGCCGGCATGCTGCTCGGCGTGGCCGTCGGTTATGTCTGCCATCGCACGGCGGCCGATGCCGCGCAGGCGAAGGAGATCGCCGGCTACTTTTCCATCGTCACCGATATCTTCCTGCGGCTCGTGAAGATGATCATCGCGCCGCTCGTGTTCGCCACGCTCGTGTCAGGTCTCGCCGGCATGGAAGGCACGAGCGACGTGCGCCGCATCGGTCTGCGCTCGATCGCGTGGTTCCTGTGCGCGTCGCTGTTCTCGCTCGCGCTCGGCCTCGTGCTCGCGAACCTGCTGCAACCGGGCGCCGGCTTGCACATGTCCCAGACGAGCGCTGACGTGGCCACCGGCCTCAACACGTCGAGCCTGAACTTCAAGGACTTCGTCACACACGCGTTCCCCACCAGCATCGTCGATGCGATGGCGCGCAACGATATCCTGCAGATCCTCGTCTTCTCGGTGATGTTCGGCATCGTGCTCAGCGTGATCAAATCGGACCCGCGCGTCGCGCCGCTGATCGCGGGCGTCGAAGGGCTCGTGCCCACCATGCTGAAACTGACCGATTATGTGATGCGTCTCGCGCCCGTCGGTGTGTTCGGCGCGCTGGCATCGGCGATCACGGTGCATGGCCTCGACGTGCTGACGACGTACGGCAAGCTCGTCGCCAGCTTCTATACGGGGCTCGCGCTGCTGTGGACGGCGCTGATCCTCGCCGGCTACGCGTTTCTCGGCAAGCCGGTCTGGGCCTTGCTCAAGGCGATCCGCGAACCCGCGATGCTGGCGTTCTCCACCGCGAGCAGCGAGGCGGCGTATCCGCGCCTGACGGAGAAGCTGGAGGAATTCGGCGTCGACAAGAAAGTGGTGGGCTTCACGTTGCCGATCGGCTATGCGTTCAATCTCGACGGCTCGATGATGTATCAGGCCTTCGCGGCGATCTTCATCGCGCAGGCGTTCGGCATCGACATGCCGATCGGCACGCAGATCGTGATGCTGCTCGTGCTGATGGTGAGCAGCAAAGGCATGGCGGGTGTCGCACGCGGCTCGGTGGTGGTCGTCGCGGCCGTGGCGCCGATGTTCCATTTGCCGCCATCGGGCGTCGTGCTGGTGCTCGCGATCGACCAGATTCTCGACATGGGGCGCACGGCGACCAACGTGATCGGCAACAGCATCGCGACGGCAGCCATCGCGAAGTGGGAGGGCCAGCGCGTGACGCGGCAGGAACGCCGCACGGCGATGGCGACGGCTTCGTTCGGCCAGCTCGAAGGCGAGACGAAATGAGCGGCATCGACGCAACGTCTGCCACGAGCGCGCGCAAGTTCGGCGTGGTGGGCGGGCTCGGCCCGCTCGCGAGCGCGGACGTGTTCTTCAAACTGATCAAATCGACGCCGGCCACGCGCGACGCCGAGCACTTCGATGCGATCTTCGAGCAGCAGCCGTTTCGCAGCGCCGATGCCGACAGCGAGACGTTGACGCAGCGCAAGCTGTACATCTTCGATCTGATCAGCAGCTTCGAGAAGCGCGGCGTGACGACGGTCGTGCTGCCGTGCTTCCTGAGTCACACGTTCATCGACGAACTGAAAGCCAATTCGCCGCTGCAGATCGTCGACATGATCGATGCGGTGCGCAGCCACGTGCGCAGAAGATTTCCCGCGGTGCGCCGCGTGGGCGTGCTCGCGTCGGCGCATACGCGGCGCAGGCGCCTGTTCGAGAAGTACTTCGCGGCGCCCGAGTTCGAAGTGATCCACCCGCGCATCGGCGACGGCATCGATTTCGTCACCGAGGCCGTTTATGGCGAGGATGGCGTGAAGAGCGGCAATCTGCGTGGCCGTCCGGCCGAGTTGCTGCGGGCGGCGTGCGAGGACCTGATCGAACAGGGCGCCAACGTCATCGTGCCGGGGCTCACCGAGATCGCGCTGGTCGCGGACGAACTCGGTGCGTTGCGCGTGCCGCTCGTCGATTCGAACCTGGCTTATGCGCAGTACGTGGTGTCCGGCCAGTACCACACGCCCGAGACGATCTTCAAGGTCGGCGTGGTGGGCGGCGTGGGTCCGGCGGCCACCATCGATTTCATTCACAAGATCGTGCGCGCGACGCCCGCGCGGCGCGATCAGGACCACCTCAAGCTGCTCGTCGAGCAGAACCCGCAGATCCCGGATCGCACGGAGAATCTGATCGGCGATGGACCCGACCCGACCATCTCGCTCTATGCGACCTGCAAGAAACTCGAAACGGGCGGCGCGGATCTGATCGCGATCCCGTGCAATACGGCGCATGCCTTCGTCGAGCGGATACAGCCTTATCTCGGCGTGCCGATCGTCAATATGCTGACGGTGACGGTGCGTTATCTGCGCGAGTCGTTTCCCGCGCTGCGCTCGGTCGGCGTGCTCGCGACTTGCGGCACGCTCGCGAGCGGCGTCTACGAAAAGGCGCTCGAATCGCACGGCTTGCGGCAGGTCGTCCCGGCACCCGCGCTGCAGGCGCGCGTGATGGACGCGATCTACGGCAAGGAAGGCGTGAAGGCCGGATTCACGGCGGGGCAGTGCCAGCAAGATCTCGCCGCGGCGATCGACGGGCTTATCGCCGACGGCGTCGAAGTGATCGTTCTCGGCTGCACGGAACTGCCGCTGCTGATTCGCGAGCCGTATGTGATCGGCGCGAACGGCGCGCGCGCGAGCGTGGTCGATCCGACCGACGTGCTCGCGAAGCAGTGTGTCGCCTGCGCGACAGCGCCGCCTCGATAACCCAACCGCATCACCCAGTCAATGCGACGGACCTGCACACGAGGTGTGCCGGATGACCCCGCTCGCCTGTCGATTTCAGAACCTGAGAGGTAATCATGCTTGCACCGACCGAACGTATCGAACACGACCTTCTCGGCGATCTCGCCGTGCCCGCGACCGCGTACTACGGCGTACACACGCTGCGCGCGCTGCAAAACTTTCCCATCACGGGTATTCCGATCTCCGTGTATCCGAACCTCGTCAACGCGCTGGCGAGCGTGAAACAAGCCGCCGCACTCGCGAATTACGATTTCGGCCTATTGAGCGCAGTGAAGATGCAGGCCATCGTGCACGCATGCAGGCAGGTGCGCTCAGGCACCGCGCACGAGCATTTCGTCGTCGACGTGATTCAGGGCGGCGCGGGCACGTCGACCAACATGAACGCGAACGAGGTGATCGCCAATCTCGCGCTCGAACATCTCGGGCAACAGCGCGGCGAATACGCGGTTCTCCATCCGAACGAGGACGTGAATCTCGGCCAGAGCACCAACGACGTCTATCCGACCGCGCTCAAGATCGCCACGTACGCGGGCATCATGCAACTGGTCGACGCGATGGGCGTGTTGCGCGCATCGTTCGAACGCAAGGCGGTGGAATTCGGCAACGACCTGAAGATGGGCCGCACGCAGCTTCAGGACGCCGTACCGATGACGCTCGGCCAGGAGTTCAGCACCTTCGCTGTGATGCTCGGCGAAGACGAAGAACGGCTGAAGGAAGCGGCCCAGCTCATCTGCGAGATCAATCTCGGCGCGACGGCGATCGGCACCGGCATCAACACACATCCGGAATACGCGCAGCTTGCATGCAGGCACTTGGGCGAAATAACCGGTATCGCGTTGACCACGTCGCCGAATCTGATCGAAGCGACGCAGGATGTCGGTTCGTTCGTGCAGCTCTCTGGCGTACTGAAGCGCGTCGCCGTAAAACTCTCCAAGACCTGCAACGATCTTCGCCTGCTTTCGAGCGGTCCTCGCGCGGGCCTCGGCGAAATCAACCTGCCGCCGGTGCAGGCGGGTTCGAGCATCATGCCGGGCAAGGTGAATCCGGTGATTCCGGAGGTCGTCAACCAGATCGCGTTCGAAGTCATCGGCAACGATGTGACGGTGAGCTTCGCCGCCGAAGCGGGGCAGCTCCAGCTCAACGCGTTCGAGCCGATCATCGCGCACAGCCTGTTCAAGAGCGTCGCCCATTTACGCGCAGGGTGCCTCACGCTCGCGTCGAAATGCGTCGACGGCATTACCGCGAATCACGAGCGGCTGCGCGCGATCGTCGAGAGCTCGATCGGCATCGTGACCGCGCTGAACCCGTACATCGGCTATACGCACTCGACCGAAGTCGCGAAGGAAGCGCTTGCGTCGGGCAAAAGCGTCGCGCAGATCGTGATCGACAAAGGGCTGTTGAGTCAGGCGCAGCTCGACGAGATTCTTCAACCCGCCATGCTGACGCAACCAAGAAAGATGTCGTCGGCGGCGTGAGCGACGAAGGTTGTCCCGCTCACAGGTCGCGTGCATACGCACGCGACTCTTTTAAACGATGGAGGAGAGAAAGATGAACGGCAACACGATCGATCGAAAAGCAAAGCGGCTGTGCGGTTCGGCGGCACTGCTGATCGCGGCACTTGCCGCGGGTACCTGCGCACAGGCTGCCGGCGCGCCATCGCAACAGGCAAGCGCCGTCACGGCAACGCCGCGTGTTCTGGTGCTGGCCACCGGCGGCACCATCTCGGGAACCGCCGATCCCCGTTCGGCGATCGGCTACAACTCGGGCAACGTGAAGGGGCAGGAACTGGTGCGCGGCGTGCCGGGCATCGAGAAGCTCGCGAGCATCAGCGCGGAGCAGATCTCGAACGTCGGCTCGCAGGACATGAACGACAAGATCTGGTTGCAGCTTGCGCGGCGGATCGACGAGGTCTTCGAGCGGAACGAGGCCGACGCCATCGTGATTACGCACGGCACCGATACGATCGAGGAAACGGCGTTCTTCCTGAGCAACGTGCTGCGCTCCGACAAGCCGGTGGTGCTGGTCGGCTCGATGCGACCGGGCGGTTCCGCGAGCGCCGACGGTCCCGGCAATCTGTACGAAGCCGTCGAAGTGGCGGCGAGCCCGCAGTCGCGTGGCCGAGGCGTGATGGTCGTGATGAACGACCAGATTCACGCGCCGCGCTGGATCACCAAGACCAATACCACGGCGGTACAGGCGTTCGCGTCGCCGAATGCCGGCGCGATCGGTTATGTCGATCCGGCGAGCGTGCGCTTCGTGATGCCGGCGGTGCAATCGACGCGCGCTGCGCTGAGCCTGCCCGCGAGTGGGCAATTGCCGCGCGTCGATATCGTCTACGCGCATAGCAACATGGATGGCCGCCAGATCGATCATGCGATCGCCGATGGCGCGAAGGGCATCGTCGTCGCCGGCGAAGGCGATGGTGACATGTCGAAGGAAGCCCTCGCGGCGCTCGACCGCGCGGCGGCAAAAGGCATCGTGGTGGTTCGCTCGACGCGCCTGGTGTCGGGGTTCGTGAACCGCAACGTCGAGGTGGACGACGACAAGCGCGGTTTCGTCGCATCGCTCGATCTGAATCCGCAGAAGGCGCGATTGCTGACGCAATTGCTGGTGGCCAACGGCGTGACCGATCCCGTCAAGGTACAGCAGGCGTTTAGCGGGACGTGGTGACGGGTTGGGGGCGCCGCCGGTCCGGGGCGCTGCCGCTTATAAAGCCGCGCGTAATGCCTCGTCGGCAACGGCAAGACGCAACGCGATGGTCTTCACGAGAAACCGATGCAACTGTTGCGCCGTCGCCGGATCCTGCTGTTCGAGTTCGAGCAGCCGGGAGATCGACAGGCGGTACACGCGCGTCGGTGCCTCGGCAATCACATCCGCGCTGCGCTGTTGCTGCGTGTACACCGCCATTTCCCCCACGACCGTGCCCGGGCCGAATGAGCGCAGACGCGCCGAGCGGCCATCGCCGAGCGGCAGCGAGATCGCGACACGTCCTTGCTCGACGAAATACAGCGCGTCGCCCGGCTCGCGATGACGAAACAGCGCCTGCCCCGAAAGCAGATCCTGCAGCTCCAGACACGCGATCAAGCCGTTCAACGCGCCGGCCGTGAAATGCGGCTCGAGCATCGCCCGCAGATCGCCGCCATGCGCGATCGCGAGCGAGTTCGACGCGAGCAGTTTGTCTTCGATCCATTCGAGACCCGCATCGAGCGTATCGAATTCATGGATCTTCAGGTTGAGCGTGCCGGTCTTCACGAGCAGATCGCGCGAGCGCGGCGGCAGCGCGGTCAACACGAGGTCCACGCTTCTTGCTGCGCAGAGCTGCCTGAGTTTGACGAAGCTGATCGATACGGATGCATCCATGCCATGTGTCGCCGCAAAGTCGAGCACGACGAAGCGGACCTGCGACGGATCCCCGGCGCCGAATCGCTCGCGAAGGCGCTGCAGAATGGAATTGGCCGTGCCGAAGAAGAGAAACCCTTGCAGGCACATTCCGCATACCTGGGGGCCGATTGCGCGCAGAGCCTGGGTGTCTTCGATGCTGCGCTCAACATTCGAGGTCCGCGCGCGCAGGTCGAACTCCATGCGTATGCAGCCGACCCGACCGTAGAGCAGCGTGAACATCACACATGCTGCAACGACGCCCACCCCTACGCCGACGATCACGCCATACGCCGCGATAGTGCCGAGAATCACGGGCACGAGCAGATACTCATACCAGTTGAGCTTGGTCCAGGCGCCCGCGAGCCAATGCACGAGCAAGCGCAGCCCCATGAAGAGCTGAAGGCCGACCAGCACCGGCACCGGAAAGAGCGCCACGATGCCCGGCGAAGTGGCGAGCACGACCACACACGCGAGCGAGGCGAACACGCCCGCCACCCGGCTCGTCGCGCCCACCCGCGCGTTGAGCATCGAGCGATTGAACGACTGGTAGCCGACCATGCCGCCCAGCAGTCCGCTCGCGAGATTGGCGAGGCCGGCGGCGCGCATCTCGCGATTGAGGTCGACGTCCTCCCCGGTGGCCGCGCCGATCGCCGTTGAATTCATCAGGATCGTCACGGCCGACACCGAGGTCACCACCAGACTCTCGGGAAGATGCGCGCCGACCGCCGACCAGTCGATGCCGCCCCGTCCGAGCCTCGCGGCCAGGTGCAACTCCGGCAGCCCGGCAAGGTGCAGCTTGACGCGCGGCAGCAGCAGACCCATGCCGCGCGCGTCGTCGATCGAAACTCCGGCAACCTGCAGCAGAACGTAGAAAAGCACGACGCCGAAGGCCAGCGTGAGCGGCAGCGCGGCAATGTGCTGCCACGTGCGCATCAATACCGTGGCCAGCACGCCGACGACCAGCGCCGGAACCCATGTGAGCCAGTGAAGGTGCGCGAGCAACGCGAGCGTGTGCCACTGCAGCGGCTGGCCCGTCAGCACGCGGAACGCCCCGGCGAGCAGCAGGTAGCCCGTGCCCGCGAGAAATCCGCCGAGCACCGGATAGGGCAGGAACTGCAACGAGCGGCTGCGCTTCGACGAGCCGATCGCATAGAGCACGATGCCCGTCATGAGCGAACAGAGCGCGATGGCGATCAGCACAGTGAGGATCAGCGTCTGCGGTGAACCGCCGTCCGCGCGCACGCTGCTGGCCACCCCCGCCGCCACGCCGGCGAGAAAGGCGGCGGCGTTGCTGTCGGGGCCGCCAATGTTGACGCGCATCGAACTCGTCAAGGCGATCACGAGCGCCGTGACGACGCAGCTCACGAGCGCGGTGGGCACGCCCAGCATCGCGTAGCGGGCAAGATCGGCGCTAAAGATCATCGTGCCGAGGCTCATCGCATAGCACAGCATGACGAGCGTCGAAACGGCGCCCGCCGCCACGTCGCCTGGCAGACCCGCCAAACGCGAGCGCAGCGGGATCTCGGAGACGGAAACGGTCTTGCCCGGCTTCACGTGGATTCCCGGTCGAATGCAAGGGCGCCGTGAGGCGCGCCAGCCAGTATCCTGCGCGGCTCGAACGGCTGTCAAACGCGATGCAGCGTGCTTATCGGACACCTACACTGATTATTCATCGGCCCCGTACCTGGCGAACTCCACGCAAAGGCCATGCAGCTCCGGAGCCGTTCACACCGGCGGCCGGCAGGCGCGCGATTCGTCTGAGCTTTTGCCCGCGGGGCCACGCATCGGAGGCGGGGCGACGAACATGGATATCGAGAAATGGCTGCGGGACCTCGGGCTCGAGCAGTACGCCCACGCGTTCGCGGCAAACGACATCGACATGTCGCTGCTCGGGCAACTGACCGACGTGGACCTGAAAGAGCTGGGGGTACAGTCGCTCGGCCACCGTAAGCGCATTCTGGCCGCGGCGGCAGGCGCCCTAACGGCGGCCGCGCCGCTACCGCCCCAGACGCCCGCCGACAACGAGGTGCCCGCGGACGAGCGCAGGCAGGTCACGATTCTGTTCGCCGATCTCTGCGGCTACACGATGCTGTCCCGCTCGCTCGATCCCGAAGACTTGCGCGCGCTGATCGGACGCTACACGGCGCTGGTCGACGGGATCGTGCTCGCCTATGGCGGCACGATCGACAAGCACATCGGCGACGCGGTGATGGCGCTGTTCGGCGCGCCCCGCTCGCACGAGACGGACACGCTGCGCGCCGCCCGTGCCGCTCTCGACATTCACGACGGCCTGGCGCGGCTGGCCGCGCAGACCGGGCGGCCGTTGCAGGCGCATATCGGCATTGCGAGTGGCGAGGTCATCGCGGGCGCGCTGGGCCGCGCCGACGCGCAGGACTACACCGTGCATGGCGATCCGGTGAACCTGGCCGCTCGGCTCGTGGCAGCCGCGGCCGCCGGCGAAACCTGGATATCCGACGACGCGGCGCGCACGCTCGGCGACGCCGCCAGTTGCGAAGCAATCGGCGAGCGGCGCTTCAAGGGCATCGACACGCCGGTGCGGGCATGGCGGCTCGTCGCGCTTGGCAGCGAGCCCGTCAGGACGAGCCGCAGCCGCTTCGTCGGACGCGAAGCCGAGCTCGAACAGTTTCACGGCATCCTTCATGCGTGCATGGCAAGGCGCGCAGGGCATGTCGTTCATGTGCGAGGCGAAGCCGGGATCGGCAAGACGCGGCTCGTCGACGAGATGCGCCGCCATGCGCAGGCACAGGGCTTCACGCTTCATCGGAGCCTCGTGCTCGATTTCGGCGTCGGCAAGGGCCAGGATCCGGTGCGGACCATCATTGGAAGCCTGCTCGGCTTACCGGCCGGTGCATCGAGTGAAGCGCGGCAGGCCGCCGCCGCGCAGGTCGCGACCCAAGGTATCGTCAAGGCCGAGCAGATCGTGTTTCTGCACGACTTCCTCGATCTCCCGCAGGCCGCCGAATGGCAAACCATCTACGAGGCCATGGACCACGGCGCGCGCAAGCGCGGCAAGCAGGCGCTCGCCGTGAGGCTGACCGAGGACGCTTGCGCTCATGCGGCGACGCTCATCGTCGTCGAAGACTTGCATTGGGCCGATTCCGAAGTCATCGGCTACCTGTCGGCGTTCGCGTCAGGCATTGCCAACGGCACGGGCCTGCTGGTCACGACTTCGCGCGTGGAAGGCGATCCGATCGATGCAGGCTGGCGCGCACGTTGCCGCGACACCCCGTTCGCCACGATCGATCTCGGACCGCTTCGCAAGGACGAGGCCCTGAGCCTGGCGGGCAATTTCATCGATGCGACCCAGCGCGTCGCGCTCGCCTGCATCGAGCGCGCGGGCGGCAATCCGTTGTTTCTCGAACAACTGCTGCGCAACGCTGAAGAAGGCAGCGGCGGCAACGTGCCCGCGTCGATCCGCAGTCTCGTGCTCGCGCGGATGGACCGGCTCGCACCCCGTGACCGCCTGGCGTTCCAGGCGGCCGCCGTGATCGGCCAGCGTTTCGACCTCGCGCTGCTGCGAGAGCTGGTGGGCGATCCTGGCTACGTCTGCGACGGCCTGCTCGTCAATGCACTCGTGCTGCCGGAAGGCGAGGACTTCCTGTTCGCCCACGCATTGATCCAGGAGAGCGCCTACTCGACGTTGTTGCGCGCGCGCCGCCGTGAACTTCATCTGCGCGCGGCCGAATGGTTCGCACAAAGCGATGTCACGCTGCACGCCCAGCACCTCGACCGCGCCGAAGACGAGCACGCGCCGCACGCCTACCTGGGCGCGGCGGCCGCACAGCGTGCCGCCCATCGTTTCGAAGCCGCGCTGCGGCTGGCCGAGCGCGGCATCGAAATCGCGCAGTCGGACGCGGACCGCCATGCACTGAACTGCTGCAAGGGCGAACTTCAGCGCGACCTGGGCGACATCGCAGGATCGATCGTGACGTACCGCACCGCACTCGCCGCCGCCGCCGACGACGCCGCCCGATGCGACTGCCAGCTCGGGCTCGCGGAAGGTCTGCGTGTCAGCGAGGGTCTCGACGAAGCACTCGGCTTACTCGCGCAAGCGCAAAAGATCGCGGAGCGAGACAACCGGCTGGCGGAGCTTGCAAGCCTCCACTATCTGCGCGGCAACATTCTCTTTCCGCTCGGCAAGATCGACGCCTGCAGCGCCGAGCATGAGCGCGGTCTTGGCTACGCGCGGCGCCTCGGTCTGCCCGAGGCAGAGGCTCGCGCGCTCGGCGGCCTGGCGGATGCGGCGTATGCGCAGGGGCGCATGCGGACCGCGTTCCATCATTTCAGCGAATGCGTCGCGATGAGCCGCGAACACGGGTTTGGCCGCATCGAGGTTGCCAATCTGTCGATGCAGGGCTTCAGCCGCATTTATCTGAACGACGCAAGTCAGGCTCGCGAGGACGCAAGCGCCGCCGCCCGCGCCGCCGAGTTGATCGGGCAGCCTCGCGCGCAATTGCTGGGGGAGACGCTGGGAGTGTTCGCCTGCCAGGAACTGGGCGATGCGCAGGCGGCCGGCAAGCATCTGGTGCAGGAAATGCGTGTGATCCGGCAATTGGGTGCGCGCCGCTTCGAAGCGCAGAATCTGGAGATGCAGGGTCGCCTGTTACTGGACGAAGGATGCCGTAATGAAGCAGTGGTGGCGCTGCGCGAAGCACTCGCCATCTCACGCGAGGTAGGGACTCAGTTTTCCGGGCCAAAGGCCTTGAGCGCACTGAGCCGCGCGGTTGACGATAACGGCGAGCGTACGCGGCTACTGGCTGAAGGCGAGGCGCTGTTGCGCCTCGGCGCGGTCGGCCACAATCACCTGTGGTTTTACCGCGACGCCGTCGAAGCGATGCTGGGGGCGGGCGATCCTACTGGCATGCTGCACTACGTGGACGCACTCGAGGCCTATACGCAGCGCGAACCGTTGCCGTGGTCCGAGCTTTTCGCGGCGCGCGGCCGTGCGCTTGCACTCGCGCTTCAGGCGCCGCTCAGCGAAGCCACGCGACATGAACTCCTGCGACTGCGAGAGGCGCTGCAGCAGGCCGGCTTTCGCAATTACGTGAGCGCGGTCGAAGCGGCCCTTGCGGCTTGAGGCACGCGCGTAGCCGATCCTCAGCGTGGCGCGGAATCGTCGTCGGGCGGGTCCTTGTGGACGACCTCCATGTCGATGGTGCGGGCGTCGTCGCCATACGCGACCGTCTGCCGCCGCAACGCGCGCATCTTCCACCACAGATACCCGACGACGATCGTGCCGACCGCGAACAGCACGGCGAACAGCACGATCGACAGCATCGCGGCCACCACGAACAGGATCGCGCTCAGGGCGATGGTCAGCAACCGGCCGAACCAGCCGGGGCCGCCGATCCGGATCCCTTTCTCATATGTCACCCGCCGCGGCGGCGGTCTGTCGTTTTGCATCGCTCGTCTCCCGGCCGCCGTCCGGCGGATGATGCGGGTAAATCCTCATGCGTGGTCATTATGCAGGATGCGAACCGCTAACGTCGTCGGCGCGGCTCAGCGTATAGTCGACTGACGTCGTTAAGAAGCCCACGCGTTGGCTCGTTTAAGTTCGGTAGTAAGTTGCCGTTCGCCAAGGCTGACAGGCTCTAGCGTGCAGGCCTTCTCTGTCTACCCGGTTGCACCCCTGCCAGGGCACATTATGAAATCCGCCGGTTTTCAGTTACCTCGGTTGCCCGCGTGATCATGCGACGCCTGCATCTGCTCGAAATCGAAGACCAGCCGTGGTGCCCACGGGCGATCCGTGACGGCGGGACGGACTGGCTGCATTTCCTGGCGAATACCCTCAAGGGCTTCAACGTTATCGCGCTCAAGCTGCGCGAAGCGATGCGGCGGGTCGGCAACGACCGGATCGTCGATCTGTGCTCGGGCGGCGGCGGCCCGTGGCTGACGCTTGCACCGTTGCTCGCGCAGTCCGGACGCGTGACGGTGCAGCTGACCGACTTCTATCCCAATCGCGCCGCGTACGAGCGCGTATCCGCCGGGGCAGCCGGCCGCGTCACCTATGTGAGCGAACCGGTGGACGCGATGGACGTGCCATCGGGATTCGACGGCGTGCGCACGATGTTCAACGCTTTCCACCATTTTCGGCCGGACGATGCGCGGGCGATCCTCGCCGACGCGGTGACGAAGCGTCGCGCGATCGTCATCGTCGAGGGTGCCGACCACCGGCTGCTCGGTGTCGTGTTCATCCTGGCGATGCCGCTGATGATGCTCGCGCTGACTCCGCTGATCCGGCCGTTTCGCTGGTCGCGACTAGCGCTCACCTATGTGCTGCCGGCTATCCCGCTGCTGTGTCTGTTCGACGGCATCGTGTCGATGCTGCGCATCTACAACCCCGACGAATTGCATGAGATGGTGGCGCGTATCCCGGACCAGCAGAGCTTCGAATGGGACATCGGCACACTGCCGGTGCAGGGCTCGCCGATCGGTCTGACTTACCTTGTGGGCGTTCCGCGCGGACGCGCCGGCTGAACGCAAGCGGGCGCCGTCGGCAGCGGCGGGCCGATCACTTGCCGGCCAGATGGTCAGGTGTCTGGCTGCTGCCCGCCGGCAGCTCGCCCATCGCCTGAAACAGCGTCGCCGTATCGGCCAGGCGCCGGCCGATCAGGCGGATTTCTTCGAGCCTCGCTGCTTCGTACTGCTGCTCGCCGCCGCGGGCGGATGCAGCGGGCAGCGCGCCGAGCCGGTGACGCGACGTGGCATCGTCGAACGACTCGCGTGCCTCACGGGCAGCGCCGCTCGCGGCGTCGAGCGCCTGCGCGTCGTGTTCGAGCGACGCAAGCGTGTCCGCGACGTTTTCGAACGCCGCCAGCACGGTCTGCTTGTACTCGAACACGGCGGCCTCGTAGGTGTCGATTGCCGCGCGCCGCTGGGCGACGAGCGCGCCGCCATGAAAAAGCGCCTGCGACATCGTCGCGGCGATGCTCCAGATCGCGCCTGCGCCCGACAGCGCGAGCGGCCAGTTGAAGCCGCCTTGTCCCATCGAGGCGTTCAGCGTCAGGCTCGGAAACAGCTGTGCCGTCGCGACGCCGACGTCGTCTGCGGCGGCCTTCAGCGCCGACTCGGCGGCCGCGATATCGGGCCGCGCGCGCAACAGGTCCGATGGCAGCACGACGGGCAGGTCCTGCGGCAAGTGCAGGTTTGCCAGCTCGGGCTCGGGCGGCGCCGCGTCGGGCGTGCGGCCGAGCAGCACCGCAAGCGCATGTCTCGTCACCGTCAGCCGTTGCCGCAGATCGGCCACGCTGACCTCAAGCGCGGCGATGCTTTGCCGCGCAGTCGATACGTCGCCGCGCGTCAGCGATCCGAGTTCGTAATGCCGTTCGGTGTCGTGAGCCTGATCGCCCGCAAGCGCGATCAATCGCTCGGTCGCGTCGATCTCGGCGCGCAACATCGCCGCCTCGATCGTCGCCGTGACGATGTTGGTGGCCAGTGCACGGCGCGCGGCTTCGCGTTGATACGCGTCGATCTCGACACGCGCTGATCGGGCCGCGTTGGCTTTACGCACCGCGCCGAACAGGTCGAACGTATATTGCGCCTGGACTACGCCGATGAACTCGTTGTAAAGCAGCGTGTTCGGGCCGCCGGGGACCGGAATGCCGAGATCGCGTCCGCGCGAGGCCTGCCCCACCAGATCGACCGACGGCAGCAGCGAGGCGCCGATCTGCGCCCGCAGTTGTTCGTGCGCGGCGGCCAGGTGCTTGTCGGCGGCAGCGAGCGTCGGGCTGTTGCGCAAACCTTCTTCGACGAGGTCATTCAACGCTGTCGATTCGAACAGCCGCCACCATTGCGGCACAGGTTGCGCGCCGGTGGTGAAGTGCTGCGCGACACCGAGCGCGGCGACCGTTTGCGCGGGCTGAGGCTCGACGCCGTAATGGGCGGGAGAGGGCATCGCGGGCGGCTCGCCGTTCGGACCGAACGAGCATGCGCCAAGCGCGATCGTCGCGGCCGCGCCGAACGCCGCGCGCCAACCATGGATCGCCGCTGCCCGCGCTCGACCCGGCGCGCCGGCGAAATGCGGCGCGCTCGCGAGCGCCGGCCCGTCGACGGGGTTGCAGTCTGTGCCCACGATCAGCTCCACGTAGATTCGATTGTCGGGGTCGCGGTTCGCACACCGCGTTCGAAGTGCCGCACCTTGAACGCGGTCGCGTACAGCGCGGGAACGAAGAACAGCGTCAACACCGTGGCGCCTGTGATGCCGCCCATCAGTGCGGTCGCCATCGGTCCGAAAAAGGCCGAATGCAGCAGCGGGATCAGCGCGAGCACGGCAGCCGCGGCGGTCAGCATGATCGGGCGGAAGCGCCGGACCGTGGCGCCCACGATCGCATCGAAGCGCCCTTGGCCCGCGGCGATATTGCGTTCGATCTGATCGACCAGAATCACCGAGTTGCGCATGATGATGCCGGACATCGCAATGACGCCGAGCATCGCCACGAAGCCGAACGGCTTGCCGAACAGCAGCAGTGCGGCGACCACGCCGATGAGCCCGAGCGGCGCGGTGAGCACGACCATCAGCACGCGCACGAAGCTGCGCAGTTGAATCATCAGCAGCGTCAACACCACGACGAGCATCAGCGGAAGTTGCGCGATCACCGACGCCTGCGCCTTGCCGCTGATCTCGCCGGCGCCGCCGGTCTCGATCCGGTAGCCGATCGGCAGCGACGCGCGTAGCGGCGCGAGCGTCCGATCGATCGCCTGGGTCACGTCGATATCCAACGCGTTGCCGCGCACGTCGGCCTGGACCGTAATCGTCGGTTGACGGTCGCGGTCCCAGATCACCGCGTATTCGAGTTCGTTGTTGAGGTGGGCGAGCGCGCCGAGCGGCACCGGGCCGTTCGGCGTCGGCATCGCGAGGTTCACGATCTCGTCGGGGTCGACCCGCTCGCGCTGGGGCGCACGCAGATCGACACTGATCAAGCGGTCGCGGACCCGGTACTGCGTGAACGTATAGCCCGACAGCGTCATTGCGAGGAAGCTCGCCACGTCTTCCGAGGTGACGCCGAGCTCGCGCGCCTTCTGCTGGTCGATCTCGAAGCGCACCGAGCGTTCGCCGGGTTCGTCCCAGTCGAAATGGACGCCCGTTGTGCGGGCATCGGCTTTCATCGTCGCCGCGACCTTTTCCGCGATCTCCCGCACGGTGGCGAGGTCGCTTCCGCTGACACGAAACTGCACCGGATAGCCGACCGAGGGGCCCGTCTGGAGCGGCGAAACGCGCGCGCGCACGGCGGGAAAGCTGTTTTGCAGCGTGCTCGCGAGCCAGCGTTCGAGCTTTGCGCGGTCGTCGACGGACTTCGCGGTGATCACGAGCTGCGCGAAGTTGGGCTGGGGCAACTGCACGTCGAGCGGCAGGTAGAAGCGCGGTGCGCCCGCGCCGACGAAGTCGACCAGATGATCGATCTCGGGCCGGCCGGCCAGCGTCTTTTCAAGGCGCGCGGCTTCGCGCAGCGTCGCTTCGAACGACGCGCCTTCGGGCAGCCGCATGTCGACGAGCAGTTCGGGCCGTTCGGAGCTCGGGAAGAACTGTTGCGGCACGAACGCGAAGCCGGCCAACGCGGCAACGAACAAGGCGGCCGTGACGCCGAGCACGACGAGGCGCCGCTTCACGCACCACGCGATGCAGTCGCGCAGGCGGTCATGAAAGCGGGTGGCGCGCGGCGCCGCCACCGGGGTCCGGCGCGTCTGCGCGTCGTCGCGCCGGCGGAGCTTGCGAAGCGCGCGCCGAGGCGTCTCGCGTGCGGCGTCCTTGCGTTCGGGTAGCAGGTGATAGCCGAGCAACGGAATCAGCATGACCGCCGCGAACCACGAAGCGATCAGCGCAATCGCGGACACCTGAAAGATCGAGCGCGTGTATTCGCCGGTGGCCGATTTCGCCAGCGCGATCGGCAGGAATCCCGCCACCGTGACGAGGGTTCCCGTCAGCATCGGAAATGCGGTACTGCTGTAGGCGAACGCCGCGGCCCTCGCGCGGCCCCAGCCCTGCTCGAGCTTCACGGCCATCATCTCGACCGCGATGATCGCATCGTCGACGAGCAGGCCCAGCGCGAGGACCAGCGTGCCGAGCGAGATCTTGTGCAGGCCGATGTCGAAGCCGTTCATGCATAGCGCGGTGACCGCGAGCACGACCGGGATCGAGATCGCCACCACCACGCCGGCGCGCCAGCCCAGTGAGATGAGGCTCACGGCCAGCACGATCACGATCGCTTCGGCGGCGGCCCGCAGAAAACCGTTGACCGAATGCGAGACCGCGTGCGGCATGCTCGACACCTCGACGAGTTCGAGCCCCGCGGGCAGACGCGCACGCAATTCCGCTGTCTGCGCATCGAGCCGCTTGCCGAGCTGAATCACATCGCCGCCAGCCTGCATCGTGATGCCGATGGCGAGCACCGCGCGGCCGCCGGTGCGAACCTGCGAGACCGGCGGATCGTCGTAGCCGCGCCTGATCGTGGCAATGTCACCGAGACGAACCAGGCGGTGATTGATGTCGATCAGCGTGTCGGCCATCGTCTTCAGGTCGGTGAACTGGCCGCTCGGACGCACGTACACGCGGTCGAACGCGGTAGTCAGCGTGCCGCTCGGCGTGACCGCGTTTTGCGCGTTGATCGCCCGCGCGAGCTGTTGCGGCGTGATACTGAGCCGCGTCAATTGCGCGTTGGGAATCTCGATCGTGATGTGCTCGTCGGGGTCGCCGAAATAATCGACTTTCGCGACCCCGGGCACGCGCAGCAGCACGCCGCGCAGTTCGTCGGCATAGTCGTGCAATTGCGCCGGCGAGAACCCGTCGCCGGCGAGCGTATAGATGTTCGTGTAGACGTCGCCGAACTCGTCGTCGAAGTACGGCCCCCGCACGCCGGGCGGAAGCGTATCCGCGATGTCGGCCATCTTCTTGCGTACCTGGTACCACGTCTCGCGCACTTCGTTCACCGGCGCGGAGTCTTTCATCGTGAAGACGATCAGCGATTCGCCGGGACGCGAGTAGCTGCGCAGATAGTCGAGATGAGGCGTTTCCTGGAGCTTGCGGCCGATCCGGTCGGTCACCTGCTCCTCGACCTGGCGTGCGGTCGCGCCGGGCCAGAAGGTCCGGATCACCATCGCGCGGAACGTGAACGGCGGGTCCTCGGATTGTCCGAGCCGGGCATAGGCGAGCCCGCCGAACAGCGTCGCGAGCACGACAGCGAAGATGACGAGCGCCTGGTTACGGATCGCCCACGCGGACAGATTGAAGCGGCCGGTATCGTCCGCTGCCGGCCGCCGCGGTCCGCCCGCTCCGCCGGGTCCGCCGGGTCCGCCCGCTCCGTCGGGCCCCTGGCCGAACGGCGCTCTCATGATGCGAAATCCTCGGGATGCAACGGCGCTACCGCGCGCACGGTTTCGCCGGCGCTGACGGTATGCACCCCTTGCAGCACGACGCGCTCGCCGTCGTTGAGGCCTCGCGCGACCGAGATCGTGCGGTCGTCGTAGCGGCCAACCTGGACCCGGCGCAGTTCCAGCGCCTGGTCGTCCGGCCGAACGACCCAGACGGCCGGCGCGTTGCCGTCGTGAAAGAGCGCGCTGGCGGGCAGCGTGATCGGGTCGTCCGCTTGCGCCTCGCCGGCCGCGGCGAACGTGACGGTGGCCGTCATGCCGAGGCGGACCTCGGGGCCTGGCGCATCGAGCGTCAGTTTCGCGCGATAGGTGCGGCTACCGGGGTCCGCGGCCGGCGACAGCTCCCGCACGTGTGCCGTGAAGCGTCTGCCCGTGGCGGCCGGCAGCGAGACGCTGGCCGCGCTGCCGATCGCCAGCGCGTTCAGCAGACTCTCGGGCACGTCGCAGAGAATATCGACCTCGCCGGACCAGGCGAGATGGTAGACCGCTTGTCCCGCCGCGACGTTCTGCCCGGTATCGGCGTCTTCCGCGGTGATGACGCCGGCATGGTCCGCCGTGAGGACCGTGTACTGCGTCTGATTCGTCAGCAGCGCGAACTGTTGTAGCGCCTGATCGCGCTGCGCGGCGGCCGCCACATACGCATCCTGGGTCTGCTCGAGCTGCGCTGTCGAGATCAGCTGTTCCTGCGCCTGCGCACGGTCGCGATCGAGTTGCTGCTCGGCGAAGGTGAGCCGATGCTGCGCCGCCATCAATTGGGCCTGCGCGCTCGCGAGGCTGCGTTGCGCGTCGTCGGCATCGAGCCGCGCGATCGCCTGGCCGGCCGTGACCGTATCGCCGAGCCGCACCTTCCGCTCGATCAGCTTGCCCGCGATGCGAAACGACAGCGGCGTCGCATAGCGCGCGTTGACTTCGCCCGGCAGCGTCGCGAGCACGGGCTTGCTGTCCCGATGCACGACCACGGCGATGACCGGGCGCGGCAGCGTCACCTCGGCTTCTTTCGCGTGACAGGCGGCGAGCGTGAGCGCGCCCGACAGCGTCAGCATGATCTCGCGCCAGCGCATGCTCACGAGTGTTCCTCCAACTCGCCGGCTTCGAACTGTGCCTTGGTCCGGCGGCGCTGCACCTTGCCGCTCGAGGTCCGCGGCAAGCTGCCCGCCTGCACGATCGCAACGTGACCGACCTGCAGGCCCGCGCATTCGGCGACCTTCTGCGCGATCGCACGCCGCAGCGCCGTGGCCTCCGCCGGCTTGCCCTCGGCACAGACGACCAGTGTCTCGTCGCCGTCGCGCATCACGCTGAACGCGATGACACCGCGGCTTTGCACGCTCGGCAACTCGGCCACCGCCCATTCGATGTCCTGCGGATAGAGGTTCGAGCCGTGAATGACGATCAGGTCCTTGCTGCGGCCGCAGATATAGAGCTGGTCGCCGGAGAGGTAGCCGAGATCGCCGGTCTGCAGCCAGCCGTCGCGGTACGCGTCGGCGCTCGCGTCGGCCTGGCCGTAATAGCCCACGGTGATGCTGGGCCCGCGCGTGACGATTTCGCCGACGCAGCGTTCGGGCAGCGCGCGCCCGGATTCGTCGACGATCCGCAACTCGTGGCCGGGAAAGCAATGGCCGCAGCCGACCAGTTCGATCGTGCGTAAGCCGTTATCACGCGCAGCCGGTATCGCTCGACCAAGCCCCAGCGCGGCCGCATAGACGACGTCGGTGACGAGCGGCTGGCCGTGGTCGTGAAACGTGATCGCGAGTGTTGCTTCGGCCATCCCGTAGCACGGCAGCAGCGCTTCGGCACGAAAACCGGCCGGCTCGAAGCGCGCGCAGAACTGGCGCAGCGCTTGCGCGTTGATCGGCTCGGCACCGCAGCCGGCGACGCGCAGCCGCCGCAGATCGAGGCCCTCCAGGTCCTGG
The DNA here is from genome assembly GCF_014397645.1 of Paraburkholderia sp. 31.1. Lineage (NCBI taxonomy): Bacteria > Pseudomonadati > Pseudomonadota > Betaproteobacteria > Burkholderiales > Burkholderiaceae > Paraburkholderia > Paraburkholderia sp. 31.1. Next base: position 47,834 of record NZ_VZQN01000017.1, read on the forward strand.
TCGCGGCTACGGCGAGCGGCGAGCGCGTACGCGAAGTTCGGCGCGAAGCTGATGGTGCCGCGGTATTTCGTGATCGCCTCCATCCAGAGGCCGGGCCGGCGCACGAACGCTTCGGTTGCCAGCAGCACGCACGGCAAGTCGCAGATCAGCGCGCCGAGCACGCTGATGAGCCCCATGTCGTGGTGCAGCGGCAGCCAGCTGACATAGACGTCCTGCTCGCGCAGATCGATGCCGCGGGGTCCGAGGAACGCTGTCGCATTCGCGACCAGATTGCGATGCGTGACCATCACGCCTTTCGGCAGCGACGTGCTGCCCGACGTGTATTGCAGGAAGCACAGGTCATCGGGATGCAGCGTGGGCAAATCGCACGCGGGCGGCTCGCCGTCGAGCAGCGCTTCAATGGTCACGATACGTTCGAGACCGGTGTCGACGGCGAGCACGTCCTCGATGGTCTCTCTTGTCGAGTTCGACGTGAGCAGCATCCGGGCGCCTGCCGAGCGCACGATGTGACTGACGGTTTCGGCGTAACGTGTGCGGGTCCTGAAGTTCAGGCTTCCGCGCGGAAATATCGGTACCGGGACGAGACCGGCGAACGAGGCGCCGAGGAAGCTCAGGATGAACGCTTCCGGGTCGAGGACCACGAGCGCGACGCGCTCGCCCTTGTTCAGCCCCAGTGCCACGAGCTTTTTCGCGTGGTTGCGCGCCTCGCGTTCGAGCGCCTCGTAAGGATAGTAGTGCTCGTCGCCGTGCGTGGAGACGAAGCGAAGGCCTCGAGCGTCGCCGCGCGGCAGTGCTGCAACGGCATCGACTAGCGTCTGGTCCATGGTGTGGGGTCCCCGGTCAGGTAATCGAGATTCAGTGATCGAGCGAAGCAGCGGGCGACCAGTCGCGGATCGGCTGCAGACGGCGACGCAGCAGCGCGATCACCTCGTCGTCGCTGCGCACCGGCGCGCCGGGCAAGCGCACGAAATGCGTGGCGAGCTTGCGGTGCTGGCGCGTGACGAGCAGCAGCCAGATCTGCGCGATGTCGATGCGATCGAACACGACCGCGTCCTCGCGACCGTACTTCTCGAGGTTCGCCGCGAATTCCTTCGTGAGCTCGCTGAAGTGCGTGCCTTTGCGGACGTGGTGGTAGATGTGATAACCGGCGTTGAAGACGCGCGCATTGAAACGCGAGTCGATCGTATTGGTGCTGCTCGTGTACGGGTTGTCAGGCTGATCGGGGTCGATGAACGCGTGCTGGACCCAGTTGCCGATCATCATCATCAGCCGCACGAACACGAACGGAAACACGAACACGACGAGCGTCGCCCGCAGGTTCCAGTACGCGGCGGCAGCAACCGCCGCGTAGAACGCGACCTCACCCACGAGCAGTTGCCTGATCAGCTTCGTATTGCGCGAGCGCCACAGATAGACGGACAGATCGAGCGGCACCAGCGCGGCGAAGCGCAGGTAGTAGTGCAGAAAGCCGATGACGCTATCGCGCTGAAACCGCATCGTGGAGCTCAGGTCGCGTGGCAGGTTGTCGTCGATGTGATGCATGCCCATGTGATGGACATAGAACGTGCCCGGCGTCTGACCGAAGAACGGACACAGCACCCAGTCGAGCAGGATCTCGAGCGCCCGGTACTGCTTCCTGAAGAGCCGCCGATGCAGCGTGCAGTGATAGCTCATCGTGAAACGGTCGCCGAACGCGTTCCAGACCAGCACGTATGCAACGCCGAGCCACCAGGGAAAGCGGCCGAGCCCAAACAGCACGGCTGCGGCGGGAATGAATATCAGCGCGCACTGGAGGTAGAGCCGCAGATGCGGCAGGTCGCGACGATCGTTGAGCAGGCGGTACATGGTGGCTTCCTTCAGGGGCGGTTTCAGTGGTCAACGGGCGGTCAATTCATGTCAGGTCGGCTCGGGCAGTTCGATCACGCCGCTATGGCCATCGACCTTGAGCTGCATGCCCGACTGCACGCGCGTGGTAAGGCCCGGAATCTGGACGACGGTCGGGATGCCGATTTCGCGGGCGACGATCGCGGCGTGGGTCAACGGACTGCCACGCTCGATCAGCAGCCCGGTCGCCGACGCGAATACGGGCACCCAGCCGGGGTCGGTCCGATAGGTGACGAGGATGCCGCCGTCGAACTCGTTCGCTTCGCGCACGACCTTCGCCGGTCCTTCGGCGAAGCCCGGCGAGCAGGGCGTGCCGCGCAGCGTCGCGCCGGCCGCGTGGGCAGGCGCCACGCGCAACGCGGTGAGGTTCGCCGGGTTGCTGAGCCAGGCCGCTACCGGGCCATGCGTGACGAAGCGTGGCGGCAGGTCAGCCATGTCGCGATAGCTGGCATCGTCGCGCTTGCGCTGCTCGATGAGCGGGCGCAGTTCGCGGTGGGAGACGGTGCCTTCGAAGCACCCGCGAATTTCCTCGAGGCGCAGATGGAAGATGTCGCGGCCCGTCGACAGCACGCCGTCGGCGGCGAGACCCTCGCCGACTGCGCGGAACATCCGGCGCGCGACCCCGAACGCGCGCGAACGGCAAAAGCGCACGGTCTCGCGCGCCCGGATCGCGGCGCGCACGCGGCCGCGCGCGCGTGCAAAAATCCAGCGCTGCAGCGGATTGAGCCGCTCACGCAACAACGCGTCGATGCGCGTTTCGGTGGCGCTGCGATCGATCGACGCGGCACCATGCGCGAGCGCGGCCTTCAACATATCGAACAGCACGCCCGGGTCTTCGCGCAGATCGGGCTCTTCGAGCTTCAGCTCGTTGTTGCTGCGGTACGCGAAGTCGGCGAGGTAGCGCTCGATGTCGGCGACGATCTCGGGCGCGCCGCATCCGCGCAGCGCCGCATACGCAACGGCAGACGGCGTGTTGCGGATCAGCGCTTCGACCTGAGGCTTCGCCCGCACGGCTTGCGCAATCGCGCTCAGCCTGCGGACCGGCTCGATCGACTCGAGGTCGTCCATGCCGCCGATCACCGCCACTTCGAGCCAGTCGGGCGCACCGGGCATCCACCGCTTGATCAGCCGCCGGACGACGCCGTAACTGAGCCCGATCGCCGACTCGAGCACGATCATCATGCCCCAGCGTGCTAGCAGCGCCTGCTCGAAGCGGCAGTAGTGCGCATAGACGGCGTCGGCGGGAAGCGAGCGATAGTCGAGCGCGTTGAACTCGTCGTAGACCGGATAGAAAAACGCGCGGAAGCGCTCGACGTTGCGCTCGAGACGCGCGAAGTGCCACGCGAACTTCGTGCCGCTCAAGGCCCGGATGCAGGCGAGTCCGGCGCGCGAGCCGGTCTTGTACGGCGCGATCAGCGCGGCGAAGCTCGCCAGATCGAGCGGCTCGTCGACGCCCATCTGGACTTCCATCATCTTGCGCCCGAGGTTTTGGAACGGCGCGAGCCCGGAAAGCTTGTACCAGTGCAGCAGGTTGTAGTACACGCGCCCGTTCAGGAACGCGAGCGTCGAGCCGAGGAAGCCATCCATCTCGCGCCGCTGCTTGTGCGGAATCGCGAGCAACCGGCAGAACTCGCGGAACACCTGCGCATAGACGTGCTGCGCGAAGGTGAAGGTCAGTTGCGTCGTCACGCCGGGATAGTTCTCGACGATGTTGGAGTTGTCCCATAGCTGAAATTCGCCGGTCCGCGATGGGGCCGGTGCGATCGGCGTGGTCACGGGGCGCGCCTGCAGAATCCACAGCTGGTGCTCCGCGATACACCATTCGATATCGAGCGGCTCGCCGAGCTCGCTTTCGAGCGTGCGGGCCGCCGCCACGACGCGCTCGATCTCGTCGTTAGAGAGGGCCGCTGCGTCGCGCAGCGCGGCCGGCACCTCGCGGATGTGGCGGCCGTCATGACGCTCGTGTTTTTCACCGATCACCACCTGCCTGGGCTGTCCGGTGTGGCGATCCACCGTGATCGTGTCGGCGTCGACCGCGCCCGACACGAGTCCCTCGCCGAGCCCGTAGACGGCGCTCAGCACGAGCTCGTCGCGGTTGCCGTTGGCCGGGTTGATCGTGAACACGACGCCGCTCGTGTCCGCCTGAACGAGGCGCTGCAGGATCACGGCCATTCCGGCGCCGGCGATATCGAGTCCGTGCTGATGCCGGTAGCGCAGCGAGCGCTCGGAATACGCGGAAGCCCAGCACCGGCGTACGTGTTCGAGCGTCGAGTCGAGCCCGCGGACGTCGAGGAACGTGTCGAACTGGCCTGCGAACGAGAAGCTCGCGCTGTCTTCTTCGATGCCGGACGAGCGCACCGCGAGCGGTCCGTCTCCAATGATGTCGTGCGCGCGTGCGATGTCGGCGCGCAACGCGGCGCTGATGTCGCACGTCAGCATGGCCTCGCGGATCGCGCTCGCGATCGCGGCGGCGTTCGCAGGCGTGAAGTCGCGCAATAGCGCGGCGATGGTCTGATCGAGGCCGCCGTCGCGGCGGAACTCCGCGAAGCAGTCGGTGCCGAGAATCGCCCAGTGCGGCACCGCCACGCCGAGGTTGGCAAGCCGATGGAGCGATCGTCCCTTGTTGCCGGCGAGCCGCTCGATCGTTTCGGCCGGACTCGCCGCGCTCAGGATCAGGCGTGGCGATGCTGTCGGGGCGGCGCAGCTTTCGGCCGATTCGAATTCGCCGCGTGCGCGCGTAATGGTGTCGAAAGTCATTGAGGTCCCCGTTGCTCAGGTGCTCGACGAAGCGAGCAGGTCTCTTGCTTCCTCGGCTGTACCGCGCCCGCCGTGAGCGGTCTGCGGGAAGCGCGCGTGCAGATGCGCGCCGAGGTTGATCCAGTCGTAGGCGGCGTGGATGGTTCCGCGCCAGCCCGACGCCGTATCGAAGCTCGCCGGAAACTGCGGGTCGCCGCCGAGGCCGCGCAGACGCTGCGCGAGTTCATCGGCGAGCGCGACGTAACGCTGTGCATCGCGAGCCGATCCGATCGAGCACTGTTCGAGTTCGCGGATGCCGTCGATCAGCGCCGCATCGAGCGGCAGCAGCCGGATCGCGTCGAGCGTCGCTTCTTCCATCGTCGACTGCGGCGTCACGCCATGCGCGCTGAGCGTGACCATGCAGGCGGTCTGCATCATCCGTTGCAGCGCGTACTCGAGCACCTTCCATTGGCCGCGCTGGAGTGCGCCCTGGGCATCCTCTCGCGCGTTCTCGAGACCGATGTTGGCCCAGATCATCTCGAGACCCGCTTCGGCGAAGCGCCCGGCGGGCATCGGCAGCAACTGGGCACCGCTCGGGCGGCCGCCCGCGAGGCGCGCGCCGTCGATCGAAATCAACGGCGCGCGCGACACCGGCATCGACGTCGCCTGCTGACGTGCGTGGATTTCTCCGCTGCCCTTCCAGCGCAGGCTGACGAGACCCAGCCGGCTGAAGTCCGCGATCAGCGCGCGCTGCCGGCTCGCCGCTTGCGCGTCGCCACGGCTGGCGATGGCCGTGCATGGCGTGTCGAAGGTGATCGCTCGCCAGGCCTCGGCCGCTTCGTCGTCGAGCGCAAAGACGTCGCTACCTCGCAGCACGTGGACCCGTTCGCCGATCTGCCAGGTCGTCGTGTCCTTGCCGGGGCCAATCAACACGTTGTCGGCCATGAGGCTCACACCGTTGACGCCGAACTCGCGGATCAGCGCGACCCCCGCCGCGAGGAACCGGCTTTCGGCGCCATGCTCGCGCGGCGCGTGCAGCAGGCCCCACAGACGGCCGACGCGGCCGGCGTCGACGGCCGCGCGTTCGAGTTGCAGCGACAGCCATTTCGGGCTCATGTAGCACTCGCCAAGGCGTGCCACGTGACTCTTCGCCGCATGAAACGCGGCGGTCCTGATCCAGGCGCGTGCGTAGTCGGGCTCGCCGAGCGCGAACATCGCCACCGCATAACGGCCGGTCTGACGCGCGAAATCCTCGAACCACAGCGCCACCGCCTCGCAGAGCGCCTCGCGGCCAAGCGCCGCTTGCAGCGTCTCGATCAACGCCGGGTTGTCGATCGGCAGCGCGCCGATAAAGCGCTGGCACCGTTCGAGCAGATTCCACGACAGACGCGCGACCGCGCGCCGGCCTTTGCCGAGCGCTGCGCGAACCTGCGCGAGTTCGCGGCGCAGCCGCGCCGGACTCAGCAACCTGACCTCGACGCGGCGGCCGTCGATGAACAGGATGTACGGCATCGTGGCTGGCTCTAGCCCGCTATCGACGATCGCGACGAAGTCGACGTCGGAGCGCTCGTTGCCAAAGCCTTCGGCGATCGAGCCTTCGAGAAACACGGCGCTCGGTGCCCGCTGTTCGAACTGGGTGCCGAGCGCGGCCCGCGCTTTTTGCCAGAGCTCGGCGAGCATCGGATCAGTCATCAACATGGTTAGGCTCCCTGAGCGTCAAGCCGTACGCGGCACGAAGTAGCCCGCCGCGATCCCGTAACGAAAGATCCTGCGCAGCAGCGTTTTGCCCGTCGCGCGAGGCAGGGCCGGCAGGATCGCGGCGGTCGCGTCGCGTGCAAAGCGCACCTGGCGCGTCAGGTACGACTCGTACAGTTTCACGACCTCGTCGTAGTAACGGCGTTCGAGCGGTTTCATAGCGGCGGCGTCGAAGACATGCCGCGGCACATAGCGAGGCACGTGAAACGAGGGAAACTCCGCGCAGACGTCATTGATTTCGCGCAGCGTCGTCGGCGTGCCCGAGGTCAGATGCAGCGTGCGTCCGCGCACGAGAGGAAACTTCGCCAGCGCTTCGACGACGCAGTCCGCGACCCAGTCGATCGGCACGATGTTCAGCGTCGCCCCGTAGTCGCCCGGCATCGTGCGCACGAGTCCCGCGGCCGTCAGGCGCACGACGGTGTACAGCGTGTCGAACTTGCGGATCACGCCGCTCGCCGAGTCGCCGACGATGATCGACGGGCGCAGCACCGCCGCCGGCAGACCGCTGCGCATCGCCGCTCGCACCGACTGTTCCGCGCGGTACTTGCTCTGCTCATACGGGTTGCCCAGACGCTGACCGAGTTCGAGATCGTCCTCGCTGAACACGCCGGGGCGCTCGCCGCAGACATAGGCGGTGCTCACGTAGAGCAGCGGAATCGGCGCGTCGCCGCTACCTTGCGCGAACTCGACGACGCGCTCGGTGCCGCGAAAGTTGATCGCGTCGTAGACCTCGGGCTTGCGCCCGAAGCTGGTTAGCGCGGCACAGTGGACGATCGCGCCCGTTGCCGCGCGCAGTGCCTCGTAGGTGTGCGGATCGAGCCCAAGCCGGGGCTCGGCGACGTCGCCCCGCACACATGCGAAGGTTCCGGCAGCGGGCGTGTGGCCGCCGTACGGTGTTGCCGCGAGCGGTGTGCCGTCGTTGCGGACAACCGGTCCATCGGAGCGCAAGAATGCGACGACCGGGTACCCGATTGCCGTCAGCCGGGCGATCACTTCGGCGCCCAACAGACCTCGCGCACCGGTGACGAGAACGTGCTTATCCATCGTGGGTGACCATCCAGGGTTGCGTGTCATTTGAGGAGAAGCCCGGCCAGCAGTCCGAGCTCGACGGCGACGACGAAGCGGGTGCCAGCCCAGCGTGGCCGGCCCGGTCTGCTCGCGGGGCCCGGCCAACTCGCGTTCAGCCAGACGAGCCACACGAGCGGCAGCGTTGCGGCATAGATCGAATACGTTTGCGACAGGCTTGCCAGGCGCGAGAGCGACACGTTGATGCCGAGCGCCAGAATCAGCAGGGCATTCAGCGCGATCCGAATGGCGCGCGCCGACAGGAGATAGGGCTGCAGTGCGGTGGTGCCGACCTTGCGCGAGAACTTCCAGAATTCGTAGCCGGTCCACATCGATCCCGCTACGCTCACCACGACGTAGAAGCTCAGTTCGCGCCCAGCAACGTCGCGCCATAAGAAAAAGCCGTACATGAAGATGGCGAAGGGCGCGCCCTCGAAAGCGGGTAGGCACAGCAGCGGGTGGGTCGGGAGCAGCCGCTTGAAGACGAACGGCGCAGCGAAGGCCAGTGCGGTGGCGGCAGCGGCGGCCGTTCGCGCGTGCCCCATGCCGGCGTTCAGCGCAACGAGCAGGATCGCGCTTGCCGCGAGGCTGGCGACGAGGCGTGTGCGTCGCGCCTCGCGTCGCGCCCACAGCGCGTGCCCGGCGGGATAGTCGCGTTCGAGGTCGTCGAGGTCGTCGATCAGGCGAAGCTGGACGAACAGCAAAAAAAACGACGCAAGACCGGCCAGCAAGCGCCAGCCCGGTTCAATGGCGACGCCGGCTATCCGTCCGTATAGCAGCAGCGAGCAGACGAACGCGCCGGCGATCGGCACCGCCTCTGCCGCCAGCGGCAAGCGGCCGAGCGTGTTGCCGAAAGCGGCTGCCGCGGCGGCAAGCCGGCCACGTCTCGCATGCGCGGTGGCCAGCGAAAGGCGCGGGCTCATGTGCGCAACCCCTCATTGGCGTCTACACGGACGGCGGCGTGCCGGATGCACAGGTCCACTAGCGAGCCGACCGTGAAATACGCTTCGGCGCGTTCTTCGTTCAACGCTTCTAGAGGCAGACGCTCGATGCCAAACGCCTGCTCTAGTGCGACCACCGCTTCGACGAGCGACAGCGAGTCGAGGCCGAGATCGGCGATCAGTGAACTGTCGAGGCGAATCTCAGTGTTGAAGTCACGCTGATGCTCGCGGCAGACGCGCAGTAACTGCGTGCGTACGACGCCGAATACGGTGTTGCGCGTCGACGCATTTCTTGGTGTGCTGGCCATGCTGGATCCCTTTCCGTTCACGCGTTGCTCGACGCGGCGTAGCGCCACGGCAGTGTCTGGCCGCCGGCCAGGATGCCCTGTGGATGCGCGAGCGCGACAGGCTCGATCGCCAGCTCCAGGCGGACGGCTTCGAGTGGCCGCTGCAACGCTTCTTCCCAGCGGTAGGAAAGGGGAATGCGCGCGCGCTTGCCACGCAGCCACGCGCGGCGCAGAAAACGATGGACCCAGAAGTTCGGCCACCACGGCGCGGTCAGCACGGTGCCGAGCAGACCGACGATGCGCGCGCGCATCGGTTCGAGCCCGCAGTCGAACGCGAGAAGCGAGGTCTCGCCGGCCCAGTCCTGGCCATAGCCCGTCAACACGTGCAGCAGGTCATGAATGCAGCCGGTGCGCTCGATGAACCACTGACGGTCCGGGCCGGGGAGGATTTCTTCGAGGCCCGCGGCCAGCCGGCTCGCCTGCAGCAGACCATCGGCGCTGTAGCCGCTGTGCTCCATCATCGCCATGTAAGCGCGGCCGAACGATCCCGGCGGCAAGCGCAGCAGCGCGTCGGAATCCGCGAGCGTGCCGAGCAGTGACGGCTGCTCGGCAAGCAGCGCGCCGGCGCCGGGCTCGCCGAGAAAACGCTGGTACATCGCCTCCATCTGGCCGCCGTCGAGCGCGATCATCACTTCGTAGGCATGCTGAATATCGTCTACGTTCGCCCTCAACGCCTTGATCGCCCGCAAGGCGCGCGGCCAATCGATGTGGCGTCGCGCCAGCGCGTCGTCCTTCAAGGTTGCTGTCATCTGCGGCTCCCGGCAAAGATCAAGAGGGCGAGTCACGAGTGGCAATCGACCGGTGCCTCGCGATTCGGGTTCGGCTACGGCAAGAAGGAATCGAGGCAGGCCGGCCACCAACTGTGGAGATGCTTTTTGCAGGGTTCATGCCAGTCGTGCGTCGGCAGCACGAAGGTCGTCCTCATTCCCTGCAAGAACGGACCGAAGTGCCCAGATCTCAAAGGGCCGCGCGGGTTTCGCGCCGATTGAAGCGGAGTCTGCGATTTGCCGACGCACGTTCGGGCGAGCCCGTCGCGGCCTGCTGGATGTCGGTGCCGGGCCAACAGGCGAAGCGCATCTGTTGGTTGCAGATCGACTGCGGGACATTCGATACCGGCCCGGTACGTATGCCGACGTCCAAACATCTAAACGTGCGCATGTATCGCGCTGCCCTTTGAAATCTGGCTGCCCGCTTGCGTCATTGCTTCTGACGAGGACTCACGTCGCGCTGCAAGAGCGTGCCTGGCACGAACCGTGCGCGAGGAGCGCGAACAGTGAGTGGTGCGCATTGATGGTCGCGAAACGTATCGCTTGGGAATACTCACGAGGATGGAGGTAGAGCAATGAATCAGGCATGGAAGGCGAAAGCGGGGCAGTTCCTGCCGGGTGCGAATCTGACTGTGTTGCCGCACTGGGAGCGCGACGCGGTACCGAGCTACGATCGTGCCGAGGTCTCGGTGCCAGGGCGCCTTCACTTCGCGGTATTCGACTTTATGCAAATGGCGCCCGGCTTCGGCGGCGGCGGACTCGGCGTATCGACGAGCACGGTCGGACACCGGATCACCGTCACGAAGACGACCAACGGCGAGGGCGGCTGCGACGTGCCGAGCGGGCGGCACATGCTCGAGTTGTTCAAGCGAGCCGTCGGCTACGCACGTGACGACATCCGCGTCGATCGGGTGCGCAGCATCCAGCACCAGCACAGCGGCTTCGGCTCGAATGTCTCGTTCAATACCGCGACGCTCGCCGGCTTGAACGCGTTGTTCGGCTCACCGTTTTCGCCGCACGACATGTGGGAAATGATCACCCGCAACTACGTCGAGACCGCGAAGGATGACGAGCACGTGTATTTCGGACTGGAGACCGGCGTCGGCGAAGCGTGCCTGTTCTTCGGTGGTCTGGTCTGGGTCGACGAGAAGCACGGCAACGGCCGTTTTCTCGGCAACCTGAGTTCGGAAAACCTGTGGGTGACCACCGCCGTTGGCAACTACGACACGCTATCGACCGAAGCGCTGCGCGCCCATGGCGAAGGCGCGGACATGTCAGGCACCACCGAGGCGGGCTTCGTGCCGACGCATTTTGTCGAGTGGCAGAAGCGCTACGGCATCGCGTGGCGCAACTTCATCGAACAGAAATTGCGGCCGGCACTGCATCGCAACGACCTGTTCGCGTTTCTGAAGCACGGCTGGGAACTCAACAGCATGAGCAACATGAAGGTGCTCGAAGGCATTTTCCGGACCGACGTGATGCGTGAGTTCGACGAGACGATGCAACGCGAGGGCGCGGTGTACGCGGGGATGAGCAGCGCGGGTCCGGGCTTCTATGCATTCTCCGACTGCGAGGACAAGGCGAAGCACCTCGCGGCGGTGATGATGCATCGGTTCAGCGATTTCATGAGCGAGATGACGGTGGCCCGCGCGGGCCAGAAGCTGTCCATCGACGTCGCCGTCTAGGCGCATTCCTGCGAGCCCTCGCGAACCTTTCCACCGAGACCGATCGAACATGGCCAAGCGCGTCACCTTCGTCAACACGAACCAGATCAAACCGGCGATTGCGCCGATTGCGTTCGACTACCTGTCGGCGCCGATGGAGCGAGCCGGGTTCGCGCTCGATTTGCTCGACCTGTGCTTCTCCGACGATTGCGAGGCGGCCATTGCCGCGCACTGCCGCACCGCCGCGCCGGATTACTGGGGGGTGACGCTGCGAAATACCGACGACGTCTATTTTTCCAGCGGCTACAGCTTTCTCGACAGAATCAGGGAGATCGTCGCGTTGCTTCGGCGCGCGCGCGCGGTTCCGGTCGTGATGGGCGGCGCGGGCTACTCGGTGATGCCGGAAAAACTGCTTGCTTACCTCGACGCCGACTTCGGCATCGTCAGGGAAGGCGAATTCAGCTTTCCCGAGCTGCTGACCTGCCTCGAAGAAGGCAGGAGTTTCACGCACATACCCGGCGTGGTCTACCGCGATACGGCCGGGGTGCGCGCTACGCCGCTCGCCCCGAACGCATGCGGACCGCTGGCCAGCATCGGGCCTCACAAACGCGAGCTGGTCGACAACCCCCACTACTTCGCCAAAGGCGGCCAGATCGGCATCGAAACGAAGCGTGGCTGCAATCGCTCCTGCATCTATTGCGTCGAGCCGCTGATCAAAGGCCGCACGGTGCGCATGCGCGAACCCGATGATGTCGTCGCCGAGATGGCATCGCTCGAAGAACGCGGGGTCAACGTCTTTCACATCAACGACTCGGAATTCAATCTGAGCGTCGCGCATCCTCTTGCGCTGTGCGCGGCCATCATCCGGCACGGGCTCGCCGGCAAAATCCAGTGGTATGCGTACGGTATGCCGCGGCCGTTTCCCGATGAACTCGCGGCCGCGATGAAAGCAGCCGGTTGCGTCGGCATGAACTTCGGCGTCGACACCGCCAGCGAAACGATGCTGAAGATACTGCGCCGCACCTTTAGCGCCCACGACATCGAGCATGCGGTCAATACGGCGAAGCGCCACGGCCTCGAGCACATCATCGAGCTGCTGTTCGGCGCCCCCGGCGAGACGCAGGAAACCGCGCGCGAGACGATCGAGTTCATCAAGCGGGTCGATCCGGAGCGCGTTTCGGTGACGGTCGGGCTGAGGATTTTCCCCGGCACCGAGCTCGAGCAGATGATTCGCCGCGAAGGCCTGCATGTCGGAAATCCGAATCTCCACGGCCATATCGAAGGCAACGACGATCTGCTGCATCCGCTGTTCTATCTGCCGACCGCATTGGGCCCGGACCCGCAGCAATTCATTGCCGATCTGATCGGCAATGATCGGCGGTTCTTCGGGACCAACGCGAGTCTGTTCAACTACAACGCGAACGACGCGCTGGTCGAAGCGATCGCGCAAGGCGAACGGGGCGCGTATTGGTCGATCCTGAACCGGATCGAGAAACGCTTCGAAGCGGCCCACGACGCTCGCGGGTGTCACCGCACGTCGGCGGCCGGCGGCGATGCGGATTGGGCACCGATCGAGGTTGTGCCGATCGAGCAAAGTGCCTGATGCGGTGTGCGATGCCCGAAGCGGCCAGTCATCCAGTGGCCTGCGTACTTTCAACCCAGGAGGAGTGCATGCTTTTAGAAAACAGCCAGCCTGAGCCGTACAGGATCAAGATGGTCGAGCCGATCAGGCTGATCGACCGCGAGCAACGGCAGGCGCGGCTTGTCGCCGCCGGGTACAACGTCTTTCGCCTCGAAGCAGACGACGTCTACATCGATCTGATGACGGACAGCGGCACCTCCGCGATGAGCGCGAACCAGTGGGCCGGCATCATGACCGGCGACGAATCATATGCCGGTTCCCGCAGTTTCACGAAGTTGACGCAGGCCGTGCGGGACATGCTCGGCTTCGACTACGTATTGCCGACCCATCAGGGCCGGCCGGCCGAGCACTTCCTGTTTCGGACCCTCGTGCGCCCGGGCCAGGTGGTGCCGTTCAACGCGCCGTTCGATTCGACCGAGGCACACGTATCGATTGCCGGCGGGACCGCGATACCGTGCGTCGCCGAAATCGGCTACCAACCCGCTGTCGAGCACCCGTTCAAGGGCGACGTGGATGTGCAGAAGCTGCGCAACGTGATCGAAAGCGAAGGGCGCGACAATATTCCGCTGATCATGGTCTCGCTGACGAACAACGCGGGCGGCGGCCAGCCGGTATCGATGGCGAACCTGCGCGCGGTGAGGGCGTTGGCCGATGAGTTTGCGATTCCGGTCTACTTCGATGCGGCGCGCTGCGCGGAGAATGCTTACTTCATCCAGCAGCGCGAGAGCGGCTATGCGAACCGGTCCGTGGCGGAAATTCTGAAGGAGCAGTTTTCCTATGCCGAGGGCTGCACGTTCAGCTGCAAGAAGGATGCGCTGGTCAACATCGGCGGCTTGCTCGCGACACGGTCGCGCACGCTCTATGAGCAGGTCGTGCCGCTGCTCGTGCTGTACGAAGGTTTCGTCACCTACGGAGGGATGGCGGGCCGCGATCTCGAGGCGCTCGCGATCGGTCTGCGCGAGATGGTCGACGACCGATACCTGCAACACCGCGTAGGTCAGGTCGAACGGCTAGGGGACACACTGCTTGCCGGCGGCGTTCCGATACTGAGGCCGACCGGTGGACACGCGGTGTACGTCGATGCGGCCGCCTTCCTGCCGCACCTGCCGCGCTCGCAATTCCCGGCCGAGGCGCTGGCTGCCGAGCTTTATCTGGAGGGCGGCGTGCGCGCCGTCGGTCTGGGCTCGTTGGCGTTCCTGAAAGAAGATCCGTCGACGGGCACTGTCAGCGCCCCGAGGCTGGAACTGCTGAGGCTGGCCATTCCTCGCCGCGTCTACACCGATAGCCACCTCGCGGCGGTTGCCGCCGCGTTGATCCGGGTCTACCAACGACGCGATGCGATCCGGGGAATGCGCATCGTCTCGGCACCGTCGATGCTCAAGCACTTCACCGCGGTCCTCGCGCCGATCGAGGCCCGTGACGAGATGCTGGCGGAGTCTCGGGAAGTTATGGTCTGAGGTGATTTCATGTCGCATGGTGTCTTCGAAACGCTCGAGCTCAAACCGCATGCTTATCCGGGGGTTCTGGTCACCTTGTGCGGTGTGGATGGGGCGGGGAAGTCGTCACTGATGGAAAGGCTCGAAAGCGCGTGCACGCGTGCGGGGCTCAACTGCGTGACGACGTTTACGCCGACCCGTAGGATCCGCAAAGATGCGCTGTTCCGGGATATGGTGGACAGCCACTGGCATACATCGAGCGCCGGTGCCGGACTCGACGTAAGCCGACGGCGCGTCGACATGCTGGGCATTCTGCTGTCCATCATGGGAGACCTCGTCCAGCATCTGACCGACACGGTCATACCGGCACTGGAACGCGGCGACGTCGTTTTCTGCGACCGCTACGTATTCACCTCTCAGGCTGAAATCGGCACGCGTTCCGATCCCGCTGAGACTGCGCCTGTGCTCCGCAGCATCGCCGGTCATTTGCTGCGTCCCGACGTCGCCTTTGGTCTGAACGTTTCCGGCGCGACTTCACACCGTCGCGTGCGGGCAAGGAACGACGAGAACGACCAGCCGCCGCCGATGAGCTTTCTGACGCGTCAGGTGGCGGCCTATCGCGCCGTGTTCGAGGTCAACGGCGTTGTCGCGCTGGATGCGGAGCGCAGTCTCGACGAGACGTTCTGTCAGGCACTCAGTCATCTCGTGGCTATCGACCGTGTTGCGGGGCGGTTGGGCTCTATCGGGGCGGAACGTCCTACACGAAGCGTGGCAGCATGCTGAGGCTTCGACCTGCCCCGGGAAGCCGGATTCGGGCATCGAGGTATGCGACAAAATGCGCGTCGACACGTTTTGATGAGCATCTATCCTTCGAGGAAGGACCATGATGCATGGAACATCAGCGCCAGGGAGACGACGATGCTTAGCCCACATGAGATCGCAACGCTCATGCTTCTCGAGACAAACCCCCGTCCAGAAAATTTCGATCCCGGCGATCTCGACGCGTTGTGCGAGCGCCAACTGGTATTTCTGGAAAAGCTCGCGTCTGGATGCGCGCGAGGGCGTCTGACCGCGCAAGGACGTTCGATATTGCGGTCGGTCGGGAGGGTGAACTCGGGAGGGTGAACTAGTGCCTCGCTCTGCATCGCCTGGGAGCTGTGACCTTCAGGAGCAATCACATGCAATACCCAGTCGCGCGGCGGGCGGTGCAGACCATTGTTCGCGAACATCAACAGCTGTCAGCGGTGGTCAACGGCATGACCCGGTTTGTCGCGTCATTGTCCGCAGGCGCGCCTGCGCCCGAACCGATGCTGATGCGGGCCATGCTTTGCTACATTCGGGAATATCCGGAGCAGGTGCATCATCCGAAGGAAGACAAATATCTGTTTGCGCGCTTGCGATCACGCACGGACGAACTGGACGACGTCATCGACGAACTGGAGGCGCAGCATGTCGCAGGCGAAGCGCGGGTACGTGATCTTGACCGCGCGCTGACCCGATATGAACTGACCGGGTATTCGGCGGCGCCAGCCTTGCGGACGTTGGTTGATGAATACGCGGCGTTTTACAGCCATCACAGGCGGCTGGAGGAGGAAGTGATTTTGCCGGCCGCGTTGCGTTTTCTTACTGCGGCCGACTGGATGGAACTGGACGAGGCGTTCGGCGCCAATCGCGATCCGTTCAGCGGCAGCGAGATCGAAGGTGAAATGGACCGTTTGTTTTCGTTGATCGTCAGTACCGTTTCCGAGTCGATTCAATAAGAGTGGGCAGCACCGGAATGTGACGGGCGACGCTCGCGCTCAGCGGGCTAGGCCGCCAACGGGACAGCGCCCGTACATTTGATTTCATCGAGGCAAACGCTGGACTTGACTCCGCTCACGCCCGGAATGCGCATCAGCGTATCCAGCAGAAACTCCGACAGCGCTTTCAGGTCTTGCGCCACGACCTTGAGCATGTAATCGATATCACCCGTTACGACGAAGCATTCCTGAACCTGGGTGAGTTCCGAGATCATTCGCTTGAACTTCGACAGGTCGCGGACATGGCCTCGCTCCATCGTCACCTGGATGAAGGCCACTACGCCAAAGCCCAGCAGCTGCGCGTCGAGCCGCGTCTCGTAGCGTTTGATCACACCCATTTCCTCGAGCCGGCGATGCCGCCTCAGCGTTTGCGCGGGCGACAGTTTGATCGCCTCCGCAAGTTCGAGATTGGAGATGCGCCCCTGGGACTGAAGAATCTCCAGTAGACGCACGTCGATACGGTCGATGTCGATTGCCTGCACTTTTATTTCCTCGTTCTCCACTGAAATGAAATATTAATGCACAAATCAGGGTTTGTCTGCGTCTGCAAGGAAATCCAATTGCGTCGATAAAAATTTACACTGAATCCAGATGTCGCTGCGATGCGGCCGGCAAATGCGTTGAAAGAGTGGTCCGAGGACGCTGCCTGCGTGGCGATTGGAGAAATTTGCTTTCATTTTTCCGACACCCGGCACCACTCGGTGCCGGTTGCTCGCCACAAATCATTCACCCTCTGCTGAACCTGAGAGATCATGGCCGACCTGTTTGACAATCCAATGCAACTGATGGGCTTCGAATTCGTTGAATTTGCCTCGCCCGTACCCGATGTCCTTGAACCGCTGTTCGAGCAGATGGGCTTCACACTGGTGGCTCGCCACCGTTCGAAGGACGTGCTGCTTTACCGCCAGGGCGAAATCAACTTCATCGTCAATCGCGAGCGCAACAGTGCGGCCGCTTACTTTGCCGCCGAGCATGGCCCGAGTGCGTGCGGCATGGCATTTCGCGTGAAGGATTCGCACAAGGCCTACGCCCGCGCGCTGTCGCTAGGGGCTCAGCCGATCGAAATCGCAACCGGTCCAATGGAGCTGAGATTGCCGGCAATCAAAGGCATTGGCGGCGCACCGCTTTATCTGATCGACCGCTTCGAGGACGGCAAGTCGATCTACGACATCGATTTCGAGTTCATCGAAGGTGTCGAGCGGCGGCCGGCCGGTCATGGCTTGCGCCTCGTCGACCACCTCACGCACAACGTCTATCGCGGCCGCATGACGTATTGGGCCAACTTCTACGAGACTCTGTTCAACTTCCGTGAGCTACGCTACTTCGACATCGAGGGCGAATACACGGGTCTCACGTCGAAGGCGATGACGGCGCCGGACGGCAAGATCCGCATTCCATTGAACGAGGAATCTGGCAAGGGGAGCGGGCAGATCGAGGAATTCCTGATGGCCTTCAATGGCGAGGGCATTCAACACATCGCGTTCCTGACGGACGATCTGATAACGGTTATCGACAACCTGCAGATGGCAGGCGTGCCGCTGATGACGGGGCCCAACAGCTACTACTACGATGCGCTCGAGACGCGCTTGCCGGGCCACGGTCAACCGGTGAGCGAATTGCAATCGCGCGGCATCCTCCTCGACGGAACGACGGCAGACGGGTCGCCGCGCCTGCTGCTGCAGATTTTTTCCAAGCCGCTGCTTGGCCCTGTCTTTTTCGAATTCATCCAGCGCAAGGGTGATGAAGGTTTCGGCGAAGGCAATTTCAAGGCGCTGTTCGAGTCGCTCGAACGCGATCAGATCGAGCGGGGCACGCTGAAGGTTTGACGCGCATACAACCCCGTTGATAGCTCTCGACCAGAGCAGGCGAAAAGCGAGGCGTGGCGTCCAGAACCAACCGCAGGACACAGGAGACAACATCGTGGCACACCAGCAACAGGGCACGCTACAGCGCGGCCTGAAGAATCGTCACATTCAGTTGATCGCGCTAGGAGGCGCAATCGGCACCGGCCTCTTTCTCGGCATCGCGCAGACCATCAAGACGGCAGGGCCGTCCGTGTTGCTCGGGTACGCGATCGCGGGCATCGTCGCCTTCTTCATCATGCGGCAGCTCGGCGAAATGGTCGTCGACGAGCCGGTGGCGGGATCCTTCAGCTACTTCGCAGGCAAATACTGCGGCCAATTCTCCGGCTTCGTGTCCGGCTGGAACTACTGGGTGCTGTACGTTCTCGTGTCAATGGCAGAACTGTCGGCCGTTGGCATCTACATGCAGTACTGGTGGCCCGGTCTGCCCACGTGGGTCTCCGCGCTCGTCTGCTTTTGCGTCATCAACGCGATCAACCTCACCAGCGTGAAGTCGTACGGCGAGCTCGAGTTCTGGTTCTCGATCGTCAAGGTCGCGGCGATCGTCGGCATGATCGGCTTCGGCGGCTACCTGTTGATTTCGGGCCACGCAGGCCCTGACGCGGGCGTGGCCAATCTCTGGCGCCACGGCGGCTTCTTTCCGAACGGCGTGTCGGGCCTCGTGATGGCGATGGCTGTCATCATGTTCTCGTTCGGTGGACTGGAACTCGTCGGCATTACGGCCGCCGAGGCGGAAGATCCTTCGCACACCATCCCGCGCGCGACCAACCAGGTGATCTACCGGATCCTGATTTTCTACGTCGGCGCACTCGGCGTGCTGCTGTCGCTGTATCCGTGGGAAAAAGTCGTTACGGGCGGTAGTCCGTTCGTGCTGATCTTTCACGCGATGAATAGCAACTTCGTCGCCAACGTGCTCAATGCGGTGGTGCTCACCGCCGCGCTGTCGGTGTACAACAGCGGCGTCTACTGCAACAGCCGCATGCTTTACGGCCTCGCAGGCCAGGGCAATGCGCCGCGCGCTCTGCTGAAGGTGAACGCCCGCGGGATTCCGCTCGTCGCGCTGGGTGTTTCCGCCGTGGCGACGGCCACCTGCGTGGTGATCAACTACCTGATGCCCGGCAAGGCATTTGAACTGCTGATGGGGCTCGTCGTCTCGGCGCTCATCATCAACTGGGCAATGATCAGCATCATTCATTTGCGCTTTCGCGCTGCGAAAGCGCGAGCCGGTGAGACGACCGTATTCCGCAGCCTGGGCTATCCGCTCACCAACTATCTGTGTCTGGTGTTCCTTGGCGGCATCCTGGTGGTGATGTGGCTGATACCGGATCTGCGCATGTCGGTCTACCTGATCCCCGTTTGGCTCGTTGCGCTGGGCGTCGGCTATCGCTTGCGCAATCGACGCGCGGGCGCCTCCGTACCAGTTGGTGTGCCGATGCGCTAGGCACCGCGTTTCTGCAACCATTTGGCCTAATCCAGGGAACCAGCATGTTTGAACACATCGATGCCTATGCGGGCGACCCGATCCTCACCTTGAACGAGAACTTCGCGAAGGATTCGCGCGACCACAAGGTCAATCTGAGCATCGGCATCTATTACGACGATCAAGGCCGCTTACCGGTGATGCAAGCCGTACGCGAGGCCGAAGGACAACTGCTCGCCGAGCTCGGTCCAAAGCCGTACCTGCCGATGGCGGGCTTCGCCCACTACCGCGATGCCGTGCAATCGTTGGTGTTCGGCGACGACTCGACGGCACGTACCGAGGGGCGCATCGCGACTGTGCAGACCTTGGGCGGCTCGGGCGCGCTCAAGGTCGGTGCGGATTTCATCAAGCGCTATTTTGCGGGCTCACGGGTATGGGTCAGCGATCCGACGTGGGAAAACCACCGTTTCATCTTCGAGCGCGCGGGATTCGAAGTCGACACGTACCCGTACTACGACGAATCGAGCGGCGGGCTCAAGTTCGAAGAGATGCTATCGGCCATCGACGCGCTGCCGGCGCGCAGCGTCGTCCTGTTGCACGCGTGCTGTCACAACCCGACGGGCGTCGATCTGAACGACGCGCAATGGGTGCAACTGATCGAGGTCATCAGGAAGCGGACCCTGCTGCCCTTCATCGACATGGCGTATCAGGGCTTCGGCGCGGGCATCGACGCGGACGCATTGGCGATTCGTGAACTCGTGCGCCAGAACGTGCCGGCGTTGGTGGCCAATTCATTCTCGAAGAACTTCTCGCTGTATGGGGAGCGCTGCGGCGGCCTGTCGGTGATTTGCGAGTCGCCGGACGTTGCCGGGCGCGTATTGGGTCAATTGACGAGCGCTGTGCGCGCGAACTACAGCAATCCGCCGACGCACGGCGCAAAGATCGTAGCGCGCGTGCTGACAACACCGGCAATGCGGCAATCATGGCAACAAGAGCTTGCATCGATGTGCCGGCGCATCATGCGTATGCGTGCGGAGATCCATGAACGCCTGCGCGGCAAGGTGCCGGACACGATGCTCGCGCGCTACCTCGAGCAGCGCGGTATGTTCACGTACACCGGGTTGTCGGCAGACCAGGTCGACACGCTGCGCGAACGGCACGGCGTCTACTTGATCCGGTCCGGGCGCATGTGCGTCGCCGCGCTCAATGACAACAACGTTGCGACGGCTGCGGAGGCCATCGCGAGGGTCATCTCGCGGGCAGGCGATTGAGACTACTGCCGCAAGCGTGGAGCCGCGGCTGGACACGCGATCAGTCCGGCTAAGGTGCGCGCGATGGCGGATCGGTTCCAGACCGACGTCGAAGCCGTCGCTAGCGCTCTCGATGCGGTGCGCGGCATGGAAATCGTCCTTTTCAGTTTCGTCGCGCGCTCGCGTTGCCGCTGTGCTTGAGCGTCGGATCGAGCAACGAACCCTTGACGTCGAGCGAAGACGCTTGCCCGAGTTTCGCGTAGTCGTTCTCGAGCCATACGTTCGCCACTTCGCGGCCACGCTCGAAGAGCGTTTTGAGCAATGACCAGGACGTGCTGCTCTTGGAAACAAAACCGAACTTCGCGAGAAAATCGTCGTCGCGAATCAGGTGAAACCTGACGGGCTTGAAGCGGCTTTTGCGCGCCGCTTCCTCGCCGACCGAGTCGAGCACACGGTTGACCGCTTCGATCGCGTTGATCTCCAGTACGACGGACGCGTTGAAACCGATTTCATTGAGCCGGTCGAGAATGCCGCGCGCGTCTTTAGGCGGCATGTCGTGGCGCACGAACGGATTCGCGAGAACGAGAATCAGGTCCTGGGCATGGGCGATCAACGGCGCCAAAGGCGGGTTGCCCAGATAGCCGCCATCCCAGTACGGTATGCCGCCCACGCTGATGGTGCGAAACTCGCTCGGCAGGCATGCGGAAGCGCGCAATACGTCAATGGAAATCTCGGGGCGGGTGAAGATTGCGCGTTGGTTGGTTCGTACGTCGGTTGCGCAAATGAACAGTTGCGGGCCATCGCGCGTGGTATTGAGCGCGGCGAGATCCTGTTCGGGGAGGGCGGAACGAATCACCGGCCCGAGCGGATCGCGGTAAAACGGATTGCCGTAAGGCGAAGTGACGAGTCCCACGGCCTCCAGCATGATGGCGGCGGGATTCCAGTCGATATTCCAGCCGCCGAATGGGCCGGGTTCGGAAAAGCCGAGCAGCGCGTTGCCCGCCAGCGCGCCGGCGCGCGATACCGCTTCCCAGAAGGCGCGCAGCATCTCGCGTGCTTTCGGCGCGCCGCTGGTTGCGAGACCCGCCGCGCACAGCGTCGCATTGATTCCGCCCGCGCTTGCGCCGCTGATCGCCGCGATATCGAGCGGGGTTGCCTGCGACGAAGCCTCCAGCAGACGGTCGAGCACACCCCACGTGAAGGCGCCGTGCGAACCGCCGCCTTGCAGGGCAAACGCGACCTTGGGGCCGTTCTGTCGCGTCGGGTTCCGGGGTTCCTCCATCGCCATGGCTCCTTCGCGTCTTCATCGCGTTCCCGGCAATCTTACGCGCACGCGAGGATACTTGCGTCGGAAACGTCTAGCTTTTAATGGTTCGTCCTGTCCCGCATGCCATGGCGGATCGCCCTGGATGCTGCGATACTATTTATAAGCGCGCGCTGCGTAACCTACTAAAACGGTCCATGACAAAGAGGTTGACTGACACAAACCGGTGTGCCGGGACGGCATCGCGGGCTCACAGCTTTTGTCCGGGGGTACCTGGATGAAACGGCATCTCGATCTGGATTCCCGAGGCGCGATCACGCTAAACGGGCTGGCGCACAGGCTGGGGCGTGCCCGTGAGCAACTGATGCATCGCTGGATCGCCGAGACCTCGGAGCAGGCCGCGCACACCGATGCGGACAGCGGGCAGGAACTCATTGGCTGTTTCGCCTATATGCTGGCCGAAGTATGCGCCGCCCTGCTGGTCGCCGAGAGCGACGCGTCACTATCCGCGCATGTGGCTGTCGCGTACCCCGGCAGGTTCTGGCCAGAGAGCTGGCGGGTCACGGATCTGTTTCGCAACATCGATCTGATGCAGCGCTTTCTGAAAGACGAGATCCGCGCGTATTTCGGTCCGGTTGCGGCTTCCGTCGACGTTCACATACGGGCACACGACATCGTCGAGCGCACGTTTCGCGCGATGATCGAAAACGCCATCGAGGCGCAAATGCAACGTCAGGCGGCCGAGGTGGCGGCGGCGCAGGACAGCCTGCACACGGCGCTGACTGCGCTGAAGCTCACCGAGGAGCGGCTGCGTGTCGCCACGAGCGCGGCCGGCATCGGCATCTTCGAGTGGTGTGGCGCCTCGCGACAAGGCGTGTGGGAAAACCGCCAGATGTACGAAATCACCGGGCAGCCCGAGGAGAGGGGACCGTTGACGGAAACCGAGTTCATAACGTCGGTCGTTCATCCCGACGATGTCGAACTGCTGAAATGCCATTTTCAGTCCCGGCTGGTCTCCGGCGAGCCGGTGCATGTCGCGTTCCGGCTGCACCGCGTCACCGACCGCGCGCTTAGGACCGTCGAAATGTTCGGGTATCTGCGTCCGCCCGTTCAGCAGGACGATTACACGTTCATTGGCAGCTTGTGCGACGTGACGGAGCGGACCGACGCAGAGGCGAAATTGCAGGACGCCGATCGCCGCAAGGACATCTTTCTGGCCACGCTCGCGCACGAGCTGCGCAACCCGTTGGCGCCCGTGCGTAACGCCGCGCATCTGCTGGGCCACGGCGCGGGAGCCGATCCCGCCAAACGTGAGTGGCTGCGCAATGTCATCGAACGCCAGACCGGCCACCTGTCGCATCTGATCGACGACCTGCTCGATGTATCGAGGATCACCACCGGCAAGATCGAGTTGAAGCGCGAGGTCTTCGATATCAGGCTGGCACTCGACCATGCTCTCGAGATCACGATGCCGGCTGCGTTGCAGCGGCATCACGACATCGTGCGTCTGCCGCTCGCGCACCCCGTGTACGTCCACGGTGACCCGGCGCGGATCACCCAGACATTTTCCAATCTGCTGGATAACGCAATCAAATACACCGACGAGGGCGGCCGGATCGTCGTATGCGCGACGCTCGTCGGTCAGGAGGTATCCGTTACCGTGTCGGACACGGGCACGGGTATTTCGGGCGACGCACTGCCTCACGTGTTCGATCTGTTCGTACAGGGTTCCTGCCACGGCGAGCCGTCCAGGGGCGGTCTCGGGATCGGGCTCTCGGTGTGCAAGACGCTGACCGAGATGCACGGCGGGACCATTGTCGCCAGGAGCGAAGGCAAGAACAGAGGCAGTGAATTCGAAATACGTCTACCCGTTTGCCAGGGCAGCAACCAGCAGGCTAAGGACGGTGCCGAAGCAGGTCGACCGCCGTCCGACCCATTGCGTGTTCTGATCGTCGACGATAACAGCGATGCCGCGCTGTCGCTCGCAATGATTCTCGACGCGCACGATGTGCGCACCGCACACAGCGGGGAAGAAGCGCTTCAGATTGCCGCTGCCTTCGAGCCGCAGATCGTTTTCCTTGATCTTGGTCTGCCGGGAATCAGCGGCTATGAGGTTGCGCGTCGGCTGAGGGATCGTCAGGCGGCCGGCAAGCGTCTTGAAATCGTCGCCGTGTCCGGATACGGACAGCCTGAGGACGTGACTCGCTCAGCGGGGGCGGGGTGTGATAGTCATCTCGTCAAACCCGTCGATATCGAAGAACTGCTTGCGATCATCAGGCGAATGACCAGCGACAATCCGTCCACCGCGTAGTTTTCGATCGACCCTCTTTGTGCGAGGCGGCGTTCTGGGGCGACGACGAAAAGCACTGTTCGGATTTCCCCGCTTATCAATCGAATTCCCTCGCGGGAACGACGTGGCAATTTTCGCAGTGCTCTACCATCAATCCATCCAGGAGGTAGTGATGTCACGGACTGTCAGGTTTGCCGAGGCCGGTGGGCCAGAAGTGCTTCGATTCGTCGACGAATCGGTCCGCGGCCCCGGCCGCGGTGAAGTTCGCATCAACGTGAAAGCGATCGGTCTCAATCGCGCGGAATCGATGTGGCGCACCGACCAGTACATCGAGCCCGTCCGCTTTCCGGCCGGGCTCGGGTACGAGGCGGCCGGCATTGTCGACGTGGTGGGCGAAGGCGTCGGCGGTTTCGCGCCCGGAGACGAGGTCAATGTGATCCCGTCGTTCTCGATGAATCAGTACTTCACCTACGGCGAAGTCATCATCGTGCCGGACCATGCAGTCGTCAGGCATCCGAAATCTCTTTCCTTCGCCGAGGCCGCGTCGGTGTGGATGATGTTCGTCACCGCATATGGCGCGCTGATCGAAGATGCGAAGGTGGGCGCCGGCGACTATGTCGTCATACCGGCCGCTTCGAGCAGCGTTGGACTGGCAGCGATCCAGCTAGCGAATTACGCGGGGGCGACGTCGATCGCGGTCACGCGCCATGCTGGCAAGCGACAGCAGTTGCTCGACGCGGGTGCCGCACACGTGGTCGTCACGGACGAGTCGGACCTTGTCGAAGCGATCATGCGGATCACGGATGGAAAGGGGGCTCGCGTCGCGTTCGATCCGGTCGGCGGCCCGAACTTCGCGAAACTGGTCTCGGCGCTGTCCTTCCAGGGGATCGCGTATCTGTACGGCGCGCTAGACGAACGTGCCACGACGCTGCCCGTGCTGCCGATGATCGCCAAAATGATTTCCGTGAAGGCGCACAACATCTGGCTGACGAGTGGCGCCCCGACGCGCCGAAAGGCTGCGGTGGAGTTCGTGCTCAAGGGGCTCGAAAGCGGCTCGCTGAAGCCGGTCATCGATCGCACCTTTGGGTTCGACGAGATCGTCGACGCGCACCGCTACCTCGAAACCAACGGGCAATTCGGAAAGATCGTGGTAACGGTGTAGCCCGCGAACCGACATTGAGGTGAGGCAACGCGCTGCTTTTCCGCTTGATATCGTTGCTGGCCGCGTTCGCTCAAGCGCGGCCATCGCGAAGTGCTGAGGTCCAGTTCATGCAGCATGTGGCGGCATTGGGGTAGCGCATGACATGGCGATTCTTCGGTCGGATCGCCCATGCCGGCGTCGGTCTGGCTGTCGCGCGACCTTCATCACGGGCCCATCGGTACCGTTTCCACGCGTGCCCGGACTCACGCGTGTCAGGACACCACATCGGCCAGCGGCCGCCTCGGCGCATGACTGACGCGCGGGCCGCGGCCGACGCGGAGCAGAAGCTGCGGAATCGCCTCCGTTCCCAGCAGCGTCCGGAGTCGCTCGCGCAGCGGGTCCACTTCGATCGGCTGGTTCAGGTAGGAAGCGGTCAGTCCCGCGGACGCCGCGACCAGCAGCATCCGCTCGAGCGCCTGTCCCGCCGCGAGCCATGCCTCGCGGTCGTCGCGCATCGTGGCGATGCCGACCATCAGCGGCGAGCCTTGCACGAGGTGCTGATGCGTGGCGGGCTGTCCCGCGCCCACATCGAATACGCGGACGGCCAGGCCGACGAGCGGCGCCGCGAAGTCGAGCAATGCTCCGAGAGCGGTACCGTAAGCCGGCATGCCATCGTCGCGCCGGCGCGGGTGGATCCAGCTGGCGAGCTCGCGACGGAAGCGTGGGTCCGCGAATTGCGCGTGATCGGCGTCGGCGATCAGTTGCGCAAGCGCCTCGCGCGCGGTCGTTTGCTCCACGCAACAGGCAATCGCGCCCTCGTCGTCGCAGGCGTCGCTGAGCTTGCGTTGCAGTGCGGCCGGAACGGCTTCGTCGGCGAACGGCGCACGCGTCGTCACGCGCGCCGTCAGCGCGTCGAATAGTTCGTGCAAGTGCGGGTCGCGGAGCCCGTCGCGCGACACGCGCACGAGCGCCACGATGTCGGGGTCGGCTTCCGATGGAAACAGCGTGATCGCATAAGCGAGACCGAGACGGCACAGCGCCACGCGAAGATTGAGCAACGCCGCGCCGCAGCTCATCAGAAGTTCGCGATCGAAAGGATCGACCACGGGAAGCGCGCGCATGCGGTCGGCGCAGATCTGTACGGTCTCGCCGCCGACGATGAACCGCCACGGTTGCGTGTTGTGATTCGACGGCGCGAGCACCGCATAATGCAGCGCAAAGCGCAGCTGCTGTTCCAGTGGCGTGGAGGCGTGGAAGTGCGGTTCGCCGATTTCCCACGCGTCATGTTGGGCGGCATCGTTCATCTCGAAGTCTCCTTTCGGATCGTTCCCGCGAGCACGCGGTTCGTGTCGTCATCGTGTCGCCGGGTACCGTGGCAGGTTTGTGGCAGGTCGACGTTTCAGATGTCTCGCGTACGCTTTGAGCGGGTCTCGCAGCGCAGAAGCGCTACAGGTCGTTTCCGTCGTCGAACAGCTTATGGCGGATCGCATAGCGAACCAGTCCGTTCTCGTTCGGCATCTGCATTTTTTCGAGGATGCGCGTCTTGTGCGTGCTGATCGTCTTCACGCTGACGCATAGTTCGTTGGCGATCTCGGTGATGCTCTCGCCTTCGACCAGGCGCCGGAACACGTCGAATTCGCGATCGGACAGCCGCTGGTGCGGCAGCGCGTCGGCAGGCTCGTTCAGGTTCTGGGCAAAGCGTTCGGCCATCGCGAGGCTGACATAAACGCCCCCTGACGCGACTTTCGTCACCGCGCCGACCAGTTCCGCGCTCGCGCTTTCCTTGGTCAGATAGCCGGACGCGCCCGCCTTGAACGCGCGCACCGCGTATTGCTGCTCGGCGTGCATCGTCAGCACCAGAATCCGCAGGCCGGGTTTTTCCTCCTTGATCTGCTTGATCAGTTCAATGCCATTGCGCCCCGGCATCGACAGGTCGAGCACGAGCACGTGGGCCTGCGTCGCGCGAATCAGCGCGATCGTCGTCGCGCTGTCGCAAGCTTCGCCGGCCACTTCGAAGCCGCTCGCCTGCTGCAGGATATGGCGCAGTCCGTCGCGTACGAGCGTGTGGTCGTCGGCCAGCAACACCTTGATCATGGGGTGATCTCTCCCGGTTGCATCCATTGCCAGGGAAACCTGACCGCAATCGCGAAATCGGCGCTTTGCGCTGTATCGATCTGGATGGAGTCGCCGAGCATCGGCGCGTGTTCGCGCACGCCGATCAATCCGAACGGCATTTCGTGACCGCTGGCTCCAACCGTCTCGCGATCGGCGTCTCGTTCACGATCCATTATCCGCTATCCGCTATCCGCTATCCGTGGCGGGCAGTCGGGCCGTTTGTGTGAGGTGTCACTTCGGCCAGCCGTGATCGACGCGGACGCGACCTCGATCACGCGCGCAGATCAATGACCCCGCTTCGCGTCGGAACACGATCAGCGGGTCGCAAACGGCGCTGACTGCATCAGTGCAAGCACGGGTCGCCAGAACGCGGGGGAGTCGAACGCCGCCATCGGTACCGCGGTGTCGAATGACAAGGTCAACGCCTGTTCCGCCGGCGTCAGTGCGTCGGCGCTCGCGAGTTGACGCGCGAGCGTCGCGGTGTCGGCGTCGGACAGATCGCGCGGACCATGCCGGCGCGCTTCGATGCGTTGCGCGAGCACCGTTGGTTCGGCACGAAAGTCGAGAATGCGAGCCGGTACGCCGAGCCGTTGGGCGAGCGCGAAAAACGTGTCACGGTGACGGAACTCGAGAAAGGTCGCGTCGACGATCGCGCTGTGGCCGCTTTGCAGCACGCGGTGCGCGAGTCGAAGAAGGTGGTCGTAGATCGCGTGACGTGCGGCTGGCGTGTAGTGTTCGGCGCCAAGCGAGGTTTGCGCGTCGGGCGCCGGCCGCGGACGCTTGCGTTCGGCATCGCTCGACACTCGCACCGCGCCGCACAGGTCCGCAAGGGCCCGGCTCGCGACCGATTTTCCCGAACCGGAGTAGCCATGACACAGCAGCAAAACGGGTCCCGGCTTCTGCGTTTGCGCGCGTGCCACCTCGAGGTAGCGCAGGGCCGGATCCGGGATGACGACGCTGCGGCCCGCTACGTATCCCGCTTTCAGGCACGCGACCCACGCCCGCACCAGCGCGCGATAGGCGACGTACAAAGGCATCAGCGACAGCGCCGCATAATCGCCCGACGTTTCCAGCCAACGGTTCAACAGTCGATTGGCCAGACGGGGCTCCGCTCGCGCGCACAGGTCCATCACGAGAAACGCGACGTCCGCTGCGACGTCGATCCAGCGTAGCGCATCGTCGAAGTCGATACAGTCGAACATCGCGATTGCGCCGCGCCAGCGAACCACGTTGTCCAGATGCAGATCGCCATGGCAGCCCCGCACGAAACCCTCGGCGCGGCGCCGCTCGATCAGCGGCGCGAGTTGGTCGAGCTGTCGCGCGCACCACGCGGCAATGCCGGGCAGCGCGGGATGGCTGCAATTGGCCAGCAGCGCCGCGTTGATCGTTTCGATCTGCGTTCGCACCAGCGTGGCGCTGCCGTAGCGCGACGACGGCGCGTTGCGGGGCGCCCTCAGGTGATAGTCGGCGAGCCGCTTCGCCGCGCCGTCGATGTCGCGCGGCGTCAGTGCTCCCTTCGCCGCGAGACTCGAAAAGAGCATCGCCTCGTCGAAGCGGCGCATCTTGACCGCGTGATCGACTGTCACGCCGCCGTCCCCGAGTGTCAGCACGCCGGCGTGGCGCGCAATCGGCAGCACGCCGGCGTAAATACCTTGCGCGAGCGGCCGGTTCAGACGGAGCTGGGCTTCGCAGCAGCGCTTGCGGGTCGCGGTGGCGGTAAAGTCCGCGAAACCCGGGGCGACGGGTTTGATGATCTTGTACGCGAAGCGCCCGGCGAGATACACGACGGATATGTGCGTTTCGACCCGGACGATCCTGCCCGCCGGATGACGGTACGTGCCCGGCCTGCGCAGCGTCGCGTCGAGTCCGCGCACGCTGCGGCGCGCGGCGCGGACCCGGTTGGCGAGATGCTGGATGCCGCGCATGCCTGCATTGGCGCGTGGTGAAGAAAGCTTGCGACTCCGTGGCGAACTCATGCCGGACTCCACCTCGCGGGCAGCTGCGCGCCCATTTCTTCGTGGCGGCCGCTCAAGTCGACCGAGCCCGCGACAACCAGGCCGGAATTCGCGACGAGCGGCACGCCGGGCGCGCGTTCGACGATCACGCTGCGGCCCCCGAAACCAGGCATGACCTTGACGGCCTCGGCGAGCGCATTGATGCCATCGAGCAGCCATTGCCGGGCGTCCTGGTGAAGCACGAGCGTCTCATTCGGCACGGTTGACCTCCGCGTGGTGGGACGGCCGGCGCCCGCCTTGCGCGCGAGCCGGAATCGTCTACTCATTTAAGCCATCGGGTATGGTAACCGGCTTGATCTGTATCAACGAGGCGGTAGCCGGGCATCGCCAGTCGGTCGGCAACTGCCTGTACGCTTCCATACGAAATGGAGCGTGGGTCACCGATTGACCGCAGTCGAGCGGCGTGCGATCGTGGCAGCAACGCGCCGGTGGAGCAGCGGATGAAGCGATTCGATATTTTCAATGGCGATGCCGACGGCATCTGCGCGCTGCATCAGTTGCGGCTCGCCGAGCCTGCCGACACCATCCTGATCACGGGAGCCAAGCGCGAGATAATGCTTCTGCAACGCGCGAACGCGCAGCCGGGCGACAGCGTGACCGTGCTGGATATTTCGCTCGACTCGAACCGCGAGCCACTCATCGCGTTGCTGGATCTTGGTGTAAAGATCGACTATTTCGATCATCATTTCCCCGGTCCCATCCCCGCACACGCGCTGCTGACGACGCATATCGATACGTCACCGGATAGGTGCACTGCGCTGATCGTGGACCGCCATCTTCAAGGCCGGTACACGCGATGGGCGGTGGTCGCGGCCTATGGCGACAACCTGCATCGGGCAGCGCATCGGGCCGCCAGTGCGTGCGCGGTGAACTCGTCCGATGAGCGCAAACTGCGCGAACTCGGCGAAGCGATCAACTACAACGCCTACGGGGACAGCGTTGTCGATCTTGCCGTCGATCCTGTCGAGATGTATCGCGCCATTCAACCCTATTCGGATCCGCTCGAGTTCATTGCATCGACCGGCGTGCTGCCCGAACTGCAGGCGCGACGAACGGAAGACCTCGAACTGGCCTTGGGACTCGCGGTAACGCGGCGGCTCGCCAATGGAACGCTGCACATTCTTCCCGACGCGGCGTGGGCGCGGCGCGTGCGAGGTGATTTCGCCAATCTCGTCGCGCGACGCGACCCGGCGCGAGCGCACGCGGTCCTGACGGCCGGCGCCGATGGCCGATACACGGCGAGCGTACGGGCTCCGCTCGATTGTCCGCGAGGCGCCGACGTCCTTTGCAGGAAGTTCGGAGGAAACGGCAGGGTCGCTGCCGCCGGTATCGACGGGCTCGATCGCGCGCGGCTCGACGAATTCGTGACAGCGTTCAGCGTTGCGTTTTGACGCGACGTTCGTGGAGCGGGTGACCGGTAATTCACCGCCGCATCGCAGTCGGCAGTGCGAATTCACCAGGTGGCGCATCGACATGGACGCCGTCACCGTCGCTTGGACAGCGGAGGGCGGGCTTGATGCTTGATGCAAATCAACGGTGGTCCGCCGCTACGCATCGATTATTGGGCTGTACTCGAACCCGGGGCTCATCACGAGTGGCCGGATCTTTGCGATAGGCGCATGGCACGGCGGAATCGACGCGTTGCAACGACTGGTCGACGAGGACTTCGTCGCGGCGGCGCGCCGCGCGAGCGGATTCGAAGTTGGCGCCGAAGGGAGCACGGCGACGCGTCCTTCAGCGCCTGTCAATTGCTTCGCCTCGCGCCTGCCTGCACCCCTGTGCGACAGCGCAGGGCACTCGATATGGAGATCACTATGCAAGCCTCGGACATCATGACCACCCGGTTGGTTTCAATCGCAGCGGAAAGTTCGGTCTATGACGCGGCAAAGATGCTTGCCGACAGCCGGATCAGCGGCATGCCCGTCGTCGACGACGCAGGCAGCGTGATTGGCATCGTCAGCGAGGGCGATCTGCTCCGGCGCATCGAAACCGGCACCGAAACGCAGCGGCGCTCGTGGCTCGCGGAGTTCCTCGCGCCTACGCGTCAACTCGCGGTCGAGTATCTGAAGGAGCGTTCGATTCGGGTGCGTGACGTGATGAGCGCCCCGGCCGTCACCGTCGACGAATCGACGCCGCTTGGCGCGGTCGCCGAACTGCTTGGGCGCAAGCACATCAAGCGGTTACCGGTCTTGAGCAAGGGCAAGCTCGTCGGCATCGTCAGCAGGGCCAATCTGGTGCGCGCGCTCGCGAGTTGCGCACCCGCGCAGCTCGATGCGCAACCGTCGGACGATCAGATTCGCAGCGCGATCACGAAGGAACTCGACGGACATCGTTGGGCGATGGCCGCCGACGGCCTGATCGTCACGGACGGCGTCGCTCATTGCTCGGGAGCGGTGCGCTCCGAGGAAGAACGCCAGGCGATCCTCGCCGCCGCGCGGGTGCCAGGGGTAAAAGGCGTAAAGGATCATCTGGAATATTCGGTCGCGTTCACGCCTATGTGAACAGGGGCGCGGCAAATCGCGGGCATTCCGGCATGCCCTGCACGCCGTGCCGCGCCATGGTCCCGACGCAGTGCCTGGACCTCGACCGTCCGTTCCAGACGTCGCAGTTCTTCCGCTCGATGACGATCTTCGCGCCATCGCGCTACAACCGTGATTTTCTGATCACGGTCAACGACGAGTTCGCATTCGTGCCGGGGTTTTCGTCGGATGGCGCCCCGGGGTTCTCGGGCACGTGCTTCGGAAGCGGTGGGGTATCGGCATCGCCGGCGAGACCCGTGAAAACTTGTCCGTTCAGGAGGACGCTTGATGCAGCCGATTGATGGCATAGTGGCTCTGGCAACGCGCACCGACGTTGCGGGAGGAAAAGCGATGGGCAACCTGTTTCGCGACCGCGCCGACGCTGGCAGACAACTGGCCCACGCACTGCGCGACTATCAGGGTCGCGGCGATCAGGTGGTGCTGGCTCTGCCGCGCGGCGGCGTTCCTGTCGCGTTCGAAGTTGCACGGGCATTGCATGCGAAGCTCGACGTTCTCGTCGTCAGAAAGCTTGGGGCGCCGCAAGACGAGGAACTGGCGATGGGCGCCATCGCGACGGGGGGCGCCCTTCATCTGGAAAGGTCGGTGCTTCGCGAACTGCAAATCAGTGACGCCCAATTGGCCGACGTGATCGCGCGCGAAACAGCCGAACTCGCGCGCAGGGAACTGGCGTACCGTGGGGAATGCCCGCCGGTGCCAGTACAGGGCAAGACGGTGATCGTGGTCGACGACGGCATCGCGACGGGGGCATCGATGCATGCGGCGCTCGACGCGCTCCGCAGCAGACATCCCGCTCGGATCGTGGTGGCGGTCCCGGTGTCGCAATCCGATGCGTGCACGGCATTCGAAGGAATCGCGCACGCGTTCGTGAGCGTGCTGCAGCCGGATTGGTTGATGGGGATCGGCGGGTTCTATGTGAATTTCGACCAGACGACCGATGAAGAAGTCCGCGCCTGTCTCGCCGCCGCGCGCGGTTGGGAGCCCGAGCAGGGCTCGGACTCGGCCGGCTGACGGCGCAATGAAGGCAGACACGGCGGCGGGCCGTGTCGAACATGGGGCATCTATCGACGGCTCACGTTCCGACCGACACGTACAAGAGCACGATCGGCGCCTTCGATCCGTTTGGTGTCGCCGAGCGTAATGGCGCGCCATAGGTGCAGCGCAAATCCACGAATCTCGACCATTGGACGCGCACGCCCGCGCCGACGCCCGCGAGCAGACCGGGGTTAGCTTCGGCTGGCTGGTCGATCGTGCTCCATACGCGGCCCGCATCGAAAAACACAAAGGGTTGCACGACTGCGTTGCTCGCGCCGAGCGAGATCGCAGGCGTGCGTACCTCGGTCTGAATGTTCCAGCCGCGATCGCCGAGCGTGACGTATGGGTCGTAGCCTCGCACACTGGACTCCCCGCCGAGCCCCATCTCCTCGCTCGGTAATAACGTGTTCGGCGTCCACTGAAACGTTCCGTTCGTGATCAGCGTGAAGCCAGCCCCAAGCGCGGTGGCACGAGACGCTGTCAACTGCATATAGACGTAGCGAGCCGTCGCGCCCTGCCGCGCGGCGTTAAATGCCTCGTCCTGATTGTTGCCATCCAGTCCGCCCGGACTGGCGACGAGTGTCGCCGCGGCGTGCGCCGTGCCAGCCTCGGTCGGTTTGCTGATGTCGTAAGACAACACGAACTGATGTATGTGCGTATTCGAGTTGAAAACCTGGGAGCCGCCAAATTCCAGATCGTTGTTGCTGCGCTTGAAGTCGTATCCGATCTGGATCAACTGTGTCGTGTCCGTGATGGTCGGCAGAGGCAAGTCGTAGCGAAAGCTGAACTGCGCAGAAATGCCCGTTTGCCCATACGTGTCGGGCAACCGTGGCGTGCTCTGCGCGTAGACGCCGAACAACTCGATACTGTCGAGCCAAGGCAGCGGCGCCGTGTAGTTCAGCGCGTGCGCGGTGAAGCGGGCGCGGTTCGGGCGGCCTTCGATATTCGGATTGCCGCTGAAAAAATCGTTGCTGGCCGTGAATTGATAGGCGATCTGCTGATCGAGACCAAGCAGGTTGCCGTAGCCTATGCCTGCAAAGAACCGATCACGGCCGAGCTCCTGCACGCCCTCATTGTCGTAACCCGCGCTTACGCGAAGCGGCAGCCGGTCTTCGGTTTGCAACACGACGTCGGTCGTGTCGGCGGCCTCACCGGGCGCAAAAACAGCATCGACCCGTCGATAAGGATTCGCGTTGAGCACCGCAAGTCCCTTCGAGACCGCCGCTTGCAGGACCGGTCCGCCGGGCTCGAGCGGCATTTCACGTTCGAGAAGCCTGCTCGAAAAGTAGGTGTTGCCGCTGGCATGAACCCGACCCAGTTTGAATTCGGCAATGGCGATATGCACGACACCCGAGCTCACGTCCTGTTCCGGCACGTAGACGTCGACGAGCGGCTTTCCCGCCGCCCGATAACGCGCGACCACGGCGCGGCGTATCTCGGCGAGGCGGCCGAAGGTCAGCGGCTTGTCGAGGTCCGTGGCGAAGCTCTGCAGGAAGGCGGCGTCGAGTACGGGCAATCCTTGCGCGACGATACGGCCTTGCTGCCTCGGCGATGCCGCCGCGGACGCGCCGGCTGGTTCGAAGACGAGCCCGGCAAGCCGCTCGACAGCGATCCGTGCGGACTCGGCCTGCGCTTCCGGGGAGGAGGGTGACGACGCGCTTCGCGGCGCCTGCGGTGCGGGTTGCGGCGCGAGGTCGCGCCATGCCTGTGCCGCTACTGGTGAGGTCTGCATGATGCCCGCAATGCACGTTGCGATCATCAGGACAGCAGTGCAGGCGGCGGATCGCGGTTTCATCGATCGCTTATATGCAAAGCGCTGTGCCTATTGGCAGCCTGGCAGCAGGCTGCGGCGACCAGCAAGCCGCCGCCCTCAACCCGATGTCGCGCATGCAGTACGAGCCTTCCGTCGTTCATGGCGATACCTATTAACGGGTGTGGTGCATCGAATCCGGAGCCGCACGTCGAAATTATTCTAGTCGAAGCGCCTGCGCGAGTTTCCAAAAGCGATCCGAACCCTCTTCACACCTCGCGAATGCTATCGAGGAAACATTTAGTAAGGGTTTCCACGATATGTACTGACCCGCGTCTTGTCTTTACTCTTCTAGACTTGTCATACAACATGCGCGATGACGATTCTCTCGTGCGCCTACACCTATTTGTCCGGAGGGGACTCCATGTCCAAGCTGTCGTGCGATCTTGATAAAAATGCGCCCGCAACGGGCGACACCTTGCGCATTTCGCGCCGTGGCTTCATTGGCCTCGGAGGCGCGCTCGCCGGCAGCGCACTCCTGCAGGCTTGCGGCGGCGGAGTTTCCGCTGCCGCGGCAGGCGGAAGCAGTAGTTCCACGCCAGCGACGGGAAGCACGCCGTCAACGGCTGCGGCCGACCCGATCTGGGGTCCCAACGGCTCAGCGACGAACATCATTAATGCGCTGCAGAAAATCACGCAGAGCGCGTTCCCGGCCGTCGATTTCCAGGTCGAACAGTACGGTGCGCAACCGTGCGCGGTCATTGCCCAGGCCAACCCCTACACCGGCAGTTCATCGCCCCTGAGTACGGGGGCCGGCGCGACCAACGCACCGGGATCGTTCGATTCACGTGCCGCTTTCCTCGCGGCAATCGCAGCCTGCAGTGCAGCCGGTGGCGGCCGGGTCGTGGTGCCGGCGGGCACGTGGTATTGCGCGGGTCCCATCGTGCTGCAGAACAACGTCAACTTCCATCTGAGCGCGAACTGCACGATCTATTTCAGCCCGAATCCTGCCGACTATGCGAAGGACGGTCCGGTCAACTGCGGCGCCAACGGCAATCTGTACTACAGCCGCTGGCAGGCGAACGACTGCCTGAACTTCGGCTCGCCCGTGTACGCGCGAAATGCGAACAACATCGCGGTGACTGGCGAAGGCCCGACCTC
Organism: Paraburkholderia sp. 31.1; assembly: GCF_014397645.1. Taxonomy (NCBI): domain Bacteria; kingdom Pseudomonadati; phylum Pseudomonadota; class Betaproteobacteria; order Burkholderiales; family Burkholderiaceae; genus Paraburkholderia; species Paraburkholderia sp. 31.1. The sequence goes on from NZ_VZQN01000017.1 coordinate 83,710, forward strand.
GGTGCTGAACGGTCAGGCGATGACGCCGTTCGCCGGAAGCGGAAACACCAGCACTTGCTGGTGGACCTACAAGGGTTCCAGCGGGGCATACGGCTGCGCGGGGTCGACCACGCCGTCCCAGGCCTATACGAATCCGAACAACGTCGATCTGATGGTGGTCGCCCCCACCATTTCGGCCTCGCTCTACACGCTATTGACCAATCCGGCTACGCCGTGGCAGCAAGACCAGAACTACCTGCCGGCGCTCTCCGAAGCGGGCGTGCCGGTCGCGCAGCGAATCTTTGGTCTCGGCCACTATCTGCGGCCGTGTATGGTTGAGTTCATCGGTTGCACGAACGTGCTGATGGAAAACTACCGAACCAACAATACGCCGTTCTGGCAGCATCATCCGACGGACTGCACGAACGTCGTGATCCGTGGCGTGACAGCCGACAGTATCGGACCGAACAACGACGGCTTCGACCCCGACGCCTGCAACACGGTGCTGTGCGACAGCGTAACGTTCAACACCGGCGACGACTGCATCGCGATCAAGTCAGGCAAGGATCTCGACACGGAGTACGGACCCGCGCAGAACCATGTGATCCAGAACTGCATGATGAATAGCGGTCACGGCGGCATTACGCTCGGCAGCGAGATGGGTGGCGGCGTGCAGAACATCTACGCGCGCAATCTGACCATGCTCAATCAGTTCTGGGCAACGAATTCGCTGAACATTGCGATCCGTATCAAGACGAACATGAACCGTGGAGGCTACGTCAAGAACTTCTACGTGAACGGCGTCACGCTCCCGCACGGCGTGAGCCTGACAGGTGGAGGCTACGGCAGCAAGATGCTGACGGGCAGTCCGATCAACGGCACCGTGCCCATCGGTGTGGCCACCGCAACAGCCGCCAACCCGTCCGCGTCTCAAGGCGGCCTGATCACGTTCGATTGCGATTACCAGCCTGCCGCCGATGCGATTCGCACACGCCCCGCACTCATTGACAACGTCAACATCGCGAACGTCAATGCTTCGAACGTGACATTGGGCAGTACAACCGGCTCCTGTTTCCAGGCCATCGTTGCACAAGGTCCAGTTGCGTTCGACTACAACGGTCCGGCGCCTGCGCCGACCGTACCGGCAATCACGGGAGTGACGATTTCCAACTGCGACTTCGGCACGCCTGTGGCCGCAGGCCCCGCGAGCGCCAGCACGCCGGGTCCGATCTACCTCTACAACGTGCACGACATTACGTTGCAGAACGTGATCATCGCTGGGCAGACGCTCAATCAGACGCTGTCGGATCCGCGTTAAATACGACGCACCAAAGAGCGGCGAGGCGCCGCTCTTTGGCGTCGCACAGCTAGAGTGAAGTCGTCGCGCGGGGGGCTCTCAAGACGAGCCACTTTGCAGCTCGCTCATCAGGCTCGCCGCGTAGGCCGGAATATTCGGACCTTATGTTGTCACTCAGGACATGGCGGAAATCAAGTCGTTCCAGCTTGGGCGATATGTGTCGCGCTAGATCTTCATGCGCTGCAGAACGCGGTCGCCGGCGACGAACTGATGAAACATCACCGCTGCGATATGCAGGCAGATCACGCCGAACAGCACCCAAGCGAGGACGCCGTGAACATCGCCCATCGCATGTCCGAATGACGAACCCGGTGCCGACAGTGAGGGCAACGAAGCAAGTCCGGCGAGGCGCACCGTCCACGTGCGCGACGAAGCGTTGATCCAGCCGAGCAGCGGCACCAGCACGAGCAGCACATACAGCGCGAGGTGCGTGAGCTTCGAAGCGGCGCGAAACAGCGGCGGCAGGCTGTCCGGCGGCGACCGATGAGTCACGCGCCACAGCACCCGCAACACCATCGCTGCGAGCAGTGCGGTGCCGACGCCAAGGTGCCAGGCGATTTCGCCGTCCGGCACGGTATCGCGGTGCACGTCCGGCATCGTCCAGCCGATCACGAACTGCGCGGCAACCAGCCCGACGACGAGCCAATGGAGCAAACGTGCGACGATGTCATAGCCGTGTTCAGTGGAGACTTGCATAGGGGAGCCTGTGAGTTGGATTCAGTCGAAACAGATCGTACACGGCCGCGCCTTAAGGCCAGGTTAAGGGCCGGTTGCCAAGGCCGCCTGTCTGCGCCGTTCCAACGACTCGAAGACCGCCATTCCCGCAATCATCGCCGCCACGAACACCCACGCTTTCACCGACCCGAGTCCGAGCGCAACGAGCGCCGGGCCGGGACAGAACCCTGCAATTCCCCAACCGACGCCGAACGCGAGGCTGCCCACCATCAGCCTTCGCGTGACGCGCGTTGACGCGGGAATCTGCATCGGCAATCCGAGCAGCGACTTGCCGCGGCGCTTCGCGATCGCGAAGCCGATTGCTGCGACAGCCACCGCGCCGATCATCACGAACGCGAGCGACGGGTCCCAGCGTCCTGCGAAATCGAGGAAGCCCAGCACTTTGGCGGGGTTGGCCATGCCCGACAACAGCAGGCCGAAGCCGAACAGCAGCCCGCATACGAATGAAACGACTGTTGCCATCCTAGGCTCCGAGAAGATGTCGCATGATATAGACGGTGACGAAGCCGGCCGCCATGAACGTCGCCGTCGCTACGAGCGAGCGCGTGGCGCCGCGTGAAATGCCACACACGCCGTGTCCGCTCGTGCAACCGCTGCCATAGCGGGTGCCGATGCCGACCAGAAAGCCGGCCGCGATCACGGCCGGCCACGACGCGTCGACGGTGATCGCGACGGGCGCACCGACCGCGCGCGCGATTACCGCGGCAGCGACCAGCCCGGCAACGAAGGCGACGCGCCATGCGCCGTCTTGCCTGGTCCAGCGCAGCAGGCCGCCGACTATCCCGCTGATTCCGGCGATGCGGCCCAGCAAAAGCACCATCGCCGCCGCCACGGCGCCGATCAGCAGGCCTCCGCACAAGGACGCGAGCGGGGTGAAATGGTCGAGATCGATCATCGTTCAGGTTGACTGTCGTGTGGGTTGGAGGGAAGCGGCAGCGCTTACATCAGTGCCGCTTTGACCAGCAGGCCGAGCGCCACGCAGACGAGGATGCTCGCAAAGCCCAGTTGCACCTGACGCGCGGCGATGTGATGCGATGCAATCCGTCCGCTGAGCATACCGGCGGCGGTGGCGCCAGTGAACCACAACGCGACTTCGAGTGGACGCGTTGCGCCGTGCGTGGCCGTCGCGAGAACGCCGCCACTGCCGACGAGTGCGATCACCATCAGCGAAGTCGCGACGATACCGTGCATCGACACGTCCGTCAGCTTGCGCATCATCGGCACGATGATGAAGCCGCCACCGACACCGTGCATCCCCGTCATCAATCCCGTCAGCGAACCGGTGGCCGCGAGCGCGGCTGCGGTCGGCCAGGTCCAGCGAAAGCGGCCGGTCGCCGTGCGGATTCCACGGCGGCGCCGCTGGTGGACAGTAATCGAAGGGCTGGGGCGTGACGGTCGCGCGACAGATCGAAGCGTTCTTCGCGTTTCATCCGCAGCTTTCCGAACGCGCCCGAGCCTTGATCGCCGTCGCGCAACCGAGCGGCATCGTGCCGTGGGAACAATTGAACCTGCCTCACGAGGTCGATGGCTCGCGGTGCAGCTTCCGGGCACCGCGGCATGCCTGCACGCTGAACGCGACAAACGACTACGAGGCGGTGCAGGCGTGGCTCGCACTACACGAGACCGCAGCCACGCAACGCGCCTACAGGAAGGAAGCCGAGCGCCTGATCCTGTGGGCCATCGTCGAACGCGGACGGGCACTGTCCTCGCTGACGACCGATGATGCGATCGCGTACCGTGCCTTCCTGCGCCGGCCGACACCTCGCGAGCGCTGGGTTGGTCCGCCTCGATCGCGCGATTCGGTTGAATGGCGACCCTTTACGAGAAGGCGAATGGGCGCTGCTACGCGCAATCGCGGACAGCCTCGAGTGGTCGTACGGGTGGTCTGAGCCGGCGGGACAGCGACTACGTTTCCTGCTGGACTTCGGCTATGCGACGGGCCTGCGCGCAAGCGAACTGATTGGCGCCGTGCTGGCCGATGTCCGTGTTGACGAGCGCGGCGATCACTGGCTGCATCTGGTCGGCAAGGGTGGCAAGCCCGGCAAGGTGGCGTTGCCGCCGCTTGCGCGTACTGCGCTCGACCAGTATCTCGTCCGGCGAAAACTCCCAGTTACGCCGGAACGCTGGAATCCGAAGACGCCGCTGGTCGCCAGCCTTGGCGAGGACGGTAACGCCGGCATTGCTGGCTCCCGCCTGTGGCGCGTGATGCGACGATTCTTCATGCAGGCAGCCGACGTAATCCAGCCCGAACAGCCTGCGACCGCCGACAAGCTGTGCCGCGCGAGCTCTCACTGGATGCGCCACAGTCATGCGAGCCATGCTCTCATACGTGGTGCTGAATTGACGACTGTACGCGACAACCTTCGACATGCTTCAATCGCGACGACTTCGATCTACCTGCATGGCGACGAAATCCAACGCGCGCGGCAAATGAATCAGGCCTTTGCCGCCCGCAAACAGAGGCTAACTCGCTGAATCAAAACAATTTCGAAAATTTCTGCAGTTCTGGCTTACAAGCCCTGTCAGGTCCGGTCCAGGCTAATACAATTAAGGTACTCGATATCTGGATCCCTATCGTTCGTGGATTGAAAACGCAAGGCAAATCATTTCCAATGCAAAACCGTGGCGCTAAGTCCCTTCCAACTCATCCAATACAGACGCCAGGGACGGTTCGTGCTCATTTGATAGCCACGTCATCGGCAATCTAATTCCCGAATCGATCAGGCCCATTCGATGCAGAACCCACTTGACCGGTATAGGATTCGGTTCAACAAAAAGTTGATTGTGCAACCCGGCGAGCAGGCGGTCCGTATCTCGAGCTGCTCCCGGATCTCCAGCAAGCGCATATCTGCACATCTCAGCCATTAACCGGGGAACTACGTTTGCCGTCACTGATATAACGCCCCTGGCACCTGCCAGAATAGCGTCACAAGCAAACTTGTCTTCACCGCTGAACACATTGAACGTTTTGCCGCAGCGTTCCAACAGCTCGACGGTCCGACTCGCCGTCGCCGCTCCGCTGGCCTCTTTAATGCCTACGATATTCTTGCATCGGTTGGCCGCTTCCTGAACGCTTACCGGCAACATATCGGTACCGGTTCTGCTCGGGACGTTATAAAGGATCACCGGCAGATCGGTTGAATTCGCCACCCGCACATAGTGTTCCACCAAGCCTCTTTGCGTCGGTTTGTTGTAGTAAGGCGTCACTGAAAGGATACCTTGACAACCGAGCGCCGTGACCGCCTCCGTAAGTACAACTGCTTCCCGAGTCGAGTTTGCTCCAGCCCCAGCGATGACCGGAACTCTTCCGTTCGCAGCCTTAATTGTCCTTTCTATCACGCGCAGATGCTCATCGACATCCAGAGTCGGCGATTCCCCTGTCGTTCCGACACTTACGATTCCGGCAGTGCCGTTCGAGGCATGAAAATCAACCAGTCCTGATAGTGAATCCCAGTCTATCGAACCATCAGCAAACATGGGAGTAACCAGCGCAACCACGGATCCGTCAAACATTCGATGACCTCATTAATTGTAAAATGCCGCATAACGACCGCTATGCCGGGTCCCGGGCCGAAAATCGGGCAATCTTCACTTGCGACCAGACACAAAACGTTAGAAGCGTTGCACCAACCGCACACATGGCCAAATCTGTTCTGACATAAGGCATAGCTACGCCAACGCTGAGTGTACCCAGCGCGCCACCCAAAGATCCAACCGAGAACCAGAGACTCATGACTTTCCCCTGGTTTTCCCGGCTTACCTGACGCTGAATCACAGTCAGTACTGGGACATCGGTGCAAGCGGCGGACCAGCTGACCAGTGCTACTATCCCGAACAATGTTGCTATTGGAGCGCTGACTACGTAGGTAACCGCAAGGAGAACAAAAACAATTCCCAGAATGCCCTCGCTGAGATGGGCGAGCCTTAGCGGGTTGGACGACAACCTGCGCCCGATCCATAAAGTGATGAGCATCTCCAAGATACCGTTCGTCAGCATGAGTACGCCATACACATCGGCATGCGAAGGAGACTTGTCACGTAGTGCAACGGGTATGCAAACCTGCAACACGCCTCGCCAGAAAAATGTATAAATGGCGTAAGTGATGACACGATCGTGGAGCAGTTTATCGGCGGCCAGAGAACGGTAGCCATTCAGCAGGTCAGACGCAAAACTCCATGTTTTCCCCTGCGGCACACGTCCTGCCGCTGGCAATAGGGTAAGCAACGTCCCACTCACCGTCAACGCACACCCTACAACGTAAAAGGCCGCTTGAATGCTAAGGTACGCCAGTAACGCCGATTGAATTCCCGCACCGATAAAGTAGGCGGGCCAAAAGCTACTTTGTAACAATCCGTTTGCGGGCTGGGCGTCCTGCGCCTCGACCACATCACCGACGTACGCCCTGCCAGCAGGAGAGCTAACCGAGAAGAGAGACGAAATAAGCAAGCTCGCCGCCGCAAGCGTCGCTGTGCCGTCCCGCCCTAGGTGCAAGAAAAATGCAAGCGCGACGACCACAATAACCTTTCCTGTCTCAGCGAGAAGCAGGATCTTCTTTTTATCCCAACGATCAGCGAAAACGCCTGCGACAGGCCGAATCACTACACGCGGAAACACGTTACAAAACGTCAGAAAGCCGATCTCCGTCGCCCCAGCTTGGTGCGAGATGGCGCTGAACACTACCAGTGCCCCGAACAATCCGTCGCAGGCAGTCCCAACTAACTGTGCCAAAAAGTAAACAGAGAATTCCTGCTTCCTCAAGAGAAGGCCGTAGGGCGACTGAAGAACGCCTTTCATGAAATTTCGACTTTTCATATAACTTGTTGCTGAACGCCCTGCTGATCCAAGCGACTGTCTAAGCTCGCTAGTTCCGTCAAGAACGTCTTCACGTATCGCTCAACGCGCGCGATTTCATCGAATAATCCGGACGCGAATGAGACGGTAGCGTCGTCGCCCTCGAAATCCCCACCCTTGCCAGCAATTCGCTTTTGCGTGGCGTGAGCTTGCCGGCTTATGTCTTCCATCACGTTCACCAACGGGCCAAGCTCTGGGAAAATCTTGCAGAACTGAGCGAAGCTATTACGCGACCCCGAATAAATAGAAAAAAAATCTCGTAACCTTTCCGACTTTTCGATTCGCGAAGAGAAAGGATATTGCAGATATGCTTCGAATTGATTCATGAACCAAAGCGAGTCGGTGTAATCGCTGACCACACTGAGGAACGTGTTCGCGAAGTCACCGCGCGCATTTGCTGGAGATTTTCCGACCGAAAACTCTCTCATCCGCTTCATCGTGCAGTTTTCAAAGAAATCGAAAACGACTCGATCCGGATATGAGTAGCCGCACAAGATGCCGCCCCCGCCGTCGTCTACGATACTCCAATCGCCGTCACGACGACCGACTAAGGTTACCATGTGTTCGGTATGCTTCTGCCGGAATTCGGGGCAGTGAGGCAAGTAGAAGACGTCCCCAGCTAGAAGAACTACGTTGTCAACGCTCCACGCGCTTTCAGCGATCGTGACGATATCGGTCGGCCTCTCGGGTTCCAGCATGACTTGGCTGACTCCCAATTGGTTAAGGTCCGAATTGTCCAGGAACCTAGACGTGAACTCATACCGACGTCTTCCCTCCTTGACAATCTGCTCGAAGATTTGATCAGTCGAAACGAGCGATCTGAAAAATAACAATTCAACTGGAACGTCTCTGTCTTTCAGTCCCACCATCGCCTGCCGACGCCAACAATTCATAAAGCGTCGGTCAAATACGTCACGATCGTACTTTACTAAATCTACAGGTGGCATCGCCCAACTCCTCGTATGAGATTGCTGACACTTAAAGCCGCTGAAAAAACTCGCCTTGCATTTTTGTCTGCATATCCGCGTACGCTTGGGGTGGGGCGCTACGCATCTGTTTAATCGCAGGCCAGACTTTTTCCATGCGAGATCCGAGCCACGCGCATTTGCTATCGCGCTCCCAGTCGGCAACATCCAACCTATACGTTTCTGCACCCTGCCGCAAAAGCACCTCTTCGGCATAAGGATCGAAAAAGATCGCGCGCTCGTGATGTTCCTCGGCAAAGAGCGGCGCGATGAATCCGTACGGGGACACCCCATTCAACTCTTCAACAAGCCGCCTCAGGCGTTCACGTCTGAATCCGCGCGGTAGATTTCTATCCACCCGCACGCGCCAGACGACCTCCCCACGGACGTACCGGTCAAAGGTGTACTCGTTGTCGGCCGAGGTGACGAATTGAACCTCGCCGTTTCCCGTCCACGCTCTACCGGAAGAGTTGCAGTCATAGTAGGTCTTCCTAACAGGGTCCAACAGCATCCATCGATCATCGTTCACCGGCACGTGAACCAAACTAATGAAGGCAAATTTCAGCGCTTGCTGTCTGACGTCGGTAACGTCGGCGTGGACAATCTGGCAGTCTATGCCTCCATTACGCAGGAGCGACTCCAACATCTCGGCCTGCTCTATGCAAGTCGCACCAACCCCTTGACTAAACTTTTCCCACAAATCTGCTGCTTCGAAAAATAGCTTATTTTCGACAATATTTTTTGCGGTATCGAATTCCACGCGCTTGATAAAGCGCGAAAAAGCTTCTATTACCCGATCGACTAGGTTCTCATGAACCAACATGTCGTCGATGATCGCTGCCAACGAATCGTGGTTAGTCGCATATTTTCCCGCCATGTACGATTATCCCTCTGTGAAAAACGAACCTGGGATTGCGCCGCGGACCAGTACCGTCACCTGATCGACAGCCGCATTACCGACCACGACACACGAATGCAACGTTCCCCGAGGGATTTTCACATGGTCACCCGGACGGACGATAAAATCGTCCGTACCTACGCGATGCCGAGTAGTGCCCGCCACCCGAAAAATTATTTCGTCCACGTCGTGGCGTTCCTCCTTCAGATGCTCACCCACGTCCATGGTGTTCCGGAAGGCGATGCAATCCAAGGTCTCATACAAAATCTTGATTGCCTTCGGCTCACCGTGCACATTTCGGACAATCAAATGCATGTCATTAAGCGCCTCCACTGGCCGCCTCCTTGGCACTGGTCAGATTTTGGACATTTCTGCCCATGATGCCTTCACGTTCCAGATTCGAAATATCGAGCTCTCTGATCTTGGCAAGCTCGACGTTCTGACTGTGAGACGGTCCTTCGCTGCCGAAAAGCAATCGTTCTGGACCGAGCTTACGTAGCGCAGTCCGTATAGCCGGCAAGGCGCCCGTGGACGTCTCCAGATAGATTTGCTCGTACTCGGATGCAAATTCGACCGCGGCGTGATCAGACGAAGCGAATCCCATGTGCCCAATGATCAACGGGGGACGGTAACTGTCATAAATTTCAGCTAAAGCATCCAGCGACGCTTGCGGCACCATAAGAAGGTGGGTGTATATCGGCAATTCGTTGTCCGCGCAGAACGCGAACAGTTTCCGCACCTCAGGGTTCCTGTATGACAGTCGAGCAATAAGGGGATTTAACTTGAATCCGACAATGTTGGGATGAGACAGATACTCCTCAACCAAGCTATCAACGTCGTTGAATTCAGGGTTCAGTTCGACGAAACCATAGAACTTGTCGGGTCGAACGGTGACAGCCTCAAGGATAAGCTCATTAGCGGGCTCAAGGCTGATCAGTGGTTCGTCTCCACGCATGAAATCTGCGAGACGGTCGGCATGCACCTTGTTGCCAGGTACGACGATCGTCATGTCTGTACCTGAACGCTCCATGCTTCTCAGGTAAAACTCTATGTTGCTCATGGGCGATGAACCGAGATGAGCATGCGCATCGATAATCACGTGGTGAGACTCCTATCGACAAAATTGACTTTAGGTAAACTCGCGAACTCTTCTTGGGTGTCCACGAATCTGAAGCGACCACCTTTTTCTTTCGCGATACCCAGTTTGTCTGCGAGATGACCACGTTCGCAAACGGTGACCTTCGCGTGCACCCCGGCGTGCTCGAAAATCTGACTTTCCACTTCTGCCCGAGCGACACGCTCACTGGAACGCTGCTCAACAAAGACGTGCAAGTTGTCTTGCCACACGTTGGCTATGAACTCGGCGCTGACCCGGCGGTCGCCGAGCACCGCTTCCTCTATCTGAATAGGGAGGACGCATTTCCCCCCAACGTCAGCCCGATCAAGGACACGGCCGAGGATCTCTAGACTAGGCGTACCGAGATGACAACTACATTCCTCGTGGAGCACCGCAAGGTCGCCCGTTTTATAGCGGATCAGCGGCATCGGTTGCGGGTTCAAGTTAGTCAGAACAATTTCGCCTTGGGAGGACGGCCCCACGACAGTTCGTGATTCGTCATCGATGAGCTCAACGTACATGCCGAGCGAATTCTTCGGGATGTGGAACTTTCCTTCAGGGCAGGAAACGAGCCCACCATCCAGTTCGGTCAGCCCGTACGTCGAGTACACCTCCGCGTCACCGTAGAGTTCTGAAATTCTTTGCCACTTTCGCCGCGAAAGAATTTCTCCAGTGACGAAGATCTTGCGGACAGACAACCCCGCGGGATTTCCGCCCTCATCCTCAATCGCTTCGGCGTATCTGATAATTTCCAGAGGCCTGCCAACTATCAGTTGCACTTCTCGACGCATTAATAGGTCTACAACCTTGCTCGGCGGCGCAAGGAAATTTCGTACGCCCGCAGGAATCACCGATATCCCCAAGTGCCGGAGGCCTAGCACATACTTGAGCCCCATCGGGTTCATCTCCATGGGCAGCGCAACCATTGCGACTCTTATCTGGTCGTTCCTTAGCTTCATCCACGAATCAATGAAGTCCCCAAAAGCTTCCACCCGATCGCGCCCGAGATCAGGGAGCACCGGAAAGGCATCGCCCGTTGAGCCACTTGTCTCGAAGTAGAAGGGTGGTCGCTCTAGCCATACCTCGTGGAGCAAGGAACCATCTGTCACTACTCCTTGTCTGTTGATTGACGGCAATTCGATAGACGACCTGATTCCCTGAAGGTTGATTCCTTCATAAAGGCGCCGGTAGAAGGTAAAAGAGCGCGCCGCGCTTTCAGCAAGCTGACGCAGTCTATCAAGCGAATCCGACTCTCGCGCCGGATTTAATACGTTACCAGCCATGCTTCCTCTCCGCCGTTCGGGCGTGCAAAGTCTTTCAGCGACTTGAGGGAGATATCTTCCGATCGTCGGAACAGAGCCTCAAATGTGGTACCGACTTCCTTTAGTTCTATCGCCAATTCATCAAAGAAGATTGCAAATTTCTGTTGGAGCCTGGAGCGTAGATCGTCGTTGTTCATGCCTTTCTTGACATCGAGGCTTAGCGCTCCTTTACGAGCTTTCTCGTCAACCAGTTCAAGTTTGAACATCCCGGTTGTCTCTTCAAACCCGCAAATGATCTGTTCGACATCCGTCGGTAGCAATCGGCTCTCTCCAAGCAACGCTAACTGGCTCAAGCGCCCACTCACCTTCAAGCGAGGTGAAGTGCAACCGCAACAGCAGATTGACGTATCGAGACGGCCAATGTCCCCAGTCCTGTATCGAATACGAGGTGAACCCTCCCGGCGGATCGTCGTAATAACGATCTCACCCGGCTCACCAACAAGCGCATTACCAGTTTTCGGGTTGATGATCTCTACATAGAAGCAGTCGTCGTAAACATGTGATTCGCCGCAGGTTCCCGTGAAGGTAATCGCGCCAAATTCGGACATTCCATAAGTTTGAGCAACCGAGTCTGCTCCATATAAACCGGCGGTTTTGCGCATTGCCGACTGAGAGACTGCGCTACCGCAAAGTTGGATGTGACGTATCTTTTCGAACGCAGTATCGTCGGCCCGCATTTTCATCGCGAGCGTCGAAAAAAGAAACGGGTTCGACGTAACCAATACCGTCGGCTGGAGTCTCATCGCCAGGTCGAGTTGTCGCCTCAAACTGCTATAGTGACTACCCAAATCGACTGCTATCGCCATAGCGCCTGCCTTTTGCGCGGCTTGATGGAACGCGTGAGCTGACGAAGTGAATGCATAAGGAAGCGAGACCAGCACGGAATCCTGCTTTCCCAGTTTTATCCAATCTGGAAATCTCTTCGATAGATCACTATTCCAGTCCTTGCTTGTAAAGAAGGACGGGCACCGCGACGATCGATCGGGATTGCCGGCGCTCGTTCCGGATGACTCATGGTACGAGACAACATCTGCAAGGGACACGCCTAACGCGCCGTAGGGAAAGGATCTCTGCAAGTCGTCTTTTGTCGTAAAAGGTAAATCCTCAAAAGTGAATGACTTTCCTTCACCAATAATCTTCTTGAACTTGGCAGCATAAAGCTCGGTCTTGCCATAAGCATTTAGCACTGCGTCTGAGAGCTGCTGAGATTGCATTCCATGCCTCGATAGGGATAACGAGCGTACAGAGCACACTTGCGGGTACTCAACGAAATCTAGTCAATTTGATGGGTTTTGATGAATTTTCGAATCCATGATTAAATGGCACTATTTTTTAAACAATCCAGTTCTGCCAGACAAGCAAACGCGCCATCCGCGCCGCGTGATGGCAGGCTGCATTTATCCGGTGTCGTAGAAATGCAAAATGCTGCTGCCTTGGATCGAATCTTTAAAGGAATGCCTGCGTTCGCTTCGCATCGCGAGGGCACGTATCTGGTGCTCACGTGCGGGTACCAACGCACCGCGCAATTGGTGAGCGCCGTCGGAAAGCGAGAGCCGTGACGAGCGATCGGTTCTTCTTCATCCGGGCATATTACCTGGTTGCGTGCCGAAGTTGGTAATGCACAATCCTTGCTATTTGTCATCTAAAAAATCAGAGAGGCCTATTGATTTTATTAAGGATGGCTTATTCCGAATGCTTGAGTCAAAGATCCGGCAATATTAGCTTGGGTTAATTTAAGCATAAAATTTCATCTCAAAAACCTATCTTTCAAGATGGGTTTATCTTGAAATTAAAATGTGGTATCGCCCGTCTGGCAGGTTGCGGAAATACCTCGCGCGGAAGTCATCGCGACGGATAGTAAAGGCGTTGATGTGAGAAGCTCACCCGACCCCCAAGGAGATCATGCGCGGCGCCGACACGTTCCCGGAAGTCTGTTTTCCGTGCGCAAGCTGGACGATTTCGTTCCGTGCTTGCATCCGCTGCGCTCGATTCGCATCATGGCGAATGAGGCGCTGGCGAAGATGGACCGCTTGTTTGCCGGAATGTATGAGACTGACATCAAGGGCGGCCGCCCGAGCATCGCGCCGGAGAAACTGCTGCGGGCCATGCTGCTGCAGGTGCTTTACAGCATCCGGTCCGAACGCCAGCTCATGGAGCAAACGCAATACAACCTGCTCTTTCGATGGTTTATCGGTCTATCGATGGACGATTCGGTGTGGGTGCCGACGGTGTTCACGAAGAACCGCGAGCGTCTGATCCGTCACGATGCGGTGGCCGAATTCTTCAACGAAGTGCTGTCTATCGCGCAGAAGAAGAACTGGTTGTCGGGCGAGAACTTCAGCGTGGACGGCACGCTGATCCAGGCGTGGGCGAGACACAAGAGCTTTGTGCGCAAGGACGGTGACGACAGGGATAACGACGGTGGTAGCGGCGAGGGCGACTTTAAGGGTGCCAAGCGGAGCAACGAGACGCACGAGTCGACGATCGATCCCGACGCACGGCTTCATCGCAAGGGCAAGACGGCCAGCGAACTGCGGTTCATGGGCCACACGCTGACCGACAACCGCCATGGGCTGGTGGTCAACGCTCGCGTTAGTCGTGCTGACGGACATGCTGAACGTGACGCGGCCAAGGTCATGATCAACGATGCGCGGCAAGCAGCGAAGGACGCGGCTGCGCAAATCACGCTGGGCGCGGAAAAGGGTTACGACGCACAGGAATTCATCGAAGCCTGCCAGCAGATGAAGGTCACGCCGCACGTGAGCGTGAGCACGTAAATCGATCGGGATTCGGGGCGTTTTGAGCAGCTTGCGTGATGTAGGCTTAGGCGCAAACCTCGTTCACGTTGCTCAAGTTTGTGGATCGTCGGCGGAATCTGTGGGTAGTTTGAGGCGATTTACGAGGGGTAAAGGAAGCGATAAAGCTTCTTGCAGGTGGCGTCGAAAGCGCTCTGGGCCTCCTCGTCGAGATGCCGAGAAATTAGCGGGCCACCGTATTCATCGATCTGGTCGAGAACGAGCGTGCGTGCATCCATCGCGAGGCCTGGCCGGGATACGCACTTATGCGCTGCAGCGCATAAAGCAGAGGGTTTTTTGTTTACCGATCGCGGCATGACTCCATCTCGTCTTGCTCACATGTTCGAGACCCGCGACCGCTAAACAAAAAACCCTCTGCTATACCCGACGCTTCAGATATTAGCGAATCCCGGCCAGACCTCGAGGTCGACGCAACCGCCGATCACTGGCTGCACGAATTGACGACTGTACGCGACAACCTTCGACATGCATCAATCGCGACGACTTCGATGTACCAGCATGGCGACGAAATCCAACGCGCGCGGCAGATGGATCATCAGGCCTTTGCTGCCCGCAAATAGAGGCTAACTCGCTGAATCAAAACAATTTCGAAAATTTCTGCGGTTCCGGCTTACAACCCCTAATAGTGCGTGTCGGCGGGATCGATGGCCGCGATGTCGAGATCGGGGCTGCGCGCGAGCAGGCTCGATGCCGTCGCGATGCCGGCCGCGCCCGCGCCGACGATCACCACGTCGTGCTGGCGCGCCGGCCGCATCCGTTGCGCTGTGACGGCAGGCGCATCGGCACCCGGCTTCGAAGGGGCTGTGAGTTTCGTGTTCCGCATGTCTGATCCTCCTGTTTGCTCCAGGCCGCCGCGCTCACAGCGCATCGACCGGTACCTTGATGTATGACACGCCATCGCTTTCGGGCGGCGGCAGGTGGCCCGCCCGCATGTTGACCTGCACCGAAGGCAGGATCAGCACGGGCATCGCGAGCGTGGCGTCGCGGGCCGTGCGCATCGCGATGAACGATGCTTCGTCGACGCCGTCGTGGACGTGGATGTTCCGTTCGCGCTGCTGGGCCACCGTCGTTTCGAAGAGCAGCGGACGGCCGCCAGGCTGGTAGTCTTGGCACAGATACAAGCGGGTTTGCGGCGCGAGACCGAGGATGCGCTGGATCGAGCGGTACAGCGCGACGTGCCGCTGTCCATTCAGGTGAAGCTGCTGCGGCTGATCGAAACGGGCACCTTCAGGCGCGTGGGCAGTACCGATATGCTGCGCGCCGACTTCCGGCTCGTCGCGGCCACGCACAAGCCGCTCGAGCGGATGGTCGCGGACGGCCAGTTCCGTGCCGATCTGTATTTCCGGATCAGTGCGTTTCCGATTCATTTGCCCGCGGTGCGCGAGCGTGTCGACGACATCGCGCTGCTCGCGGATTCGATCCTGCGGCGCATTGCGTCGGCGCGCGCCGGATCGTCGCATAAAGCGTCGATTTCCACGGATGCGATGGCGCTCCCCCCTCGCACGGTCAGTGGCTTAGCTGCAAGTGAAACTGCTTGCCGAGTTCACGTCTCCGCTGGTATAGCGGGCCACCTTCGGATACGCGCAGAGCGGACGCGTGCGCCCGGCACCCCAGCTAGTCGGCACTTCGCTATTCGGTATCGCGTTGGTCGTGTCGCGAGCCGTTGCGATGATCCGGTTCGGCGCTTGCCCTTGCTCGACCCATGCCACCATAGGCGTCAGCATGTCGAACTGATCGGCCGTGGGACCGCCGCTGCAGTGGTTCATCCCTGCTACCGTGAAGAGCCGGGCGAAATTGCTCGCGTCACCGCCACTAGCCGTGGACAAGCGCTGATACCAGTCGGTCGTATCGTTCGACGAGAACACTGGATCGCTCGTCCCGTGATAGACGATCAACTTCGCGCCCCGGCTCCTCAGACCGCTCAAATCAGTCTCGTTCGGCGGGGTCATGAATGACCACGAAGACTCGGAATAGACACCGCTCGTTGCGAAGATCTTCGGCGCGTCACTGTCCATGTTGAAGTTCAGAGCGTAGGCGCCGATGGAGCTGAGCAGCGAAGCGCTCTGCGGCGGCGACGTAAATACGAAGGCCGCCGCGGCCGGGTCAAGGCTGATCGAATTGCCTTGCTTCCACGCGGCCCAGCCTGATCCGTTGACACCGACGTCATACGGAAAGCTCGCATAGAGCGCAGTGCCCGCGCTATTTTTCGCCCCAGAAAAAATATTTCCAACGGCTTGCTTTTGAGCCGCCGTAAGACAGGTGCCGTCGCGCCCATTGCTCGAACATGTCGATACGTCCGTGGCCAGGTCGAAGTTCGCCTGGCACGCTTTGATGTCTTGCACCATCCCGTCCGCTACACCATCCAGCGAATCGCACTTCGCGATGACCTTCGACGCAATGAGCTGCCTTTCAGCAGTCGTCAAGCCGGTGGTGATATCGGCAATTCCGGATGACGTTTTGGCGGTCGCGACGGTAGCTAGCTGTTGTGCGCTCCACATCTGCCCGATCGCCGCCTTTGGCAAATGAAAGCCGGGGTCGCCGGCAATGATGCCGTCGTAATCCGCGAAAGACCTGGCTGCCGCCACCATCGCATGACGGCCGCCGTTCGAGCAACCTTCGAAGTAGCTGCGGTCGGGGCCCTTGCCATAGGCCAACTTGATCACCTGCCTGGCCATTGGCGTGAGCGTAGCAACGGCGTTATAGCCATAATCGAGGCGCGCCTGGGGATCGAGACCAAACAGCGGGTTTTGCGACCCGGAATGACCTGCATCCGAACTGATCACGGCGAAGCCCATGTTTAGAGCGTTGTTCAGCGGGCCCCCGCCACTGAGCACCCCCGTCGCCGGTGTCACACTACCGTCGAGACCACCGTTGGCCTGATAGAAAAAGCGACCATTCCACGCGATAGGTAGCCGCATTTCAAAACCAATCGCATAAGTTTGGCCGTCAACGGCGCTCGTGCGTTGATTCATTTTCCCTTCGATCACGCAATGTTCGGGCACGGACTTTCCTGCCACCGTGAGCGTTCCGGCCGGCACGTCGGTAACGGACGTGAACGTCGTGGCCGCAAACGTCAACCTGGCGGCGAGCGCGCTGCAGTTTCCTGACAGCGTCGCGGGTTGTGCTGCGGAAAGCCGAGGCAATTGTGTCGCACTGGTGGAGAGCGAGTCGGAACCGCCGCCGCAGGCCGCCAGCATCGCGGACACTGCCGATACGCACATAGCAATTGAAGTTCGTTTCATTCTCGCCCCCTATCAGAACATGTGTTTAATGCCGACCATCACGCCCGTTTGACCCATGCCCGCGCCTGGCGTGGTGCCACCGCCGCCACCGCTGACCGAATAGCGCGCCTTCGCGCTGTTCGCGAGATACGCAGCCTGCGCATAGACCGACGAACGCTTGCTCAGAAGATAGGTGGTGCGTAATGTTCCCATCGTGGCGCGGGTATCGTGGTCGCTATTGATGATCCGAAACACTTCGCCATCGAGGAGGAACGCAGGCGTGACCATGTACGAAGCGCCGAGGAAGAACAGATCCGAACGGATATTCGGTACTGTCGGCGACTGGGTCACTACGCGGCGTCCAATCCAACCTGCGCCGATCTTCGCGCCTGCGTACTGCGCATAGGCGCTCAGTTGCGTACGGGCGTCCTTGTCCGCGGCGTTGATGAGAGGTGTCGGCGCAATTCCGTCGAAGAAGTTGGCGGCTGCGGTCGCGCCGCCGCGTTGCTCCTCGTACGACGCAGCCGCGCCGAAATATTGAGAGTCGTACTTGAGCATTGCGGACCAGTCGCGGCATTCCGTGGCGTGGCCTGGAACCGAGCCGGTACAGGTTCCTTGTCCCGGCGAGTTGCCGGTACCCGCCGCGTCCCGTCCGAATGAATAGCCCGCGCCCAGCGTAAAGCCCTTGTACGAGCCAAGATAGGTGATGGAGTTGTCGGCGCGTGCGTTGGGCACATAGGCATCCAGGGAGCCCATGCCGTAAATGTCCGGACCGATGATGTCGGCGCCCTGAACCGCAAGATAGGTCATCGTGTACTGACGGCCGAACGCGAGCGTTCCATACGGGCTTTTCATGCCGACGAATGCTTGGCGTCCGAACAGCCTCCCGCCCTGTCCAGAACTGCCGTCGCGCACGTTAAAGCCGCTTTCGAGCGTGAAGACAGCGCTGTAGCCGCCGCCTAGATCTTCGTTGCCGCGCAGCCCCCAGCGTGACGGGAACTCTCCGGTAACGGATGGCATGCGAAAGACGCTGTCGCCCTTCGCGTTCGCGTGCGAGACATACTCGATCCCCGTGTCCACGATGCCATACAACGTGACGCTCGATTGCGCAAAGGCTCCAGTGCTCAGCGCGCATAGCGCACCGAACATGAGAACGTGAGTCGACTTCAATTGCATGGTGATGTCTCCAGACCAGTTGTATGTTTTTTTGTTGAACTGCGGTTGAGGGATCTTCGGTTTCAGGCGATTGCAGCGATGAGCGTGACGGGGATGCTGGCCCCGCTTACCGTTGATGCAATATCAGGCAGGCTGATATAAAGAACAAAATAAAGCGCGTCCTGGAAGACGCGCCTGTCCGTCGCGATAGTTCCATATTTGATATCAGGTATCCTGACAACGCAAGCATGAAATGTTCGGTAGATACCCTATGCAGCGGGATGGATGCGAGCCGAGCATTGATTGGTGACGGCTGCCCTTCCGACGAGCAGCGCAAACTGTACGAGCTCGCCTACGCGCAGGTCCACTTCAATATGGACGCTCGCCGGCTCGCTGGTGTCGCCCATGCTGGCGCTGCGCATGCGGTGGGGCGAAGCTTGCCCGCAGGCCATCCTGCGTATCGAGCGCGATGTGCTCGAGCGTCATGCACAGCGTCATTTCGGCGACGCGGCGGGTGGGGCAATCGAATTCGAGCCAGAATTCGCACTGACGTCGGCACAGAGGTGTGCCTGATGCAGTTGCTGACGATGCTCGCGGAAATCATGAGTACGGAGGCGCATCCGCTGCGCTATCCACTCGCATTTGAGCAGTTCGAGTCGACATTCCTGAACGCGCTTATCTACGGTCAACCGAACAGCGTACGAAGCGGCATGACGCGCGAGCGCAGACCGCTTGCGCCGTTTTATGTACGACGGGTGGAGGAATACATCCGTGCGCATTTGCAGGAGCCGCTAACGATCGAGCGGCTCTCGCTGACGGAGTGTGGGCTGACGATGCATCCTGAAAAATCAAAGATCGTGTATTGCAAGGACAGAAGTCGCACCCAAACCTACCCGAATGTGACCTTCCGGAGTTGACCCGCTTTCGTGGACACCTATCCTTTGGAACAGGAGGTGTCCATCATGGGTAAACGCCTACTTCGTCAAATACTTTTTCTGAAAATGAAATAATCAGAATTTATCGGCGCAAAATTGTTAATTGCCTGTACGCCTTGAAGGGCAATCTCATGCAGGCACGGACGAAAGGGGCCGTCATCGTTAGCGCACGTAAAGCGCCCGAATCTTGACGGGGGATTATTCATCCGACAGCGACAACTGGCAACGGTGACCGTGGATTCCGGGCTTTCATGTATGCGCTGAACACGTAGGCCGAGGGCAATGGGCGCGTTCGACATTCAGTCCGCGCACCTGCTCAACACTCCACACAACCACAATCACCAGAAAGATCGGGCAGTGGCCCCACTGGGTCCGGATGCCACAACAGCCCAAAGTACTATGCGGCGGGCCTCTCCCGAGATAGGCGATGCACATCGCGCATCCTTCACGCGGATTCCGGCTTTTAAATCAGTTTTCGATATTCTGGATATCAAACAATTGATGTCTCGTCGGGCGAGTGGGTATTCGCGGTCGATGGAGCGTGGCTCGCCAGAGCGGTCCGTCACGAAGACCAATACACTGACAAGGTTATATATACAGGTCTAGAATGGAATCGGCGTTGGGCCGTTCGCGAAATACTTCTCCCGAAACGGAAAGCGATTCGCGACGTGGCCAGGAATCCCCACACAGGACAGTGTCGCTCACTCCAAACGTGCGGTTTTCGTTTCGATGTAATCTGGACCAAAAGGGTCCTGATTAAAACGGGAGATGTTCCGATGTTGCGCATGAGCAAACTTGCCGATTACGGCACGGTGATCATGACTGCGATGGCGCGCGATCCCGATGCCGTCCACAGCGCAAGCAGCATTGCTGCGGCGACCGGCGTCGCGGGGCCTACGGTGTCAAAGGTGCTGAAAGTCCTGACGCGCGGTGGTGTCGTGGAGTCGCTGCGCGGCACAAACGGTGGCTACCTGCTGCCGCGGCCGCCCGCGCGGATCACGCTGGCGGAGGTGATCGCCGTCGTCGACGGCCCGATCGGGATGACCGAATGCAGCACTACGCCAGGCCTGTGTATCCAGGAGGCGGCGTGCGCGGTGCGCGCCAACTGGCAGAAGGTCAATCGCCTGATTTACGAAGCGTTGCAGCAGGTCACGCTGGCGGACATGGCGGGCCCCACTTTGCGCGCAGTCGATATCAGCGCGATCCGCGCGCGTAGTATCTCCACCCATCGCGCGGGCGCGACGCCTGCGCCAAGTCGATTGACGGAGGCCACGCATGAGCGCATCCACAACCGGTTTCGATGAACTGATCAGCCGCGAATACCAGCACGGTTTCGTGACTGATCTGCAGGCCGATGCGCTTCCGCGCGGGCTGAGCGAGGATGTGGTCCGGCTCATTTCGGTGAAGAAAGACGAGCCGGCGTTCATGCTCGAATGGCGACTCGCGGCCTATCGCCACTGGCTCACGATGACCGAGCCGCATTGGGCGACGGTCGAACACCCGGCGATCGATTACCAGAACATCATCTATTATTCCGCGCCGATGACGCAGAAGAATCGTCCGAAGAGTCTCGATGAAGTCGATCCGGAACTGCTGCGTACCTACGAAAAGCTGGGTGTGCCGCTGAGGGAGCGCGAACTGCTGGCGGGCGTAGCGGTGGATGCGGTATTCGACAGCGTGTCGGTAGCGACTACGTTCCGCGAAAAGCTGGCGGAACTCGGCATTGTGTTCTGTTCATTCTCGGATGCCATACAGCATCATCCTGAGCTGGTGCGAAAGTATCTCGGCTCGGTCGTGCCGCACACCGATAATTTCTTCGCCGCGCTTAATTCCGCCGTGTTCAGCGATGGCTCGTTCTGCTACATCCCGCCGGGCGTGCGCTGCCCGATGGAACTGTCGACCTACTTTCGTATCAACGCCCAGAACACCGGGCAGTTCGAGCGCACGCTGATCGTCGCGGACAAAGGCGCGTACGTGAGTTATCTGGAAGGCTGCACCGCGCCGATGCGCGACGAAAACCAGCTGCATGCCGCTGTGGTCGAGCTGGTCGCGCTGGAAGGGGCGCAGATCCGCTATTCGACCGTGCAGAACTGGTATCCGGGCGATGCGTCGGGCAAGGGCGGCATCTACAACTTCGTGACCAAACGTGGCGACTGCCGCGAGGCCAATTCGAAGATTTCATGGACTCAGGTGGAAACCGGTTCGGCGATTACGTGGAAGTATCCGAGCGTGATCCTGCAGGGCGATAACTCGGTCGGTGAATTCTATTCGGTGGCACTGACCAACCACTATCAACAGGCCGATACCGGGACGAAGATGGTTCACCTCGGCCGCAATACGCGCAGCACGATTCTGTCGAAAGGCATTTCGGCGGGCCGCGGAAAGAACGCGTATCGCGGCCTCGTGAAGGTCGGCCGTGCGGCGGAAGGCGCGCGCAACTACACGCAGTGCGATTCGCTTTTGCTCGGAAACCGTTGCAGCGCTCACACATTCCCCTACATCGAGGTCAAGAACCCGACCGCGAAAGTCGAACACGAAGCATCGACATCACGCATCGGCGAAGACCAGTTGTTCTATTGCCGGCAGCGTGGGTTGTCGCCGGAAGATGCGGTGTCGATGATCGTGAACGGCTTCTGCAAGGAGGTCTTCAAGGAACTGCCGATGGAGTTTGCAGTCGAGGCACAAAAGCTGCTCGGCATCAGCCTGGAAGGCGCCGTGGGATAACCCACAGCGATTCGCGAGGGATTCGGACCATGCTTGAAATCAGCAATCTGCAGGTCGAAGTCGACGGCAAGAAAATTCTGCGTGGCATCGATCTGGATGTAAGGGCCGGCGAGGTGCACGCGATCATGGGTCCAAACGGCTCGGGCAAGAGCACGCTTGCCCAGGTGCTGGCCGGGCGCGAGGACTTTGCTGTCACGGGCGGCGAGGTCTCGTATCTCGGCCGCGACCTGCTGGCGCTCGCACCCGAGGAGCGCGCACACCAAGGACTGTTTCTCGCGTTCCAGTATCCCGTCGAGATACCCGGCGTGAGCAACGTTTATCTGCTGAAGGCGGCGCTGAATGCGCAGCGGCGGTATCGTGGCGAGCCGGAGTTCGATGCGATGGAGTTTCTGCAACGGGTCAAGGAGAGGATGACGCTGATGCGGATGGACGAGAGTCTGCTGTATCGCGCCGTGAACGAAGGGTTTTCCGGCGGAGAGAAGAAACGCAACGAGATTCTGCAGATGGTCGTGCTGGAGCCCCGGCTCGCCATTCTCGACGAAACGGATTCCGGACTCGACATCGACGCATTGCAGATTGTCGCGCAGGGCGTCAACAGCATGCGCAGTCCAGAACGGGCGATCGTGCTCGTGACGCACTATCAGCGGCTATTGGACTACGTCGTGCCGGATCGCGTGCATGTGCTGGCGAATGGCCGGATCGTGAAGTCGGGGTCCCGTGAACTGGCGCTGGAGCTGGAGCGTAAAGGCTATGGTTGGATCGACGATGAAGCGGTGCAACCAGAAAATACAGCAAGCCAGGAAAGTGCGGGGCATCCATGAAAAACGAATCTCTCGACTATTTCCATCAGTTTGGGCAACTCGCGAAGACGTTGCCCGGCGTTGAGTTTCCATGGCTGCGTGCCGCGCGCCGAAGCGCGTTCGACCAGTTCGACGCGCTGGGTTTGCCGACCACGCGGCACGAGGACTGGAAATACACGAACGTGTCGGCGATTGGCAAGCGTCCCTGGCATTTCAAGGCACAACGCACGGACTATAGCGACGTGCGGCACGTCATCGATGAACTCAAGCTGGACCCTGCCGCGCATCGACTGGTCTTTGTCAACGGTCGGCATGTGCCGCGGCCGTCGAAACTGAATGGTTTGCCACACGGGGTATTTGTGGGCTCGCTCACCCGGGCGTTGAGAGAAATGCCACAACAACTGGAATCGGCATTCGCCTCGCAGGCGTATTCAGATGGCTTTGCCGCGCTAAATACGGCGTTTATGACGGATGGGTTTGCCATCGTGCTGCCGCCTGGCGAGGTCATCGATCAACCGCTGCAGATCCTGTTCCTGACCGACGAAGCGGGTCTTGCGGTGCAGCCGTTCAATGTCGTGCTTGCAGGAGCACGCTCGGGCTGCACGATCGTCGAGCATTTTGTAGGGCTGAGCGGCGACGCGTACTGGACCAATGCGGTTACCCGCATCGTCGCAGACGAGCAGGCGGACGTGCAGCACTACCGGTTGCAGCAAGAGGGCCCGAAGGCTTTTCATATCGCGTCGGTCGCCGCTGCGCAGCAACGGGGCAGCTGTTTTACCTCACATGCGTTCGCGTTCGGCGCCGCGTTGTCGCGCACTGGTATCGGCACAAGCCTGAACGCCGCGAACGCGCAAGCCACGTTGAACGGTCTCTATTTCGTCGGGGGCCGGCAGCACGTCGATCACCACACGCGCATCGATCACACAGAGCCGCATGGCACGAGTCGCGAACATTACCGCGGGGTGCTCGACGGCGCAGCGCGCGGCGTGTTCAACGGGCGCGTCATCGTGCATCGCGATGCACAGCAAACGGACACGCATCAGGCGAATCACAACCTGCTGCTGTCACGCGATGCGGAAATCGACACGAAGCCGCAACTCGAGATCTACGCCGACGACGTGAAATGCACACACGGCGCGACGGTCGGTCAACTGGACGACAACCAGCTGTTCTATTTACGTGCACGAGGTGTCGAAGAGCGCATGGCACGGGCGCTACTGACATACGCATTTGCGCGCGACATTGTCGAAGGTGTGCGCATCGATTCGCTGCGTGGCCGGCTCGAAAACCTGCTGTTCGCGCGCACCCCGGAAGGCGAGCGCATCAGGGAGTTGCTATGAAGCCGATCGAACAGATGCAGACGCCCGATCCGCGCAATGTCGAGCACTGGCGAGCCGATTTTCCGATTCTGGGCGAGCGCGTGCATGGCCGGCCATTGGTCTATCTCGACAATGGCGCCACTACGCAAAAGCCTGCCTCGGTCATCTACGCGGAAAACGCTTACTACCGGCATAGCAACGCGAATGTGCACCGCGGCGTGCATCTGCTGTCTCAGCGCGCGACCGATTCATTCGAGGCCGCACGCGCGAAGATTGCACGCTTCATCAATGCGCAGCGTCCGGAGGAGATCGTGTTCGTGCGTGGCACGACCGAAGCGATCAATCTCGTCGCCCAGAGTTATGCTCGCCCGCGGATCAAGCCCGGCGACGAAATCCTGATTAGCGCGATGGAGCACCATTCGAACATTGTGCCGTGGCAGCTCGTCTGCGAGCAGACGGGCGCGGCGCTGAAAGTCGTGCCGATCGACGATATGGGCGCGCTCGATGCCGACGCGTACGAGCGTTTGTTGAGTGAACGTACGCGGCTGGTCGCGATGACTCATCTGGCCAACGCGCTCGGCAGCATCAATCCGGTGGAGCGCATCGTTGCAGCGGCACACGCGCGGGGCGTGCCGGTGCTGCTGGATGGTGCACAGGCAATCACGCATCTGCCGGTCGACGTCCGCGCGATAGATTGCGATTTCTATGCGTTGTCCGGGCATAAGGTGTACGGACCGACTGGCATTGGCGTGCTATACGCCAAGGCCGCACTGCTTGAAGCGATGCCGCCATGGCAGGGCGGCGGCGACATGATCCGATCGGTAACGTTCGAGAAAACGGAGTACAACGCGATTCCGTGGAAGTTCGAAGCGGGTACGCCGAACATTGCCGGCGCGATTGCGCTGGGCGCGGCGCTCGACTATGTCGACAGCATCGGCATGGAAGTCATCGCCGCGCACGAGAACGAACTGCTCGCCTATGCGACGGCCGCCCTGCGGGTGATACCGGGCTTGCGTTTTATCGGTAGCGCACGCGACAAGGCAGGCATTCTGTCGTTCGTGCTCGACGGCGTGCATGCCCATGATGTCGGCACGATTCTCGATCATCACGGCATCGCGGTGCGTGCGGGCCATCATTGCGCGATGCCGGTGATGCAGCGCTTCGGCGTACCGGCGACCGTGCGCGCGTCGCTCGCCCTCTACAACACCCACCAGGATATCGACGCGCTGATCGAAGGTCTCGGAAAGGTCAGGGAGATATTCGGAAAATGAGCGATCTGCGCGATCTGTATCAGGAAGTCATCTTCGACCACTACCGGCGGCCGCGTAACTGTCATGGACTGTCCGGTGCCAATCACACGGCTGAGGGCTATAACCCGCTGTGCGGCGACCGGATTACGCTTTATCTGCGAATCGAGGACGGCATCGTCAAAGAAGCGAGTTTCGAAGGCGCGGGCTGTGCAATTGCGACAGCATCAGCGTCGCTGATGACCGAGGCGCTGAAAGGCAAAACGGAAGCAGAGGCCGAAGCGCTGTTCGGGCGCTTTCACGACATGGTGACAACGCCCGCTGCAGGGCAGGCGACAGCCGCGCCGGAGATGGGCAAGCTGGCGGTGCTGTCCGGTGTACGTGAATTTCCCGAGCGTGTGAAGTGCGCGACGCTGGCCTGGCATACGCTCCACGCCGCGTTGCACGACGAGGATCGCCCCGTTTCGACAGAGTGAGGCAGACGATGAGCACATTCGACTGGCTGAAGCGCGCCGAGGCCGCACAACCCGGCAGTGGCACGACGACAGAAGGTCTTGAAGAACGCGTGATCGACGCGCTGCGCACCGTGTTCGACCCGGAGATTCCGGTCAACATCTACGATCTGGGGCTTGTTTATGGTCTTGACGTGGACGAAGCCGAAGGCCGCGTTGGGATCCGCATGACGCTGACCGCGCCAGGCTGCCCGGTCGCGCAGACCTTCCCGGCGACGGTGGAGGATGCGGTGTTCTCGGCGAGCGGAGTGAACGACGTGCACGTTGAACTGGTGTGGGATCCGCCGTGGTCGAGAGACCGGATGTCGGATGCGGCGCGCCTGCAATTGGGGATGCTTTGACATGTCCGACTGGGTCGATGTCGCTGCGATCGGGGATTTTCCGGCCGGGTCTGTTCGCAGCGTCGAGGTCGATGGCGCGCAGGTTGCTGTGTTCAACGTCGACGGCACCTGTTATGCAATCGAGGATGTCTGCCCGCACGACGGCGGCATCCTGACTGGCGGTGTGGTGGAAGGCGACGTGGTCGTCTGTCCGCGCCACGGTGCACGATTTTGCATCAGGACCGGAAAGGTGCTGGCGCCACCGGCATATGAGGATGTGGTGGCGTTTCCGGTGCGGATCGAGGCGGGCGTCGTTCAGGTGCGTGACGAGCGGTGGGATTGAGGTGCGCTGTCGACCGGCTCTCGTTCTCAGTAAGCGGCTCAGCTGGGCCGTTCGTCCATTCGCGCGCGTGTGAGGCATGATGGCGAACTGGAGCTGGCGGTCAGGTGGCGGGATTCGGCGGACTGGCTCGCGTGTGCAGCTTGTCGGCCACGCGCCACGGCAGGAGCTCTTCGATGCAATTGATTTTGTGGTCGGCGATGTGGGTTAGCACGTAGTCCAGATAGGCGCACGGATCGATGTCATTCAGTGCGCAAGTTCTGATCAGTGCGTACATCGCGGCTGCCCGTTTGCCGCGATGTTGTTGTCGATCTCGAGCGTACCGTCTTCGCAATACAGCGTCAGTGCGCTCCACTGGTTCAGCGAGTAGTTGATTGCCCTCGCTGCATCGGACTTTGACGAAAGCGTTTCGAGCTTTGCCCTGAGCCACGCTTCGTAGATTTGAAGCAGTGGCCTGGCTCTCTCCTGCCGTATTCGCAGCCGTTCGGCCGCTGGCTTGCCGCGAATGGAGGCCTCGATGTCATAGAGCCCGCCAATATATTCGAGCGGCTTTTGAGTTGTGTCGGACGGCGTGCGCACGTGGATGTCGTAGAACTTTCTTCTCGCGTGGGCATGACATGCCGCCTCGCGTATCGAGCCATCGCGGAACAGTTCGTCGAAGCCCGCGTAAGCGTCCGCTTGCAGGA
Organism: Paraburkholderia sp. 31.1; assembly: GCF_014397645.1. Taxonomy (NCBI): domain Bacteria; kingdom Pseudomonadati; phylum Pseudomonadota; class Betaproteobacteria; order Burkholderiales; family Burkholderiaceae; genus Paraburkholderia; species Paraburkholderia sp. 31.1. The sequence continues at coordinate 111,010 of NZ_VZQN01000017.1, forward strand.
TCCCTTTGAAGTCGGCCAGATGGGTCTGAGGATGGATGCGTTGCCGATTCGGCGAGTAGGCGAACCAGACCGAAGCCGGTTGCCTCGAACCGGAGCAATGATTGTCGCGCACGTAGACCCACAGTCGACCGGTGCGGGTCTTCCTGTTGCCCGGCGAGAGTACCGGGATCGGCGTGTCATCCGCGTGCAGTTTGGTGGTGGCCACCGTATAGCGGCGCAGCGCCTCTGTTAGCGGTGCGCACAGTGCCTCGCACTGGCCGACCCAGCGGCCCATGCTGGCCCGGTCAAGCGTCACGCCGTCGCGCGCCGCGATCGCCGATTGCCGGTACAACGGCTGGTGATCTGCGTACTTCGAGACGAGGACGTCTGCCAGCAAGCTAGATCCTCTCAAGAAACACCCACCTGCCGCGGATCTTCAGCTACGTTTCATCGACACGCCACGACGGCTCTCTATTCGTTCAGCAGGACACTCTAACCGATTCGCTTGCGCCGTTTGCACCATGTATGGACGACTCCCTGGGGTTACGGCTCCGCAGAATCGTCGTGCTGTGATGGTCACCGCCCTGTCATTATCCGGAGGATTTTCTGCACGATGCGCTCATGCTGCTCCAGCGCCTCATCGAGCGTACTTGCTCCGTAGCTCCTGTTGTCTTGCGCCTGCATTCCGGCGACGCGCGTCACGAACAGCAAAGCCTCCCCGGTTTTCGGTTTGGACACACCACGGAAGCGGGTCGTGACCGTTACACCGTAGTCGTCCAGCAGTGTGCGGCGGAAGATCAGTTCGTTTTCCGTCATCCAGCGCGACCACGCGCCGTGGTCGAACACCTCGACAGGCCTGTTCTTCGCATCGAGAACATAGATGCGCTCCGAGTTGGACGGGACCGGTGGCGTCTTCATATTTCAATGCAAAGGCGTGAGAAGGAAGTCGGTCGCCTCCCGCCACCAGGTTTCGTCGACGTGGCCAATCCAGTCGTTATGGTCAGCCGCCTCCACCACCACGAGTTTTCTCGGTGCGGACAGCGAGTTGTAAAGCGCCTCGCCGTAGCGCGTAGGGACGATGCTGTCGCGTTCCGCAACCACGACGAGAATCGGGCGGTCGAACGACGCCAGATGGGTCACGCTGTCGTATCGGTCGCGCAGCAGCCACTTCACGGGCAGCCACGGATAGTGGTAAGCGGCGACGTGCTCGAGCCGATCCCATGGCGTGATGAGCATCATGCCTGCGATCTTGTCGCGTTCACGCGACCCGGCCGCAGCCACCACGCCGGCCCCAAGCGATTCGCCGATGAGCAGCAGTGGCGGGCCATAGAGGCGATGCGCCAGCGCGATGGTCTGTTGAGCATCGTCGACAAAACTCGCTTCGCCTAACGCCCCGGCGCGCGGTCCGTAGCCTGGATATTCGGCGAGAATCACGCGCAGCCCGAGCCGGGTGAGCGCTGCCGCATAGAACGAGCGGTGGCCGGCATGCCCCGCATTGCCATGGAAGACGATGACCGTGGCGCGCGCGGAACGGTCCGGCTCCGCCACGAGGCCCCGGTACGCCTCAGGTGTCGGCCAGGCGCGCAGTCCACCGGAGGTGACCTCCTCGATTGCGGCCTTCTGAGGGAAGTAGAGAAAACGATCCTGCAAGATGGCGACTCCGGCTAACACGGTCATGTACGCGACGGCGAGGCCGACCATCATTCGGGTGAATTTCATCGTCTTGCGCTCGACCCACCGAACTTTTCGATAGCACACACCCAGTTTAGCGCGCGGTCGCCACCGCTCATATTCAGGCGTGTCGTCAGGATGTGGGCGTCCAAGTTATGGTACGGAGAGTATCTCCCTGCCTTGTACCCTCGATATTTTCCGGGCGACGCGACCAGGCGCGGGGTTGGTCCGTACGAAGCAGCCCAGAGAAGACCTGCCTGATAACCGTCGCGTACACTTCGGCCATAGCGGTCGGTTGCCGATCGGGCAGCGTGCGGCGGCAGCAGGTCGCTTTGCTGACCTTCGCAACCCGGTGCCGATGAATGTCAGCTAAGTCATGGATGGATGAGTCTTGCCGACCCAGAGCCGACTTCCGGCATGTCGAAGCATCAATGGCTCTTTGAAGAGTGAAGCGGACTTTCGTCGCGGAAAGGCTACCGGTGGGTCATCGGCCTGAGCCGACGTTCGCCGATCAAATTGGTGCGGCTGTCGCGTATCGCTTTGCTGACTTTTACAAACTGGCGTCGGCGAATGTCAGCTCTCTCTGTCCATCAACGAGTCTTACCGACCCGTCCAGACCTTTCACAGTCCGATCGCCGACGGCCTCAAAGGTATGCCGTCAAAGGTGCGGCAAATCGTCAATGCATTTTTCGACATGATCGCCAGGGACATCCGTGTCGATCCCGGCGGTTCCGTCGGTGTGAGAGACAGACACAATTTTTGGTCCGAGATACCGTGTGCCACCAAGCGTAAAAAGGGACCAAACAACATCTCCCCGACGGATCGCGGCGACGACTTCGACCACCTCCACAATCGCCGGGGGGGACAGCCATTCACGCGTCGACGGATCGACGGGAGCCCAACGCACATGGGTAAACCTGTCGTTCGTCGGGTTGATGCGAACGGCGTCGATAGCAAAAGTTGTCACATCTACCTCCATCATCCTGACAAAGGGATGTGTGCATTATGCGCCGCTTCTTGTGCCGGGGATCAGCAGGACCGGTCGTGAGGGCCGTTGTCAGCCCATGCCGCACGTATTGCTCTCGCCTGACGCGTGCCCCCGAACTGGATGTCCGGTGGGTGCGGCGAATACTCCGGGACAGCCTGGACCTGGATAGTGAAGCCTAAGCGGAGTTCTCGTCGCACCACTGAATCGCCCAACGCTGCGCCGCCTCAATAGCATCCGCGTCGGAGGGATAATCGCCGAGGTCGCCCGAATACTTTACCTCGACGGCATCGCCACTCGCCGAGGCGCGCCGGTAGATCTTTGCGCGAGCGTAATAGCGGCCGCCTTCATCAAGAGGTGACGCGTCGATGTGGAATTGTTGGTAGTCGAAATGCATGGCTGTCTCCAAACGATTGCCCTAATCGTCGTCGCGTTGGACGAGGTGGACCTCGTTGTCACCGCCAAGGTCGCTCTGTCAGTGTATTCGCAGGCCAAACTCAACGCTGTGGCAAGACGACTGAACGAGCGTCCAAGAAAGACACTGGACTACGAGACGCCCGCCGAACGATTCCAGCAAACTATTGCATCCACCGGTTGAATCCGCCGGGCGGACCCGCCATCTGAATGTCTGCGCGACGGAACGGACGAATGACGCTTGATGGCCGGCAGTACGCGTTCACACCAACCACGGGAAAGCTGCCGTTGAGAATTCCAACGTCACCTCTGTAAAACGTTCATCGAACTGGTGCTATCGGCCATGACCGGTCACTCGACATTGGGGGCTGAATCGTCGACAAAGTATGTCCGGCGTGAGGCGAGAGTCCGCCGTCTAAGGACGGATCACCGTCATCCTGTATGGGCCGCCGTTCGCAGCTGCGTGAGCCACCGCGTCGTTAGCGTCATCAAGGGGGAAGGTTGTGACGTCAAAGTGGCCGAGATCCAGCAGCCCGGCACGGATCAAGCCCGTCATGCGCGTCACTGCTGCGGGCGGATACATCCATTTGCCGCGTATCGTGATGTCGTTGCGCATGATCCACGCATAAGGCAGGTCAAGCCCTTCGCCGCCGAGCATGCCGACGCCACCCATCAGCACGACTCGTCCATAAGCGCGGACGGTCGTGACCGCCGCGCGCACCGTGGTCGTGCTAACCGACGGCGGCATCAGATCAATCACGCAATCGATCGGACAGGGCGCCGCCAGCCGCATCCGTTCGCGGTCCTCTTCTTCACGACCCGAAAGCTTCACGGTCCGGATGCGCTCGCCGAAGCGGCGTTCCAGATCCGCGAGGGCCTGTTCGTTGCGTCCCGGCGCGACCACGCAGCGCGCGCCCATCGCGAGGGCGACGGCGACGCACGCGCTGCCGAAGTTGCCTGTCGCGCCGCTCACGAGCAACGTCTCACCTGCCTGCAAACCAGCTGCGAGCAGTCCGCCGTAGGGCACCAGCATGACATTGAGCGCACACCACCGGGCGACATCGGCCGGATCGATCTCCCCGATGCGAACGGCGTTTTCCGTCGGCACTCGCACCTGTTCGGCGAAGGGACCATCGTGAAAATGCCGTTGCAGACGTTTGCCGCCGTCCCCGCGCGCGCTCCAGCCCTGTAGTGCGATGTCGGGGATCAGGGCGTCGTCGCGCGAGCGCACGGTCGGATCGCAGAACACCCAGTCACCCGGCTTCAGGTGCGTGGCGTCCGGGCCAATAGCACGCACGCGACCAATCGCGCCGCAGCCGGGAACCATCGGCAGGTCAATTGGGTATCGGCGTTCGCCGCTGAAGACTTCGTTCGCGTAGGGCAGCACGGGGGCGGCGGCGACATCGACAATGACCTCGCCTGTGCCGATCAAGGGGGCCGGCATGTGTTCGATCTCGAGTGGCATGCCGAGCGTCTTCAGAATCGCAGCTTTCATTGTCGGTCTCCGGTCAGGGTGATTGGACGAGACCATTCTGGCAGGCGTAGCATTCGTAACAAGGCCTGGCACTATCCTAGGACTTCAGCGTGCCTCCCAAGGCGAAAACGACAATCATGACGACATCGAGTCGAAACGAATTTGGCGATTTCCTGCGCTCACGCAGGGAAAAACTGAGTCCGGACGCGGTCGGACTCAACGACGATCGGCGCCGCCGCACACCGGGCCTGCGACGGGAGGAAGTGGCGGAACTGGCGGGCATCGGCGTGGACTGGTATGTGCGGCTCGAGCAGGGCCGAACCGTCAGGCCGTCCGATACCACCCTCGACGCGCTCGCTCGCGCCCTGCGCCTCGGCAAGGTCGAAACAGCACATTTGCGGGCGCTCGCGGGCAACGGCGATCGGGTCGCGTTCACGCGCGAGAGCGTCCCTCCGGCGATCGAACGTCTGGTCGCGCGCCTTGATGTGCCGGCGTACGTAACCGGCAGGCGCTGGGACATCCTGACGTGGAACACCGCCGCTGCGGACCTCCTGGGCTTCGACCGTTTCGCCGAAGCGGACCGCAACATCCTGGTCTTCATGTTTATCGAGCCGGAATCGCGGCGGCTCTTCGGGGTCACCTGGTCCGATGAAGCCCGTCGAATGATTGCGCTCTTTCGCGCGACCCACGATCTCCATGCCGACGATCCGGCGTTTATCGAACTGGTCGAGCGCGTGCGTTCCCGTAGCCGGGAGTTCGCGCGGTGGTGGGACGCGCATGACATCCGCAGCAGCGTGGCCGGCCAGAAAGTGCTCGCGCACCCGCAGCGAGGCACGCAGCGCTACGAATACACGACGTTTCAGGCGAACGATGACCCTGCACTAAAGTTGGCGATCTACACGCCTGTCTGAGCGGTCGTGCGGCGGGAAGCTTGGTGCATTCCGGGGATGGCTCAGCGAGATGCTTCCGCCTTGCTCCTTCCGGTGACGCCACTGCGCCTGGCGCCAGGCAAGCCCATGGGCGAATGCGAATTTGTTGCCAGGTCGTCGCGATATCTGAAAGCTGGTCGCGTACCAGCTAAACAGTTCCGCACATAGCTTGGACGACCGTTATGGAGAAAGGGGACCGGCCCTTGTGGGTCGACATGAGCCAAAGCGTATCGGGCAGTAGACGGCCCGAACCGGTCATTCAGCATGAGGAAATACCCTGTCGTAGGGCGTCCGGTCCATGTCGGATAACTGCCGTTCAGGAATGACCGGAAAACTTGCTATAGAGGTTGGCAGGCCAGACGGCCATGAGAGAATTCTTTCTTGCTCTTGCACTTGTCCTCAACGCCTCATGAAGATTCTCGAATACACAGGCCTCGACACCTCACGCGTCAAGGCCAGCTACGACAAGGTGTCCGCGGCCATCGCCCGCCACGACTTCCGTGCTGCCCAAGTCAAGAAGCTCGCCAATCTGAGCCACGGCAAGTTCTACCGGGCGAAGCTGGATGACGCCGACCGGCTGTTGTTCTCGCTGGTGCGCCACGGGGATGAAGTCTGCGCACTGATGCTGGAAGTGATCGCCAATCACGCCTACGATAAGTCACGTTTCCTGCGCGGCGCGGCGATTGACGAGAGCAAAATTCCAGACATCAGCGCTGATGACGCCATCAGGGAGGCGCAAGCTCTACGCTACCTTCATCCCGAGCGTACCGGCATTCACCTGCTCGACAAACCGATCTCGTTTGATGACACGCAGGAGACCATTTACCGACAGCCACCTCCCCTGGTTGTCGTCGGCAGCGCTGGCAGCGGCAAGACCGCACTGACGCTTGAAAAGCTCAAGCATGCCGAAGGTGAGGTTCTCTACGTCACTCACTCCGCCTTCCTGGCGCAGAGCGCCCGCGACCTTTATTACGCCAACGGTTTCGAGCATGGCGCTCAGGATGCCGTATTTCTGTCCTACCGGGAGTTTGTCGAGTCGATCCGCGTTCCGGCAGGACGCGAGGCTAGCTGGCGCGACTTTGCGGGCTGGTACTCGCGTATACGGCAGAACTTCAAGGATGTCGATGCCCACCAGGCTTTCGAGGAGATTCGCGGCGTGATTGCCGCCGGGTCGGGCGGTGTCCTGTCGCGCGACGAGTATCAAGCACTGGGGGTGCGTCAATCGATCTTTCCCGTAGAACGGCGCGACCAACTCTACAATCTGTTTGAGAAGTATCGCGCCTGGCTGGCCGAGGCAAAGCTCTACGACCTGAATCTGGTCGCCCAGGACTGGCAAGCGCTGGCTGCGCCGCGCTACGACTTCGTGGTTATTGACGAGGTGCAGGACATCACCACCGTGCAACTCGCGCTCGTGCTGAAAACCATGAAGAAGCCTGGCCATTTCATGCTCTGCGGGGATTCCAACCAGATTGTCCATCCCAATTTTTTTTCCTGGAGCCAAGTCAAGAGCCTGTTCTGGAAGGACCCGAAACTGGCCGAGCGGCAGGAATTACGCGTGCTGATGGCCAACTTTCGCAACGGCCTGGAGGCCACTCGCGTCGCCAATCAGTTGCTCAAGATCAAGCAGCGGCGCTTCGGCTCCATCGACCGGGAGAGCAACTTCCTGGTCCAGGCCGTCGGCGGCGAGACCGGCCAGGTTACGCTGATACCCGACAAGGACGCCACCAAGCGCGAACTGGACCAGAAGATTCGCCAATCCGCCCAGTTCGCCGTCCTGGTAATGCGCGATGAGGACAAGGCCGACGCCCGCAAGCACTTTGCCACGCCGCTGTTGTTCTCGATCCACGAAGCCAAGGGTCTCGAATACGAGAACATCGTGCTCTACCGTTTCATCTCGGATCACCGGGGCGAGTTCAACGACATTGTCGAGGGCATCGCCAAGACCGATCTGGCGGTCGAGACACTGGATTACAAACGCGCTAAAGACAAGAGTGACAAGTCGCTCGAAGTCTATAAATTCTTCGTCAATGCCCTGTATGTAGCGCTGACGCGCGCCATCAAGAACATCTACATGATCGAGTCGGACACAGGGCATGATCTGTTCGGGTTGCTGGATCTGATCGTCGGCCAGACCAGGATCGAGGCGGGGCAATCCACGCTCGAAGACTGGCAGAAGGAAGCACGCAAACTTGAACTGCAGGGCAAGCAGGAGCAGGCGGAGGCCATCCGCCGCACCATCTTGAAGCAGGTCCCGGTGCCGTGGCCGGTGTTCGATGAGGCCAAAGTCAGGGAACTGCTGATCAAGGTCTTCCGCGAGCAGTCTCCGGGCAACAAGGGCAAGCAGCAACTCTTTGACTATGCCACCTGCTTCGATGAACCGCAGCTCGCCGAGTGGCTGGCAGTCGAGGCGAAATTCGAGCAGGCACGAACCTTTGATCAGCAGCGCGCGGTGTTCGCCCGCAAGAGCTACGTCCCTTTCTTCGCCAACCGCTTCAAGGACATCCTCAGGCAGTGTGACCAGCATGGCGTCGATCATCGTCTGCCAATGAACCAGACGCCGCTGATGGCCGCAGCTGCTGCAGGAAATGTGGCGCTGGTGGAAGCCCTGCTGGAGCGCGGTGCCGACCGCGATGCCGTCGATCACTATGGTCACAATGCCCTGCACTGGGCTTTGCGTCAGGCATTTGGCGATGCAAAGTTCGCTGCTGGCCCGCTGGCGGCAATCTATGAATGCCTGGCTCCGCCCTGCATTGATGTCAGAGCGGGCGATCGCTTGGTCCGCATCGACCGGCATCTGTCTGAATACTTTCTGTTCCAGACCCTGTGGGTATTGTTCAAGGCACGATTCAGCAAGATACGAGGCAATACAGACAGCGCGTTCCAGACCCAAATCATCCTCGATGCCTGGCAACACTTACCCGCTAACATCGCGCGGCCTGAGCGCAACAAGCGCCAGCATCTTTCTGGCGTGCTGGCAAGGAACGAAATCGACAGAGACTATGCCTACAATAGATCCCTGTTCCTGCGCGTATCCACCGGGCGGTACCAGTTCAATCCCAAACTCGCTGTGCGTCGCCGCCAGGGCGAAGAAGAAAACTGGGTCCCGATCTACACCGCACTCAACCTCCCGTTGATTAGCGAGTTTGCCTACAACGACGGCTGGATCAGCACCTGGGACAATATCGACAAGCTTGTGGTCCTTGCTGGACTACCTGAACGAACCACACCCATCGCGGCTGAACGCTTCGCCGAACGGCAAGCGGCCAAAATGAGGGAGCTGGACGAACGCAGAGCCAATCAACTTGCTGCCAAAGCACGCATTCGAGCAGCCGCCGAAGCCACCCAGAACAGAGCGCCACGATGGGGAACAAAGGAAGCTAAACGGCTTGAAATCGAACGTGTGAAACAAGAAATCGAAAGACGAAAGAAGGGGTGACTTGCCGATATTTCTTTCGGGGGGCTTTCGGCCCATCAACTGTCGTTCGCTCAGCGATCCGGGCGGACATTCGAAGATCCGCTTCGCTCAGTTAAGGGACGTTTCGTCCAACATTTGGTTGGACCCATCACCGGCCATAGCGGTCGGTTGCCGATCGGGCAGCGTGCGGCGGCAGCAGGTCGCTTTATTCCCCCGATCCGCTATCGCCGATCACGGGAATAGTGAACTGAAAGGTCGCGCCGTATCCGGCATTGTTCTCTGCCCACACCCGCCCACCATGGGCATCGATAATCGAACGGCAAATAGAAAGCCCCACACCCATACCTTCGGGCTTCGTAGTGAAGAACGGTTCGAATAGCCGATCGGCGTGCTGCAGGTCAATTCCTGTCCCGGAATCTTGCACCGAGACGATCACATAGCCGTCGTCGCTGCGCCACGACTTGATCGTCAGTTCGTGCGGCCGGTCTTCGATCGTGCTCATTGCCTGGATACCGTTCGTAATCAGATTCGTGATGACTTGTGCCAGTTGGATCCGATCGCCAAGCACCGCCGGCAGTCCCGGAACAAGCATCGTCCGCAACGTGATGTTGTACTTCAAGACCTCGCGCTGGAGCAGTACCATGACGTCACTGATCAGCTCGTTGATTTCCAGTCGCGTCATCTCAGGGGCAATCCGCTTGGCGAGCATGCGGACGCGCCTGACGATCTCGGTCGCGCGTTGTACATCAGTAAGTATGCGTTGCACGGAGGCTCGCACTTTTTCAAGGTCGGGTACGTCCCGGTCAATCCATCGCAGGCACGCGGCACCATGGGTGGCGACCGCTGCGAGAGGCTGGGCGATTTCGTGGGCCACCGACGCGCCCAATTCGCCGATCGACGTCAAACGAGACACCTGTTGCAGCGCCTCTTCGATCCGCTTGCGCTCGGTGATGTCGGTGCCCGTTTCGAGGGTCGCGATCGGTCGCCCCTGTTCGTCTCGCACCAGGGCCCAACGGCTGGCCACTGCGGCTTCCGACCCGTCGCGCCGGGTATTGACGATCTCGCCTTCCCAACGGCCCGTTTCAATCAAAGTTTTTTTGATGTCCTCGAGTGCTGCAGGAAAACGCGTGTGAAGCAGACGGTCGGCAACGTGGCCGAGCGCCTCGTGTTTCTTCCACCCATAAAGCGCTTCCGCGCCGCTGTTCCAGTAGGTAATTACATCGTCCATATCGAGAGCTACCACGCTGTCGTGGGTAAGGTCGAGAAGCTGTGCCTGCTCACGATGGACCGCTGCCAGTTGGCGAGTCCTATGCACGAGAAAGGTGACGACGAACGATGTCACAAAAAAGGCGGTCAACACTACGATGTCCTGCTGGGCATCTACCCGGAAGGTAAATAGTGGCTGTGTAAAGAAAAAGTTGAGGCAACCAACAGCGATCACCGAGATAGCTACCGATGAAACGAGGCTGCCCATCAGTGACACCAGCAAGACCTCGATCAGGTAGACGAACCCAACTACCGCGACGCCGGCTCCCAAGCGAAAGCAAACCCAGGTCGCGATCGCTATGCTGATAGCGCCGGCGAACAGGATCGCGGCAACGGAGCGCGATTGAACGATCCCGTTGGTCGTTCTGGTTGCGTGCATCCCCCGCCAGCCATCGTTCGCAAGGAGATCCTTCATTCGGTTTTTCCCCTTTGAACGGCAGGTCGAAGCGCTGACTCGCCCTCTCGGTCAAGGGACACGGCAAACCATGTGCTCGTCGGACGCGGTACTCGCAAAGTCTGGGAAGCGCATGAACAAGGTTCCCGGCCCGACGATGTGCAGCAGACAGGCATGATGTTCGAGCGAAGTCAGGGGAGCGGTCCGCTCGCCGGCGGACAGCCCTGATGATAGATCAGGATTGACAGGACGGTCCTCCCCAATGAAAGTAGGGCTAGGGTGAACGCCGAGGTGTTGCCAAGCGCCAGCACAGGCCAGAATGTCCGGGCGACGTCGTCAATTGCGAACGCATACTTTTCTACAATCCATTATTGGGGCGCCACAAGCCGCCCTTCACGGGGCGTGCGAAAGTCGGGAATTGCGAATTCAGGTACCAGCGGCTCACGGTCGAAGGGTCGGGGAATCTTGAAGCATCTGGTGCAGCCGGAAAGAACGCATCTCGCGGCACCCGGTCCCTTCCCGACGCTCGGCACGTCTGTCAGGACCATCGGTACTCGGGGCGCAGTTCAACCAATAGGCAATTGCCGTCTCGAACGCCTCTGCAAGCAGAATTACGACGCCGGTTACCGACCTCGTACGGAATCAGCGCCTGTAGCCGTATGAACCATGCAACGTTCGCGTGTTAGTCTCCGATAACGACATGGAGGCTTTCATGCAACGAGTGATCACCTATCGTGGCTTCGAGATTCACGTCGAGTTGACTCCGGCTGCGGAGGACACGTTCAACGTGACTGTCCAGATCAAAGGCGGTACCAACCTCGAAGTGCTCGGCGCGCGGGGAAGCCGGATCGCGCTGCGCAACGGCCCTTTTACTGAACGATGGGCCTACCTGGTTGGGGAAGTCGCCGGTCAAGCCGCAATCGACCTGCTGCTTGGCCCGACTGGCTGATTCCATTCCTGTTTCGCCGCCTCGACACACTCACTCGTCCCGCCGACTACGGTCACTAGCTGCGTTCGACGTCGCACGCACGACGGTCGTCGCCGTTGAGAGCATTGGCGTCAGGCCCAATCTCTCACCGGGAGACGGCGTTCATTTCATTTCAACAGACCATAGGACCGCTCAGCCCAGGTAGCGGCGATTGTTTTTGAATGCGAGCGTGACGCCCGGCGTCGTGGGATCATCTGTTGTGGCTGTCTCGGGCCGCACGCCTTTGAGTTGCCGGCCCCAACCTCCGGGATCAGACGAACAGGATAAATATATGAAGCTTCGCGTCGGATACGAACTGTCGTACGAGTGCTCACAACCGACGCCGATGATGCTGATGCTGAACACGCACTTTTCGCATGCAAAGGATATTGTCGAGGCAGATCTGCTCGTTACCGATCCGCCGGTGGCGACGAGGCAGTACCGCGACTTGTTCGGCAACCTGTGCACGCGGATAATCGCGCCCGCCGGGCGTGTTGGCTTGAGCACGACCGCGCTTCTGAATGTGCCAAATGCGATGGAAACGCGTCCGAAAGACGGTCGCGGCCATCCAGTCGAGCAGTTGCCCGACGATACGCTCGTTTTCCTATTGGGTAGCCGCTATTGTGAAACCGATTTGATGGTCGACGTCGCGTGGAAGGTTTTTGGACAGTGCGCGCCGGGCCGCGAGACTGTTCTCGCAATCTGCGACTTCGTGCACCGGCATATCGCATTTGATTACCGGCACGCGCGGCCGACCAAAACCGCAGCGGACGTTTACCGCGAACGAAGAGGCGTCTGCCGGGACTTCGCCCATCTGGGCATCACGCTATGCCGCGCCATGAATATTCCGGCTCGCTACTGCACCGGTTATATCAGCGATGTCGGTTTGCCCCCCGTCGCAGCGCCGATGGATTTCGCGGCGTGGTTTGAGGCCTACGTAGGGGGTAGCTGGCAAACCTTCGATCCGCGTAACAACGCACCGCGCATCGGGCGCGTTTTGATGGCATACGGTCGCGACGCCGCCGATGTTGCGATAAGCAATGCGTTTGGGGCCGCCGTGCTAACGCACTTCAAGGTGCATTGCGATCAGGAATAACCGCGCGCAATTGGCCATTGCTGAGCCGACGGGGAATTTTTGAATCCCCTCGCGGTAAGGTAAGCATTTGGACCGCGCTGGCCTAATTGATTGCGCGCCTGAGCGTCACCGCGTCGTTCACCCGTTCCACGCGTCAGTCGTTCGGTGGACTATGGGCGACCGGATGCGCGGCGGAGTATGTCCAGCAAAGTTACTCGGCGAATGAGCGCTGTGCTCCTGGACGGAGACGGCGAGGCCCCTCGAAACGCTTGACGGACTGACTCAGGGCGTGAAGTGGTTTAACCGGCTGGCCAGCGCCCGCAACTTCATCGCGCACATCGGCGCGTTCTATCTGGCCCTCGAGACCACCGAGCCCGCTTGGGACCTGCTGCTCGTCAAAGGGAATATCAAACAGTTCGATGACCCGCGTACCTACGTGCGGTTCTCCAGGGTCATGGAGATCATGGACGGCTTAGATGAAGTCGTGTGTTTCTCCATGACAGAAGCAATTGTCTGCCGTTGGCGACGCATCGCTTAGGATTGGAGGGCGACGGAAAAATTCTGCCCTTGCCACGTCTGACTCGAGGTCCAGAAGAAGGTGAATGCAAACGATGAACCGGCCTGGGCTGCTTGCGTGACCAGATCGACGTAGTAGATGCCGAGCGCCGTTGCGGTGGCTTCGCTGTCCTCCGACGTGGCCCAGTCGTCGATCGTCCAGCGCAGGCGGAAAGGCGCAGCCAAAGGGATCCGAATTGTCGTGGCGGCCGGAATCGACGGCAGCGGGCGGTTGAAGTTCCAGATTTCGATATTGCTGCGAGCGCGCGGCGCCTGGCCGGGCTGAGACTGATAACGATCGGCGACGACTTTCAGGTGGTTAAAGACCTGACCGTCCGAAGCGGAGCGAACGAGCTTGATGTATTCGGCGTGGGCCCACGCGAGCGGCATGGCAGAGCCAGTCGGCCCGCCAGTGACGAAGGGCGGGTTTGCCAGATCGGGCAGATCCCACACTTGCTCGGGAAGCAGACCGCGCGTTCCGGCGAACGCCTCGAGAGCGCGGATGTAGGGGGTGGGGTCGCCACCGGCGGCCAATTCGTAATGACCGCGTTCGCCAGTGAGCAGCGGCCAGGGTCGACCAACGCCGAAGGTAGCGCCGTCGTACCAGTCCTCGCCGAGATTGCCTTGACCATAACCGTCGTGGTTGTATCGGTAAAAGGCAGGCCCCTGCGGCAGAATTTTTCTGATTACTGCATCGACTACCTTGACCGAGTTGACGATGATCGGATCGTTCGCGGCGCGAATGCCATAGCGCACCAGTTCGAGAAAACCCGCGTCCACGATGGTGTTTGCGTTGTAGTCTTTCTCCCAGACGCTTACTTGGGCGGTATCTGGATCTTCTGGAAAATTGAAGACGCCATTGACGTGCGTCGGCAAGATTCGAATGTAGTGCTGCGTCACGCCCGGAACCGGTGAGCCTTCCGCAGCGACGCACCATGTCTCTAGATGCGATTCCAGAAAATCCGCGTATTCGAGCAGGAACTGGGCGGTGCTGGCGTCCGCCCATTTAGTAGCCGCACAGACTAGCGCCGCGATGTTCGATGCCAGTGTCGAAGGGGAGTATCCTTCGAGTTCTTCCCATCGTTCCTGCTGAGTCATGGGGCCGTTCTTGATCAATGCGCCTGCTGCGGCCAGCACCATGCCGGTGGGATCGAACTGACGCAGCAGACCGGCTTCGCTCAGGTGATAGGCCAGAATGATTGGAAAGGAATATTCGTCGAGCTGCGAGGCATTGTCCCGCCAAGGCTCGCCGTCAATGAAAAACTTTTGCGGAAAGCTACCATCCGCCAATTGCGACGCAGCGAGAAACATCAGCCCGCGTAGGGGCGCATCCTGCGCGCCCGCGGCCAGCAGCGCGAGTGCGCTTTGGCACATGTCACGCGGCCAGACCATGTGGTAGCCGGCAGCGAGGTCCCGCACCGTCTGTCCCCACGGGATGCTCAATGAAGCCACCAGTGCGCCGTCGGCCGTCTTGTCCTCATGCGCGAGCAACACGTTGCGGCTCATGTTGAAAAGCGCATTGCCATCGCCCGTAATGTTCGACTTGGGCTGGAACGGGTCGCGAACAGCGTCGTTCCAGCCCTGGATGAACGCTTGCTTGTGGCTGTATGGGTCGGCGGGTCCGTCGAAGGGGTAGGCCAGCGCCTCGGATACGGCGGTCAGCGCCTTGTTGGGCGTGCTCTGCGTAATCGGCGTCGGTTCGTCGACGCAAAACGCCAGTGCCAGAACGAATTGATTCTGCCCTGCGCGGTTGATCTCCGCCGTCACGGCGACGTATCCGTCCTTTGCTGCGTCGTAGTTCCAGACCGGCAAGCGCTTGTTTGCGATGATGTCGGTCCAGCCATCGTTCACTCCCACGAAGCCGCAACTCGTCGTGCCGAAGCCGCAGTCGGCGCCCAGCGCGAGCCAGTAATGGTCACGCGTCGCGACCAGACGATCGCCATTTGCGGTGCTGACGCGATGCGCGGTGTTGCCAGCGCCGTATCCCGCCATGTGAGGCGTCAACAAGGCATAGACGTGCAGTTTGTTAAGGAAATCCTGGTCCCCCTGCAGGGTCGTGCGAACCAGCACGCAGGCCGAACCCTTCTCGGTGATCACGTCCTGCACGACGGTGTAGGGTTGCCCTTTCGCCTGGGATGTGAGCCGGCAGGATAAGGCGGGCGGCTCCGGCCATTCGCATCGATGGTCGAAGTCCTTCTGCGCGTCGTGATAGAAGGTCGACCCGTCGGTAATGATCAGCTGGAAGTCTCGTACCTGAGGGGTGTCGACATCCGGGAAGTAGATTTCCGTAAGGATGCCGCCTGCTGTCGTGTACCAGACCTGGCTCGACAGCGAGTACGCCGTTCCGACGGCGTCTTTGTCCGCGCGGCTCCAGTTCAGCGGATTGCCAGGTGCGCCCGGAGCCGGATTCGATTCAAGCAGATTTGCCATCGCATCTCACTCCATATCTTTGCTTAGATCGATCAGAAATCCACGTGATGAGCAGAAGAGCGGGCATGCTACGCATTGTAGCTATCGAGGATAGCGCTTTTGACGTGCATAGAGAGGGACACGTGGGGCCGCTCAATTGCCGGAACGCCATCGCATCGTCCCGCCAACTCTCCTCGTCGAAGTCGACGGCAAGCAGGTAACAGGTACCGTCCGCCATTAGTGGGTAAAGGCCCACGGTACGATCGCCGGAAAGATGCGCATCGAAGACCTGATCGTCCAGTGACAGCAGCACCCGATGCGTGCAGTCCGCGCAGCGGATGCGGGGCTTTTCGCAGATGCCCGCGCGCCACTCGTTCGCGCACGCCGGCGCGTAACCGGATTTTCCGGAATTGCGGCTTTCCCACCGAAGCGGATAGACGTCAGTGCGGCCGCGGAAAAGCCTCCGGAAAAGTTGCACTTTCTGTAGTGGGGAAGTGGGGAAAGCGAGGAAGTGCCTGCATTTTGCACAGCCGGCGAGGCATTACGCAGGATCGCTTGCCCGGGGTTGCCTGGTACCGGCACAGTGGCTCGCAGCATGGCAGCGAGCCGGCTGTTTTCGGCCTGCAGACGGGCGAGTTCTGCCCGCAAATCTTCGCGCGTGAGATCGTCCCACTCTGGGCGTGACAGGTTGCCGTCGTTCATCGCCTCGTGCGTTGCTGTCCGGGGGGTAAGACATGGGCGACCGGGCTCTTGGCCGTGTCAGCCGCGCGGCCAGGCGGGGTCATCAAGATTCGGCTGAGACCTGGCCGCGTAGTCCCTGCCCGCCATAGTAGACGCCGAGCATCGCGACCGTCTCGCCCAAAACGCGGTATGCGATCACAGCACGGCCGCGGGGAAGGTATCGAACTCACAGAATGTGGCGATGGCGTCGATGTATTCGGCCGCCTTCCATGGGGCGCCTGCGGTCGCGATAGCTGCCTCCAGCTCGCCAGTTGATCGCATGCCTCCGGCGCAAAGACCACACAGCTTCAAGTGCGGCAGCGACCAGCCCGACCGAATCGCGCAACCGGACCTCGATAGCACGTTCACGTAAAGCGAGTTCGGGCAGGCCGTCGTGGATGACTTCTGACTCCGTCGCGTTTCACCGCTCCGGGCGCGCCTGCGGATTTCCTCGGCCATTTCGTTCGGAAGCGTGATGCTCATTTGCCGGGTGGTTCGCATGGCGGCGCTTCACATTCCTATAGGATTAAGCCTGCACCTAGTGCCGACAGGCGTTGCGCACGAAAGGGAGGGCTTGCCTGCGCATATGACCGCAGCCTTCTCGACGCGACGGCACCAACTGCCAGATGTGGGTTATTATGTGGATAAACATGCGCATTGTTCGCACGGAGAACTCACCATGGCACATGCAGCAACAGGCGGGGCGCGCAAGGCGACGAATGTCACGCTCCCCGTGGACGTGTATGAACGGGCGAGAAGTCTCGGCATCAACTTTTCCCGCACCTGCGAGCAGGCCTTGCGCGAGGCGATTCAGGCCGAAGAAGGCCGTCGCTGGGCTGAGGAACACGCCGAGTTCATCAGGCACACGAATCAGTGGGTCGAAGAGAACGGACTTCCCTTGGCGCAATACCGGATGTTCTGATGGCGCGATTCGACGTCTATGCCAATAGCGGTAGAGGCCGCGCCAGTACACCGTATCTTGTCGACGTGCAAAGCGACTTTCTAGAAGGTCTGTCGACCCGCGTCGTCGTACCGCTGATTCAGGCTGATGCTTTTCCGCCCGGGAAGCTCCCGGCGGACTTTACGCCATCATTCGATATCGGCGGCATCCGGTGCATCCTGCATCCGGCGTTTGTCGCGGCCGTGCCCTTAAGCGAACTGGGGCCGAAGACCGGTTCGCTTGTCGAACACCGTGACCGGATCACGGCCGCGCTGGATCGCCTCCTGGGCGCTTACTGATTATTCTGGACGGTAGACACGCCGGGGCAGGACATTCCCGCTATCTCAGGCGGGCATACCAGAGTCGCCGAGCTGCGCCGTCTAGCTTGTCGAGAAGTGTGGCAGCGTGCGAGCACGGTATTTATGCAACGGGCTGTTGCACAAATTCCCAAAGGCGAAAGGCTTGCGCGCGCATGTACGCAGTATTTGAGGCCGCCGGGCGAGAACCCGCGCATGTTGGGAAACACTGCCTCGAGATCGCGCGCGAGCCGCTCGACGGCACTGGCACCCTCAGCCAGGTTCCTTCTGCAGGTCGAGGATGTCCCGTCTGATCTCCCTGTACAGTGTGACCAGCTCACCGTTTGCGCTGGCCATGGCGCGCCGACCTGACACGAGTCCTTGCGGTCCGTGTTCACGCAGCCGGCCGACAAGACGACGGATTTGCCGCGTCGTCAGCCCAAGTCGCTTCGTAGCCCGCCACGGTCTGAGCACGCCATCGGCGACATCCTGAATCACTTTGTACCTGTCCAGTTCGCGCATCGTCATCGTGATCCGTTCGGTCGCAGCCATCCGCAGCCTCCAGCGCCGAGGTACCGGCCGCTGGTCAGCTTACGCGCCACGGAAGCGGACATTTGAACTTGGCCAGAATCGGACATTACTAAAAAGCCGTAACATCAATCACAAAATTTGTCGTGGCCAGATTGCAATGTCGGGGTTCCAGCAAGATACAGATGTCGGGGTTGAGGGTCGGTTTTGGGTGGTGGGTTAGGGTCGTTTTGCAGTCCTTTTATCTCTCTCTGGAGGGGTTTTTAGCACCGAGCCTCCCGGGTTCTGGTGTGTCCCCATGACTGCCGCATTCCAGTCCTCGAGCGTCACTTCGCGCTGCTTCCTCGTGCCAGGCAGCCGCGCCTTCGTACGCACCGGTTCACCGCGGTTCGTGCGTGACGGTGAGCCGGATATCCGGCGGTTGTCGCGCTGCGCCTGCAGTGCCTGGGCTACCTTCAGCGCATGACCAAGACGCTTGTGCTTCACCACCGCGCCCTGGTCGATCTCGGCAAGCTTGTCGTACTGGACACAGGGCAGCGCGACACCATCGGCGCGGATCTCGAGGCGTCCGTCCGGATACTCCCACACGTCGATACAGCGGTGAATCAGCCTGCGGTTGGCCGGCGTATCGTCAAGCAGCCAGATCACGCGACAGCAGGACGAAGACCGGCCGGCTCTGGGTGTATGTGCGCGATGATCGGCCCAGTGGCTCCGTCGAAGCTCCGGCGGTCTGGTTTGCCTATACACCCGATCGTCGCGGCGAACATCCGCAGCGGCATCTTGCCAACTTCAAGGGCGTGCTACAGGCAGACGCGTTCGCGGGCTATGCGGATCCGTACGTGGGCGGTCAGATTCAGGAGGCAGCATGCATGGCGCACGCACGTCGAAAGCTGCACGATCTGCACGCTGTCCGGCCATCGTCGATCACCGGCGAAGCACTAAAGCGTATTGGCGCACTCTATCGCATCGAAGAGCACATTCGAGGCAAGCCGCCCGAAGAGCGACGGCGCATCCGCCAGGCACACGCCGTTGCGCTGCTTGATGACATGAAGCGGTGGGTTCGAGGCGACGCTTCTCACACTCTCAGCGAAATCGGACACCACCAAAGCGATCCAGTACTCGTTGAATCGCGATACCGCTGATGCAGAGATAGCGTATCAGCACGACCGCGATCGACACGATCAGCAGTTTTCTCACTTGCTCTCCTGTTTCGATTTTGGTCGGAATCCCATACCGTTTACATCGGGTCGGTCTTGATGTTGATATCGGCTGCAGAGCGATGACGTGCTGATCGTACAGAACGCACAGGAATTGACTGGTTCCGAGACACGCGCGAAGGGGGTGTCTGCCTATATAACGGACGGATCCTGAGCGAAATCAGTGACGTAGTGCCATGCTGAAAAGCGTTCGTCGACTTGTTTGCGGTAGAGGGCGGCGCAGTGGATGTCTTCGCTCGGCCTACGCTTGTACATCTTGCACCGACTATCCGTAGTACTTGGCATTCTCTAGCCACGCCGCTCAAAGCGCGTCGATTTCAGAAGGCTCGCATGCGCATCGTCTATCTGAGCCAAGCCGCTCTCGATCAAACGCGGCTGGAGATAACTGAAGCTTAAGCGTACACGGGCTGCACCGCTCGGCCCATGGTGCTTTCCTTCGACGAGTTTCACATTGTGCTTCCGGCGCACCTCGCCGACCAATTCGGCGGAATCGACGCCTTCGGCAAGCGAGACCCAGAACGAAAATCCACCACTCGGAATCTCGTAATCCGGTTTGCAGAATCGGCAGGCCTGTAACAGCCTATGCATTGCGTCGCGCTTGCTCCGGTAGTGCGTCCTTAGGTGTTCGACGTGAGCGTCCAAAGACGACGACTGCAATAAGGCGAGCGCCATATTGCTGACAATGGGACTCACACCTCCATCGCATTTCAGGTGGGCTAGGCGGTCGACAATTTCCGGCTCGGCCAGCACCCAGCCTACGCGAAGCCCGGGGCCTGAGATTTTGGAGAAGCTATGCACATTGATGATGTTACCGCCCGCCTGCAGAATCTCGGGTGACGCGCCATCATAGGGCAACTCGCTATAAACCAGGTCCTGCACCAGCCGCACGCCGTTGCGGGACAGTAGAGCCTCCACCTCGACCATATGCCGGTGTGCAAAGTATCGTCCAGTCGGATTGTGGAACGCCGGAGTGGTGTAGTACAACTTGGCTCGCCCCTTTGCGTGCAGCAATGCTTGTTCGAGAAGATCGAGGTCGACACCCGAGGAATCCGCACCTACTTGAACCACCATCGCGCCCGCAATAGAGAAAATGCGCAACGCGCCGAGATAGGACGGGTCCTCGGTCAGCACGACGTCTCCTGGGTCGATAAAAGCATCGGCGAGCAGTTGCAGGGCTTGTGAAGCGCCGTTCGTCAGAATGACATTGCCACGCGCCATCCGGTACCTTTGGCCAAGCTGTCCGCGCAGTTCGGGAAGGCCATAGGCGTCGGTGTACTGCGCTAGGTCGGAGATGCTGACGCCCGTCTCGACGGTAAGCGGGTCCGGCCATTGCAGGCGGGCGAACGTCAAAGGATCGGGAAGCCCATAGGCGAAGTTGACTGTGTCCTTGCCTGAGGTGTAGTCGAATACCCCATAACTGAGCGAAGTGCGACTGCGCATCGACATGACTGGCTCCATCGTTGGTTACGCGGCATCGACGGCGCGCTGGAAGCGCGATTGATATTGGCGGATGAAGGAGTCGGCAATCGGCATTCCGAACGGCGGAAATTCGGCCGTCCCTCTGGAAGGCGTAGCCAATAGCGTTGCGTTTGCGCCGAGTGCCGGTGTCCAATTCTCGCCAAAGAACACGTTTCCATAGCA
Source organism: Paraburkholderia sp. 31.1 (assembly GCF_014397645.1). Lineage (NCBI taxonomy): Bacteria > Pseudomonadati > Pseudomonadota > Betaproteobacteria > Burkholderiales > Burkholderiaceae > Paraburkholderia > Paraburkholderia sp. 31.1. Next base: position 131,885 of record NZ_VZQN01000017.1, read on the forward strand.
TTCGGCCAGCACTGGCATCACGGGATGGAGCATGCTCAGAAAGACGGATACGTGCACCGGCCGCCACGTTTCCGGGCTCGTGCCGAAGCCCGTCGCGACGAAGTATTCGTCAATCAGATCGAGGGCGTTCCAGAAGCGCACCTGGTCCATCGCGGTGATATAACGTTGGACTATGTCGTCGTGCGCCGGCGTAAGACCGCTTCCATCGACATTCGCCGAGTGCAGTGAATCGCGGCGGAGGGCGCTTTCCCACGCAAGGATGTGCGAAGCCGACCGGATCAGTTCGCCGATCTGGAAATCGTTATTGTTGGTGCCGAACGGCTTGGCAATCCGAGCGAGCGCATAGCGCAACACACTCGGGTCGACCTGCCGGGATACTTCATCTGCCCAGAGTGCATGGTCGCGGCTGGTCGAGAATTTCTCGCCCTCCAATTTATAAAAGTCCTGGATCGAATGATTTGCCGGAAGCGGGTAGCCGCGCGCAAGCAGACTGCCAGTCACGCCGATGGTGTAGTAGAAGCGGTTATCTTGGCCCATGAAAAACAGGAGGCGTGTATCGGGATCGCGCATCACGGTATCGTAGTTGACCTCGTCGCGCGCGCACTGCAAGCGGATCCCCGTCTCGAAACACCAAAGCCCTTCGAACCACGTCATCAACGTTTGCCCCGCAATCTTCGCGGGTGCTTCAAGTGTCACACCCCGGTCGAAAATGCGCGACATAGGCAGCGGCCGCAATTCGTCACGCAACCATGCACGCGCTTTACGCTGGATCGTTTGATCCCATTCACTCCTTTTGATCGCATCGTCAAGCATGGCTGCCATGCGAGGGACGTCGAAAACCGCCTGTTCGATAGGGCAAAGCGATAGCGGTTTGCCGCACGACGTGTGGACTGGCGTTCGCAACTTCGAGTGCTGTTGCGCCAAACCGCAGTTTTCGCACAAGTTGCTGTCGGTGGACGCATCGCACGCGGGGCAGAGGCCGACGGCAAGCGAATCGGCCACGAACTCCTCACAGTTTTCGCAGTAGAGTTGATGGCCATCACGCACATCAATGTAGCCTGCAGCTTCCAGATCGCGAAAGATCTTCAGACTGTTCTGCTTGTGCGTAGCGTCCGTTGTTCTGATGAAGACATCGGGCTCGATGTGCATTGCCCGCAAGCAATCCATTATCTCGTCAATATGCAACTGCGCGACTTCGTCAATCGGGCGACCGAGCTTGCGCGCCTTCACTACCGTATAGGTGCCATGCTCGTCCGCACCTGTGACGTGGTAGGCGCGGTGACCTCTCATGCGTTGAAAGCGAACGAAAAGATCGGTGAGCAGATAGACCCCGCCGATATGGCCGAGATGCAGCTTGCCGTTCGGGCAGGGCGGTGCGGGGCAAACGAAAAAAGTGCGTGTGGTCACGTTAGTCCCACCATATCGATAGAAATTTCAGGCTCGCTGCCGGATCGGCATTGCGAATCGCGTGCTCCTGATTCGGCTCGATATAGAGCAGCGTTGAATTTGCCACTGGCCGCGCCTGACCATTCACCTCGAAGACTCCCTTGCCTGAAATGAGTACCCACAGTTCATGCTTGGAATGGGAGTGCAGATTGACAGCGCCCGCCGGCATGACCTCGACAATCGACGTGCCGAACGCTGTTGTCAGGCCAGCGGGCAGATGTTCGAGCAGCCGGCAAACAAGAACGCCGTATTCCGGCCGCATCATGGATGGGTCAATCTGCTTTGTGTACACGCACATCCTCCGGTGAATTACATTAGGTGCGATAGAAAATGCCATTTGGCGGCTTCAGATCGTGGATATCCGATTCCTTTCCTTCGGGTGGGTTGTAGGCACGCTTCAGTTTGTTGTATTCCGTACGCGTGGGGCCACCAGTTGAGGCGCGCTGGAACACCAGATAGAGCGTGCGGCGCGAACGGTTACTTTTGTTGGGCTGCGAATAGTGCGGCGCGTAGTCGTCGAAGACGAAGATGTCGCCGGCCTTCCAGGGCACGGGTTCCCACTTGAACGTCTCGGCCACTTCCGGATGAATCACGCCGCCGGCGTCCATCGGAAACACATCTTTCTGATGGTTGCCCGGACTGAAGAACAGGCCGCCGTTGTCCGGATCGGAATCGTCGATGCCGATGGCGACCACGGCATGCACCATGCGTTCAGGAATGTTGTGCGGGATGTGATAGATGTCCTGATGCGGACGATAGCCGCCGCTGTCCGGGTACTTGAAGATGAGCAGTTCCTTGAGCATGCGGGTATCTTCATCGAGAAGCGATTCGACGGCCGTCTGGATGCGCCTGTCGGCCAGCAACAGGTCGCGCAGCTCGTTGTTGAAGTCCAAAAAGTTCTCTACCTTTGAAACGATCCTGCGGTCGTCCTCGGTCTTCTCGAACCACATCATCCATTTGTTGTCGCTGATTTCCCAGCGCGAGACATCGTTGACCAGAGCAGAAATCTTTTCGCGGGTGACCGGATCGAAAAAGCCCTCTACTTTTAGATATCCATCTTCGTGCCACTTGGATTTTTGCGTTTCATTCAGCATACGAACCACCTCGTTAAAGAACGGAGTTTTCAAGGAGAAGTCAGGCGGCGAAATGCGCCTTCATTCGCATGACGCCGAGTAGCACGACATTGGCGAGTACGGCGCCTAGCAGGGCGACGAGCATTGCATCGGCGCCGAAAACGTGAATCAGAACGCCACATAGGGAAGGGCATCCGAACAGACCGATGAAATAGGCAAGCGTAAAGATTTGCGAAGTCACCGGCACCGATACGCCGTGGTCTCCGGCGAGGTTCACGGCCATGCCGTTCAGGGTCGAGTAGCTCAGTCCGTAGCCCGTGGCGAACAGCGCGGTAGCGACGATATAAAGCGTCGTGCTGCCGTGGTTCAACAGGAACAGTACGAGCGAGGCGCCGGTCAGCAAAAACAATGCGTGCGCCAGTCGCGCTGGCTTGATGCGTCCCATGGTTCTCGCGAGCGACAAGCGCAGTGCCACGCTGGTTATCGTGAACGTTAGGAAGAACAGGTCTGGCCTGAGGTTACGCGAGACGGCATAGGGTGTCTGGTAAGTCGCCAGCCCGGCGAAGACACAGGCTGCCAGTGCGATCATTGCGATCGGCACTGCTGTTCGTGCCCTGAGCAGGGCCAACGTGTCGGTCGCGGTAATGGCCACGCGCGTCATCGGCAAACAGGACCTATCCCTCATCGCCTCGCCGGCGATCTTGACGCAGACTGCCGCCACCGCGCATGCCGCAGCGAACAGAAGGTAGGCCAGCGCGATCGAGCCGGTATGTTGGGCGATCAGGCGGCTCAAAGGCGCCGCCATGCCCAGGCCGGCCATTTGCGTGCCGGAGACGAAGGTCAGGTACTGGATACGCGCGTTGGGGCACAGATGATGGATGATTTGCAGCGGCGCGAGTATGAAGAACACGGACCACCCAGCGCCCAACAGCAAACCGCCTGCATAGACGGCACGAATGTCCATTGGCGCAGCGGCGAAGCAGAGCATGCTGCCTGCCATGACGAGCGAGGCCAGCGCGATGGTCGGCATGACACCGATACGCTGGGCTATGCGCCCAGCCACGCAGCAGCAGATCATGGTCGAGACCATGCCGCTCGAAATCACGGCGCCGGCGACATCGCTCTTCATGCCCAGGGATTGCAGGTACTCGGGCAGGAGAAAACTCGTCCCGTACGAAGCGGCGATCACCAGTGACGCGATCAGAAACGGAATGAACGCCCGTAATTGGAGGGATGCCGGCAAGTGCTCGGCGTGTGAGATCGCACGCTCGCCAGTCGATAGATAAATGGAGGAGCTAGTCATGCGCTTACGCCACTGCCGGTTGACGCGAGGCCTGAGGCGCGTCGCACAGTACCGATCCTGCTTCAGTCTCCTGATCCTCAAGGCTGTCGAGCAGTTGCCGGTCCGGAACATCCGGATAGAACGCACGACCTAGCAGACTGTTGATGATGCGGCTGTTCCTGTACGCGACCAGCGAAAGATTGACGCTTTGCAGGCCGTGCTGCACGCGGCTTTGGTTTTGCAGATACACGGGACCGGGCATTGGCGCATCGAAGCGCACGGCGTAATCGGGATCGAGCGTTGGCAGACCGTCTTCACGGCTTGCGCCGTCGAGCAGCTTCTGAACGAATGGCAAATGGCGCGGCTGAAAACCGGTTGCCAGGATGATTCTGTCCGCGCTTATGCCGTTGCGCTGCGACGTGACGAGCGAGGTCAACCCGATATGCCAGCGACCGCTGCGGCGTGTGATCTCGTCCATCGTCACCGAAGGCAACAGACGAAAGCAGTCGGCTAGCGTGCCATGGGCGCTGCGTTCGTACAACGCTTCATAGAGCCGGTTGCACAGGCTGGCGGAAATGCCGTCGCTGGTGAGCTTTTCGCTTTCGACGATGGCCCGGCGCTGCTGGATCGGCAGCGTGTGAAAGCGTTGGCTATAACTGGGCATGTATGCTTCATTGACAAATGCGTTGTCGTCCATCGCAAACAGATTGGCGCGCGACGTCGCCCAAGTGATCTTGTCGGGACCTGACTCGGTCAGCATGTGCTCGACGACTTCCGCGCCGCTCTGCCCGCCGCCTACCACCAGCACATGTTCGTCTTCGCTGAACGGTTTCCGGTTAAGGTAGTCGTCTACGTGATAGACCGTCTCGCCAACCACCTGCCGCGCACATGCCGGCACCTTGGGTTCGACGCCGACCCCGACCACTACCGCGCGCGCATGATAGGTGCGCGCGGTAGTGGTCACGCAATAGCCCTTATTGCAAGGCCTGATATCGATCACCTCCTCGCCGAATCGAAGCGTGTCCAGGCATTGCGCGACCCATTGGTAATAGTGGGTGAACTCACGTCGCGACGTGCTGTTTCCACCTTTATTCACGAAACTGTACAGGCGTCGATGTACAGCGAGATAGTTGAGAAAGGAATATGGGCTTGTGGGATTCACCAGGGTCACACAATCCTTGAGCGGCGACACCTGGAGTTGACTTTGGGGCAGCATGAGCCCCGGATGCCAGGAGAATTTTATGCGCTTCTCAAAGAAGAGCGCTCGCAAACCGGTGGGCTGAATGAGCGCCGCGAGGCTTAGATTGAACGGTCCGATACCAATACCGATGACGTCTAGCATGTCCATAGGAACTTGTTCCGCCGTTAGAGGGGAATTGGCCAACCGAGATAGTGCAGCGCAATTCCCGTGGACTAAGATTGAGGCGGTGGTGCCGGCGTACTGCGTAGCCGATGCCCGCTGCAGGAAAACGAAAGCCGTAGATGACGATCGCTTTTCTTCCCAATGGCGGCATTCTGACCAGCGCTATGCTTGGTTTGACATTACCTCGGGCCGCCTGAGTGAATCATACGAGGAATTGAGACGCTGAACACTTTGAACATACGCAAACCTTGCGGTGCGTCAATTGTCCACGCGTGTTGCGGCAGTGGTGCGCCAACGTCATGCGCTCGAAGGTCGAGCCGATGAAGGAAGTGGCGCGAATGATTCGCCAGCACTTCGATGGCATCGTCGCCTGGACTCAGACCCACAAGGTTCGCGGTTACACGCGCTTCACGACGATGCGCACCGTCCTCTTTCTCGTCGCCGGCAAGCTGGATTTCTCCAGCTTCAACCTGGATGCCTCGTAAGCCCCGTTACCCACTGCATTTTGAAAAGAGCCAAAATTTCCGAGGATGGCATCGAGGTTCCGCGGGTCGATGAGCAACCTCCGCCCGGGATAAGTGCTTGCGAAAATCGAGCCAAGGGAGGCCGGCTGATCGTCTTCGGACCGTAGCGATAGAGCGAGCTGCCGGGACAATTGACGGCGTCGTACTGACCACTGAGCTGCAACGTCAGCAATCTTCGAACGGCGACGTAGCGAAAAGCGTTTCGTCGACTGACGGCGACAGACCAGTCCTGGTCAGTAACAAACCATCGCACCACACACGTTCGACGCGTCCCCACGCACAGGCTGAAGCAGCGTCCGGGAAGAAACCTCGTCCGTGATAGTTGGCGCTCGTGTTGCAGAGCAACGGAATACCCGTCAGCTTTTCGTATTCGACCAGAAGTTGCGCCACCGGATGCTCGGAAGTTCTTGACATGGTCTGCAATCGGGCAGATCCGTCGAGATGCACGACGGCAGGGATTTTTTCTCGCCATTCCGCGCGCGTCTGATGATCGAACAACATATAGGGATCAGGGCTCCCCGGGCTAAAAATGGTCGGCGCACGATCCTCAAGGCATATTGGCGCCACGGGACGGAAGTGCTCTCGAAACTTGATGTCGTTGAGATGATCCTTCATTGTGGGCAAAGTCGCGGCGGCCAGAATGCTTCTGCCCCCCAATGCTCGTGGTCCGAGCTCGGCTCGGCCGGCAAGGAAAATGACGGGCTTGCTACTGGCGAGTATGCTGGCGAGTTCTGCAATGGAGCAAGTAGACGCCGTCCATCCGGGCGGTACTTGGCAACCTTTTAAGGCCGGTCCGCTATATACCGACCACTCCAGCGGCACGAAGCCCTTCTCGGCTGCCAGCGCGCAACAAGCGGCGCCAATCGCAGACCCGCTATCGTTGGGAAACGGCGGCACCCAGATTGCGTCGAATAAACCGCTCGCGCGCAGGGCGCTGTTCCATTTGATATTGAGTCCGCATCCGCCAGCGATGCACAAATTTTTCGGGCCCGCAATCGAATGGCGCTGCAGCGCGATACCCATTTCATGAACGAGAAGACGCTCGAGGAATACATGAAACGAGGCGAGTACGTCTTCGGGCGGCTTGGCTTCCAGTCGCAGCGCGCTTGCTTCGAAGAACTCTCCTACAGCCGCTAGTGACGCGTCCGCGCTGTGGATGTTCTCGCGATAAGCTTGCGCACACTCCGTGTCGCCAGCAAAGCGTGCCTGATAAAGCTCGCGAAATACCTCAACGATATCTTCGTCAACGGAGCCCAGCGCGATGTAAGCCATCAGCTTGCCGGCCACACCCAGATCCCACCGGGCGCCGCCCGGCTTCTTATAAGGACCAAAGTGATGACCCGCCGCGGCGTAGATGTGACCTATCACGGGGAACAGGCAGTCAACATGGCGGGCGTGGTGGCGTTCTACATGATAGAGGCGTGGGACGATGCCACCATCCCACACCAAACAGAATGCAGATTGCCCGCTTTGGGCAAAGGGACTGGTGCAGTACGCGGAGGCCACATGGCCTGACACGTGAGGATAGCTTTTATAAGGAAAGGACTGGCCGCCGACAAGCAGTCCGGAGCCGTCGAGCGAAGCGAGAAGATCATCGGCTCGGCGTTCGGCATAAGGAGCCCCTTTCAGGCTGACGGGAATCGACCCACTGAGGACGCGAAACTGCGACTCGACTACTCCGTCCCAGCCGTCGATGACAAACTGGTCGATATCGTGCGCATCGAAACCATGCTCGGCCAATGCGATCGCGATCGCCTCGAGGTCGTCGATCGCCTGATACCGCGGATTGTTGTCTCGCTTTTCCTGCTCCACGCAAAAAACCAGTTTTCCATCCTCGACAAGGGCGATCGCCCCGTCGTGCGTCAGTTTGATCCCACAGATGCGCATAATATCTCCCGGCCTAAGGCTGGTAAGTTGGTCCACACGAAGGCGAAGCGGCGTTTCGAAAACAGGCGAGCAGACAGTCTTCATTCAACGACTGACCGACGCACCTCAAACGATCGATTTCAACCAGCTCTTCTTCCAGGATGGCTATGACCGTCTCGGCTCCGGCAATGTGGCCCCATCGCCGGCAATTGGCGTCATGTGCCGATCCGAAAACCAGCTGTCCTCCGGGCGCAAGCATCCGTGCTAAATTGCGGACAGCCGCACGCACCTCGGCGCTGCCGTCGAGGTAATAGAGAACCTCCGCCACCACGACCAGATCGAACTGTTGCTCAGTCGAAAAATGCTGGACATCGGAGACGATCCAATTGATGTGTGGTGGGTCCATCATCCGTTCGCGTGTCCTGGCAATTGCGTGTGGCACGATATCGATCACGGTGAGCCGTTGGCAGTGCGGTGCCAATTTTTCCGTGAAGGCTCCGCCTGCGCATCCGACTTCGAGCGCATTTGTGACGGATCCCTGCGAAAGTGCCATCCGAAGCATTTGCCTGTGGCGCTCGTGCTCAAAGGGATTGCTATCGAGCCGCCATGGATCGTCTGCGTCCAATTCCCGACGCAGCAATTCGAAGTTCGTTTGATGTGTCAATTCCGCCTACCTTTGTGGTGCGCCGCTGCATGTGTCCGGACCTTGGGCCGGGACTGGTGCTCCGTTGGACACCGGCATGTTGGTACAAGAACTGCACGGCGGCCAAACGCTATTGTTTAACGTTCTAGAAAAATAGCTCGCGAGTGCTGTTACCTAGCTTCAGACCTTCAGCAACTCATTGGAGGCGCGTCGTTACCGTGACAACGCCCGTGAGGGATGTAGCCGAACCCGACGCTGTTCCCACAATCCGCGCAGCTCCTCGACGAGGGCTTCCCGTTGAGTCTGCTCAGGCGTAATTGAATCGAGAAGATGTCCGAGCACGGCTTCGCCTTCGATCCGCATCAGCAGATCGAACAACTCATGTGAAATACGGACACTGTCACAGTTGGAGCCGCCGGTGCGAATTTCGCACACCGTCTCCTGACGATCCCGCGCTGTGTGAGCGCGGACCCGATAGAGCGATGCATAGGGCGGCAGTGAAACCGCGAGCGCAGTCCAATGTTCCTGCGTTGCGAGCCGCTTTTTGACGAGGAACGGCCCGACCACAAGTCCATCCAGCTCTGTCGTCAGAAATGTGGCAATTGCGTCTGCAACCGAATCTACGATCGGCTCAGCGTTGTTATTAAAGGAAGTATTGAGCAGAATTGGGATTCCTGTCCGCTTCTTGAACGCATTAATAACCTCCCAGTAGGCGGGATTGGTCTTGCGCGATACTGTTTGCAGCCGCGCTGTACCGTCAATGTGCGTGATGGCGCCGAGCAAGGCACGCTTGGAGTCGCGCACGCGAACTACAAAATTCATAAAAGGGAATTCGCGGGTGCCCTCTGGGAGGTCAAAAAATTCGCGCGCATCGTCCTCGAGCACTGATGGCGCGAACGGTCGGTAACCCTCACGCTTTTTGACCATGGCGTTGATCCGGTCCTTGTTTGCCACCGGCCTGGGATCGGCAAGAATGCTGCGGTTGCCAAGCGCGCGTGGCCCGAACTCCGAACGACCCTGCACCCAGCCGATCACGGCGCCATTGGCCATCCAGTCCGCTGCTCTGCCTGCCACGTCATCACTGCGTTCAACGTGGAGGTGTCCGGCCCACGCATTCAATTCTTGCTCCACGACCAGATCGCTCCCCAGATCCGGCCCCCAATAAACCTCCTGCAATCGCTCACGTGGCGCGGGCCGACCGAAGTCGTTTGACATCATAAGGGCAGCGCCTAATGCGCAACCGGCGTCATGCGCTGCGGGCTGCACGAAGATGTCTTCGAAAAGTCCCGAATACAGCAGCTTACCGTTCATGGTGCAGTTATGAGCTACTCCTCCGGCTATACACAGCCGTTTCATACCGGTGACCTCGCGATGATGGCGGAGAATGTGAAACACGATGCGCTCAAGCGCTTCCTGCAATGAAGCACCCACATCTCGATGCTGCTGTGTGAATGGCATTCCCTTTCGCCGGACCTGGATGCTGCGGAGCAACGTCGGACCGATGCGGTCCAGGTAGACGCGGTACTCACCGTTGGCGGACAGTTGATAGAATTGCTCGAAGAGCGCGCGATAGGGAGCGGGATCCCCATAAGGTGCAAGCCCCATGACCTTGTATTCGTCGAACAAGCCGTAACCGAGATACCGGATTGTTTCGAGATAAAACAGCCCTAGAGAATTATGCTCTGCGAAAGTCGCGAGTTGCGTAATTTCGGTTCCAGATCCGAGCGCCAAGAGCCCCGAGAGGAAATCACCGCCGCCATCGACCGCGAGGATCAGACTTTGCTCGAATCCAGACATCGCAAACGCGCTCACGGCATGCGCCAGATGGTGACTCACGAATGAGACTCGCGAAGGATCGACCTCGGTACCGAATTCCCGCATTAGTAAGTTACGCAGAAACAGCTTGGCATCCACCGGAATGGAGATGTTCGGCTGGGACAGGAACAGGCGTTCGAGCATGACGTTGCAATAGGCCTCGGTAGCGTAAAACGCGATGTGGTCGATATCGCTGAGCTGAATCCCTGCGGATGCGAGGCAGTATTGAATTGAACTGCTCGCGAACTTGTTAGAGTGCTTGATCCGGTTGAGGCGCTCCTCTTCGACGGCCGCTATTACGCGTCCGTCCCGGACAAGCACCGCAGCGCCGTCGTGCAGAAATGTGTTCGGCAGTTCGAGTGAATTTTCATGAACTTTGTCTAGCCCGCCGCTCACTCCTAAGCACAGCATGTTTCTCTCCTTCATCGTGGTAGGAAGCCCCTATTGGCAAGACTCGAACCCCTACCACATAAGTAAGGTAGGGTATCGCTCGTCGCTGTGAACACCGGTCAGACGTCACCAGCCCCAAAGAATCTCGCGTAGGGTCCGTCTGTAAAATGGCGCCGCAATTCATGAAAATTCTGTACCGTTTGGTCCAGGGTCACGTTTCTTGGCGACGAAGGATGGCGCGACCAGAAAGCTGAAGCGCTGGAACCCCGAGGAAATCCCCAATCGTTGCCAAACATGCGGCGGGTTCGGGAGGATGGCTCCCGATGCATGTGATTGATCGACAACTGCTGCAACGTCATTTCCTCGGCTTTGCTCAGTTCTACGACACACTTCATCCACTACCCGGCACCACGAAGGTGCCAGCAGGTTTGCGAAATTCAATCGGATTTACCAGGAACACTATCCTCCATGCCGTACAATTCGTAAAATCGTTTGTCTTGATGGAACACATCCACACTATGGATAAGTTGGGATCATGCGTTTCAAGGGCCTCGATCTAAATCTCCTCGTCGCGCTCGATGCTCTGATGACCGAGCGTAACCTGACCGCGGCGGCACGCAGCATCAACCTGAGCCAGCCGGCCATGAGCGCGGCCGTCGCCAGGCTACGCGCCTATTTCTGCGACGAACTATTTACGATGAGGGGCCGGGAACTTGTCCCAACACCGCGTGCAGAAGGGCTCGCTGCTCCAGTCCGGGAGGCTCTGGTGCACATCCAGCTCTCCGTTATTTCCCAGGACGTGTTCAACCCAGCCAAATCGGATCGCCGCTTCAGGATCATTCTTTCCGATTTCATGACAGTCGTATTTTTTCGAAAGATCGTGGAGCGTATTGCACGGGAAGCTCCCGCCGTCAGTTTCGAATTGCTGCCACTTGCCGATGACCCCGATGAGGTTCTCCGGCGCGGCGAAGCCGATTTTCTTATCTTGCCGGAATTTTTCATGTCGAGCGCGCACCCTAAAGCGAAGCTGTTCGAGGAGACGCTCGTGTGCGTGGGCTGCCGCACGAACCAGCAGCTATCCGGGCAGCTCACATTCGAGAGATATATGTCGATGGGGCACGTTGTGGTCAAGTTCGGGCGTGCGCGGCAGCCCTCCATCGAGGAATGGTTTTTGCTTCAGCACGGTCTCAAGAGACGGGACGAGGTCATCGTGCCGAGCTTTAGCATGATCCCGCCTATGCTATTAAACACTGACCGTATAGGGACGATGCCCTTAAGGCTGGTCAAGTATTTCGAAAAAGCGATGCCTCTGCGGATCGTCGAACTTCCGCTGCCACGTCCCGCATTCACCGAGGCCGTCCAATGGTCTGCCCTTCACAACAGTGATCCGGCAAGCAATTGGATGCGGGAGATAATATTGGAGGAGGCGTCACGCATGATTCCTCTGCCTAAGACCACGCGAAGACCAATCCAGCCAAGTTAGGAAATGGGATCTTTCAGCAAGGTTTTTGCGGCATGGATTTGTGGGGTTTCGAGGGTTTTGTGGCGATATACCGTGTATCGCCACACCAGGCCTCATTCGGCGCGGTGACGGCAAACGCCTGATCGAGCAGGTTCGGCGGGACTGGCAAGCGGTGTGTCAATCCGGTTGTTGTCTTGATTTGCGTCTCTGGTTGCAACGCAACCCCTGCTTGCGACGCAGTCTCTTTATCGGATGTACGCCGAATTATCGGCACCGCTGGGCTACCGGTTTCCACGGCTCGCTGAAAAAACGTCCACGGCATGGCCTGCGCGCCCGCGCGAAGTGTGCGGTGAGCGTCGGCTTTGACTACTGAAACGATCGCCATGAACTGCAATGGAGTTCTGCCATAGCCAAGCCGGGGACATATTGTCGATCTGTCAGTTGATCTTCCGGCGGCGATTATCGGGACCCGGACTGTGCGAGCAAGGCTTCCACGACGTCCAAGCCTATGCAATCGATCGGGTCCAGCCTGCGCAGCTTGGCGATCAGCTTCAGTGCAACGGCGCGCTCACCGCGCCGCACGCTGATGAACGCGAGCGCCTTCAGTGTGAAGAGCCAGAAGCGGCCCGGACCAGGAATGGTGAAGTCGGTGTCGCCCGGCTGTACCGCACACCAGTCGCTGTCGAGCGACGCCTGCCGGGCGGCGACCGCCAAAGCCTTGGTCGCGACCTCCTGCGCCTCGCCAAGTTCACCCCGGTTCGCATGGAACTTATACAGCAGATAGTAGGGTGGCAGGCAGCGTGGGTACGACAGGACCGCAGTCCACAACGCGGCGGCCACATCGTCATTGCTGCCGCCGCGGGTTCTCTCGATCAGCTGTAGCACGGGGGAGGGAACGTTGCCGCCGAAGAGATCGGTCGATTCGATACCAGTAATGAGATTCATCAATTTTCTCCGATATGGTGAGTGGTGAGGCGTCCGGCCGCTTTTGCGGCGCTCGGAAGCCGATGTGACGATGGATGTGTTTGTCTACGCGAACCTGAACTGGATGCGATGCCCGCCGCGCGGACACGCCCATTCGAGGTTGTGATGGTCCGTGCACAGAATGCGGCAACTACGGGTCAATGTTCAGCTCAGTGCAGTCGGCGGTGAGGCCGGTCAAGAGCGTCGTTGCGACAGATCCGGCGGGATCCCGGGCCATCGAGGTTGCACCGAGCAGCAGAATCTCGGAGCGGTACCTGTTGAGCGGGTCGGTCAGCCCCTTCGTGAACGGTTCGTTGCGATAGCCGAGCGACACAGGGTCGTGAATCACATACGCTTTGTCCGCGCCGAAACTGAACGCCTCACTGGCAAACTGCTCAAGCGGCTCGTCGGTACCGCCGAGCACGGCCACAGCGACACGACTGCCGAGTTTGTCGGCGGGCTGCGCGCCTCACCGAGCAGCTCCCATGACACGCTATGCACGTGGCCGCGGTCGTGCTCGAGAAAGACCCAGACCACCTGGTAGGCTTTCAGACGTTCGGGCAGATCGAGGTTACGGCCGGCGGCCCGTTTGACCGGCGCGGCCGGCTTCTTTTCCGAGGCAGCGGGCGAGTTCATGAGGCCCTCTTCATCAACAGGTCCGCCTCCAATGTCGGATGGCGAGCGAATATCTTGTGCACGAGGTTCAGCGACACGTCGCGCAGGCTGGACGCTTTGAAGACCTTTTGCTCCGCGGGCGTGGATACAACGAAGTCGTTGTAGGCCTTCTGCAGTAAGCATCGATAGACGGCGAGCACGGCCGTCGCGCCGTTACGCGGCAGTTCTTTCTGTTGCTCGATATGCTGAAAGAAGCGCTTGAGAATGTGCAGGCGGCTCACGTTCACTACCTTCTCGTCGAATGCGATGTCGAAGAATCGCAGGAAATCCTCGGCCGACGACAGGTGACGCAGTTGTTCGATAACTTCTTGCATGTCGTTACTTCTATTGGACAAGTTTGGCCGCCATAACCACACTCACGACACCTTCACCCGCGTGCTGTGGGCTTGGGTCAGGAAGCGGCGCAGATCGCTTGCATTCGGCGCCTGCTTGTACTGCGTGACGAAAGAGCGGATGCGCGCAAGCAGGAGCGGGATGAGCCGCTCCGACACCCTCACGCCTAGAGCGTCGTAGGCCTCACGCACACTTTGAGATCCAGAATGTTTCCCGAGTATCGTCGACCGTTGCCGGCCGAGCTCTGCTGGATCGAATCCCTCGTAGGTCGTGGGGTGCTTCGCGAGGCCGTCGGTGTGAATGCCCGACTCGTGAGTAAAGATGCTCCTACCGATGATGCTCTTGTTGAAGGAAACTGCGCGGCCTGAGGCTTGTTCGACCAGCGACGAAATGTCGGGCAGCGCTCTGGTGTCGACGCCAGTGTCTCGTCGCAGCAGGTGCCGCGCGCCCATCACGACTTCTTCCAGCGCTGCATTGCCGGCGCGCTCACCCAACCCGTTGACGGTGGTGCTCGCATGGGTCGCGCCGGCCCCAAGGGCGGCCAGTGTGTTGGCTGTGGCGAGCCCGAGGTCGTCGTGCGCATGGATTTCGATCTCCAGATCGACGGCGACGCGCAGCGCTGCAATGGCGTAGAAGGTCTTAAAGGGGTCCAGGATACCGACAGTGTCGGCAAAGCGCACGCGCTGGGCCCCGTGCTGCTGCGCGCATTGAGCCACTTCTATGAGAAATGAGGGATCCGCGCGCGAGGCGTCTTCCATGCCGAGGGAAATCTTGGGATGGTTTTTCGCTGCCTCGTCGACGACGCGTGCGATCTGCGCCAGTACCCAACTGCGCGACTGCCGCAGCTTGTGTTCCAAATGAATATCCGAAACGGGAACCGAGAGATGAACGATATCGGCATCGCAGCGCAATGCCGCGGTGAGATCCTCGTCCGTGAGGCGCCCCCAAACCATCAGGCGGGCGTCGAGGTTCAGGTCGACGATTGCAGCGATGCACGCCATTTCGTCTTCGCCCATGGCAGGAATTCCGATTTCGAGTTCGGACACGCCGGCTTGCGACAGTGCGGCGGCGATCGCGCATTTTTCCTCGGTGCGAAACGCGACGCCGGCGGTCTGCTCGCCGTCACGAAGCGTCGTGTCATTGATGATCGGATTGAGCATGTCAGGTCTCTTGAGTTGTCGGCGATGGATCGCAAGCGTTGTGCCAAGCGAGCATCTACAGTCGGAGCACAATTTGCGGGATGTTGACCGGCACAATGTCGGGTTATGGCGGTGCATCGTCCGATTGTTGGTGTCGCGAATGTTACGTTCCGGACAATGCGGCAGCGCTGGAGGTGGCTCGTTCGATGCCCGCAAGACCGGCCGCGATCAGGGCCGCAAAAGCGAGATACGGATTCAGATCCGCACCGCCAATGCGGCACTCAACGCGGACGGCGTCCGAGCCTTCGCCGTAAAGGCGGAAACCGACCGTCCGATTGTCTTGGCTCCATGCGACCTTGGTCGGCGCGAACGTACCGATCTGGAATCGCCTGTAGGAGTTGATGTGGGGCGCCAGAAAGAGGGTGATGTCCTTCGAATATTTCTACAGGCCCCCAAGGTAATGGTGCATTAGATTGAGACGTTTATATGCGGATGCGGTACGAACGCTTTGCCGCGCGGCAACGTTTCACAGGGGAATCTTGTCCGTGCAAAATCTGGCGGTGGGCGAGTGCCGAGCTGCTTGCGGTAAGGCTCAGTAGCTCCCAATTTTCACGGAGTCGACGGATGCACAAATCGTTAGTCGGTAAGGGATTTTAGAAACCAACTGCTAGATTCTCTATTGCTCAATGTACACAGCGCATAGACTTTCAGGGGGAGCAAGAGAAAGAGGTTAATGGGTGTGTGAAGAGAAAAGCCAATAAATCGAATCTGGCGAGCGCGAACCGATGCCCACGCTACAGCGGATCATGGTCAATGATGCGATTATCAGGGCAGTCCACCACGGCACTGTCACTGTCAATGCGAGCTGCGCGAGCCCCCGCTAGAAGCGATAAGGCGAGAAATAGCGAGCCCAGATTCTGTCCGATCACGTCCAGCGTAAGGTAGCGATCTAGACAGGGCAGCAGGCGCAGCGAAAGCAACGTGTCCCGATAAGTACTGCGCGCCCAGCGCAGTTGTTGACGCAGATACACCCCCAGTCTGTCCGGAACGACTGTCGCCGCAATGGCGTCCGGAACGTACTCGGTCCGATAACCTGCCGTCAGCACGAGAATCGTGAGATGACGGTCCTCGCCGAAGTCGCTCGGCTTCCCGCGAAAAATTTGCGTCTCGTACTGATCTAGAAGCAAAAGGACCGCGGAGCGCATAAGACGAGACAGCGACAGTGCTAGTTGCGCCAAGCATGTTCATAGGGTGTCTGGTTTGTCCGGTGAGGTTGAGGAAGCGATCGGATTGCAAACCCCCGGTCATGCAATGCTGGAATCATGAGGGAAAGCGCCATGAGGGTCTGCTCGCGCCGACTAGCGTGAGTGCATCGTCCCAACTCATCGGGAGGGCATCCGTCGTGCAAGAGCACAATTGCACCCGGCCGGACAGAGGCCAGCACTGCGCTGACAATCGCGTCCACGCCGGGACGAGACCAGTCTCGCGGGTCTACCGACCAGTGGAGGGGCGCCAGACCAGCGCTCGCTGACGTAGTGAGCACTGCTTCGGTCCACATGCCATACGGGGCACGCATATACCGCAGCGAAGCATGGGGGCTCGCCATCCTGATGACCCTGCTTGCCGTTAGTATTTCCTGTTGTACTTCGGTGGGTTCGCATCTGGACAGGTCCGGATGAGTCATCGTGTGGTTTGCGACCTCGTGCCCTTCTGCGATCATCCGTCGGATCAGCTTCGGCTGGTCCGCTGCGTACGCGCCGATGACGCAGAAAGTCGCTGGCACCCGGTGTTCCGCCAGCACATCGAGGACGTCCGGTGTGCAAAATGGATTAGGGCCGTCGTCAAACGTCAAATAGACGTCGCGACGTCCGTTGGTGTCAGCGCACTCGCTGCGCGCTTCGGATAAGCAGTGCCTCACAGCTCTGGCCCGTTCCGATCAATTATCGTTCCGGTCGGCCAATCGCTCATTGACCGTCCAATCGGTAAGACGACAATGAGCACGTCCTCGATGCGCGTGGGCGGCGTGTCGAGATGCACTTCTCGAAGGGTCGACCTCACGCGAACTCCAGACACAATAGTCGCCAGACCGGGTCGGCCGAGCAGCCTTGCAATGTGTTGCCGCAACGCGTGTCGAACCGTGCCGAAGCCGAATGGAACGTCAAGTTCCTGCAACACGGGATACATCACGCGCATTAAATGAGGGATTCCGAGTCCCTCAAGATCCGGACGTACCGCGTACAATCCTAGTTCGGCCACTAGTAGATCGACTGCGCCAACCTTGATGAAACGACGCAGTGCGCCGATATGAGCCGCTACGCCGCGCGCGTCGTAGCCGATTGCACGGACCTCTGGCCTCGCACCAGCCCAACTGTGATTGCCTTCGAATGGTTTTGCATTAAACGCCCCGGTCGGTCCGTAGGTCTTTCGGAAGAACTCGGACAGTTCGATGTGGTCGGCGAGTCGCAACTCATTTTCCCAAACCAGCCTCCACCGCACCTGAGAGCGCATGGAGAGAGGTCCTCTATCTGTGGACACGGCCAAATTCACGACTGCCTCCTATGCGCCGTCCGGCCTTTGAGGGCGGACCTGACGCACGCGAACGACTTGCTGAGAAAGCGGTGCGATTTCAAGAAATCATCTGCACTCTGGAACAGTTCTGCGATGAAGCCCGAAGAAAAGAGTATTTCCGTCAACGCTTCACGGACCGATTGAACCTCTTCCACGATGGAGATTACATCGAGTGCGCGTGCCTTTCGCACCGGATCTACCAAAGACTTCCCCCGCATCTTCCGCACGATCTGACCGCGATTGACACGAGATCCATTTGGCCGGGTCGCTGAAGCATTTGGCACCTGCAATCGGCTGCTCCCAATTCGTTGGGAAGCCCAGCCGAAGTCGAGGGTTGCATCAACTGTACGAAGGTAAGCGGCCGATATAGAAAGGGTTTGGAGAACTATGCGAAGTTTTGCCGGTAGTAAGCGCCTACGCGACCTGCCAGACGCTTGTCGCGTCGTGTCGGCGCGATCCAGCTTGCCCATGCCGCCGAAGACCGTGGCCGCATTGGACATGTGCCTCGGTTGATGCTCGGCGTACACCTGAGGATTTTTCTCGGAGTCAGGGCAAAGATCGACAACCATCTTGATATGCCCAAAGTCTATTTCTCCGGCCCGACGTTTTGCTACAGTATTCATGAGAGCGTCCACGAGAAATTGACTTGAAATTCGGTGCCGTATCCGCCGAGAAAGTTCAGCGAGTTCGGCATCGGCGGTTTCCTTCGTCCAGGTGATGAAGCGTCGCCAGTGGTGCTTCATGTGCCCACCGTTATGGCCGCCCATCGGGCCGGACACGCCGCTGTTGCGCCATGCGTGAGCCAGTCACAGATCGACTGCCCGCTCACGCCGAGTTGCTCGGCGGTGAGCTTGCGCTTGATCCTGTGTCCGAGCGGCGAAAGGGCCGCCGCTCGCGTGCGCGAGTCCCGATGCATGTGATTGATCGACAACTGCTGCAACGTCATTTCCTCGGCTTCGCTCAGTTCTACGACACACTTCATCCGCTACCCCGGCACGACGAAGGCGCCAGCAGGTTTGCGAAATTGAAATGGATTTACCAGGAACACTATCCTCCATGCCGTACATTTCGTAAAATCGATTGTTTTGATGGAACGCATCCACACTATGGATAAGTTGGGATCATGCGTTTCAAGGGCCTCGATCTCAGTCTGCTCGTCGTGCTCGATGCTCTGATGACCGAGCGTAATCTCACCGCGGCGGCACGCAGCAAGGCCCAACTCAACGTCGTTCGCTACGCCGATGACTGTGTGCCACGAAGGCGTGACGAGGGGGAACTCTCGGAGCGCCATGCTGCATGAGAGATGAGGGATGGCCCCTCGGTGTCGGCGTACAGGCGCAGGCACCAAACCACCCACTGCTGCTGCGTTAAAGAGACGTGGTGGTGAGCGAGATGGGAAAAGGTCGGGCTAGACCCGATCAGGTACGGATCGAAGAGACGAACGAAAGTGAACCGTTGATGATGTGTCGAAAGCGTATACACGATGTCGAAACCATGGTGGAGTCGTTCCCATGGGATAAGCGCAGGGGGCGACCTGCTTACTGCCTGCGCGGCATCCGGCATGAAAGCGGCGTGAAGTCGATCCAGGCTCTTGTGGGGAACGTGGGAACCTGTCACTCCGATGTCAAGGGAGAAGCGCAAGTGGAGGCCCCATGAGCGCGAGAGTACCAATGCGGAGTACAGGGGCGGAGCAAGCCGTAGTAGTGTTGAAGGATCGTAATGGATCTGGAGCGAAGGGCTTGCCCCATTGTGCTGATGACGAGGCAGCAACCGCGGGCGGCGACGTCAGCGGGAGGACTGCTGCGTCGTCTGCAAAGCCGCTTCCCAAACGCAAACGCCAGGTATGGGAAGCCTATAAACGGGTTAAAGCAAATCGTGGAGCGGCAGGAGTTGACGGGCAGACCTTGACCGAGTTTGACGAGAACGTCGTGGACAATCTCTACAAGCTGTGGAACAGGCTTGCCTCTGGAAGCTATATGCCGCCGGCGGTTCGGCGTGTGGAAATTCCCAAATCTGATGGCGGAGTGCGCCCGCTCGGTATACCCACCGTGTCGGACAGAATCGCTCAGATGGTGGTCAAGCAAGTTCTTGAGCCTGTTCTGGAACCCCTGTTCCATGAAGACTCGTACGGCTATCGACCGGGAAAATCCGCACACCATGCAATTGCGCAGGCGAGGAAGCGCTGTTGGAAGTTTGCATGGGCTGTGGAAATTGACATCAAAGGCTTCTTTGATAACATCGACCACGCCTTGTTGCTAAAGGCAGTGCGACATCACACTCAGGACCCGCTGGGTCGTGATGTACATCGAACGCTGGCTGAAGGCGCCAGTGCAAAATGCTGGATGGAACAATGTTGGCGCGAACGCGAGGGACGCCGCAGGGCGGCGTCATTAGCCCGCTGTTGGCCAATCTATTCCTGCACTACGCCTTTGATATGTGGATGCAGCGTCAGTTTGACCAGGTACCCTTTGAACGGTATGCCGATGATGTTGTGTGCCACTGTCGTAGTCAATCGCAGGCCGAATCACTAATTGATGCTTTGGGCCGGCGGTTCGCGCAATGTGGATTGGAGTTGCATCCGCTGAAGACCCGAGTGGTCTACTGCAAGGATGCTGATCGGCGAGGGAACTACGCCGAAACGAGCTTCGACTTTCTGGGCTATACATTTAGGGAAACGCTGATTAATTGACCGGGCTGCCGAGCTTGCAGATGGGATGGCGCGGAATTTTTCTGGATGACGAAGTAAATGAGGATCGGTTTCGGTGAATTTGGCTCTGGAGCGAGCCTCACTTATCGCATCTTTCACACACTTGACGGATTGCCCCCATGAACCGGCTGCAATAGATTTCGCGCAATCACCAGGTTCGCCAAGGCGAACAGACTGAACAGTTGCGCCGTGTTCTTGGCCAGCCCCTTGTAGCGCACCTTGCGATGATGGAACAGGTTCTTGACAATATGAAACGGATGCTCGACCCGCGCGCGAATCTGCGCCTTGGTTCGCTCGACCGCAACCACCAGGTCCTTCAGCGGACCGTCCTGCATCGCCTTGATCTTTCCGCGCTTGGCCGCCACGCGCCACTTCACCGGCTTGCCCTTCATTTCGTCGCGTTTGTCCACGCCGATGTAGCCCGCGTCGCCGAACGCTTCTTGCTCATGTCCGTGCAGCAGGGCATGGGCCTGCGACACATCCGACACGTTGGCCGACGTGCCAACCACGGTATGCACCAGCCCCGAATCGGCGTCGACACCGATGTGGGCCTTCATCCCAAAGTGCCATTCGTTTCC
>NZ_VZQN01000018.1:0-150070 GCF_014397645.1 Paraburkholderia sp. 31.1
GGAAATCGAAATCTATTTCCATGTCCTCAAGAATGGCTGCGAAGTCGAGACCCTGCAATTGGCCGCTGTCGACCGGATTGAGCGCGCGCTGGCCTTGTTCCTGGTGGTGGCTTGGCGCGTGACGTATTTGATGCGCAAAGGCCGAACCTGCCCGGATCTGGATGCCGCCTTGTTCTTCGATCCGGACGAAATTCGTGGCGCCCATCTGCTGGCAAAAAAGAAGATGCCGGCGACGCCGCCCACTGTGAATGAGGTCGTGCGGCTGATTGCGCAAATCGGTGGTTTCCTCGGCCGAAAGAGTGACGGTGAGCCGGGCGCCAAGACCATCTGGCGAGGGCTCGATCAGGTACTCGCTGCCGCTGACACGCTACGCGCGCTCCGCGAAGGGCTCGGCTAATGACTTCTGTATAACGCTATGGGTTCAAGTCTCAGTCTTTCGCGCAATTGCGCTTCGGTCCGCCCCACGTGCTTTTCGAGTGTGTGCCCTCCCAGCCTCGGATTGAGCGCTTTTGCTTCATGCATTTGCAGATCGATCCGGCCCATCGTAACGCTGGCCACGCGTGCAGCCTTGATCGAGCCAGCGAACCCGAACGGCACGATCATATCAACTGACAGGCCGATGTTGTTCGCCATGTCAGGACTGGCTTTCATCGCCTCGGCCAGCTTCGCCGTACCTTGCCGGGTCAGCGTGACCGTATCCCGGCCCGTCCAGATTTGACGCAAACCTGCCGACGCCGTATCTGAGCCATGTACGCCGAACACAACACATCCGGCCTTGCTCGCCATCGTCGGTTCCGGCAGCACACATAGCGCTGCCGCCCCGACCATTTCCAGCACCCCGCCGACAACCTGCAAGCTGCCCCATAGCCGGTTGGAACGCATCTCGGTAGGGCTGATCGACTGACGGGAGAGCACTGCCGCTAGTTGCGGCGCACTGAGCACCACGCGCACGCCGTCCGAATTCTGTTGATACGACATTCCGGTGTCCTCTGTAGCTGTTGGGGCTGCTACGCTAGCAGGCGTCCACAGGGGTATGGAATGGGCGATGGATGATTTTAGGCTTCCGCTGCGATCAACGGAATGTCAACATTTGTGCGCGCCGGAATCCTCGCCGTAGCGCGTATGGACAGTCTGGACAAGAACGGTTCCGTTCAGCAAGGCAGCGCTCGTATAGCGCAGCGTGGACATATGGTTTGGCCATGCTCCCGTCGTCGCGCGTCGTTGTTCCAGCAGGTCCGTTCGGTGAGCGGCCGTCTCAACGTTGTTTGCCGCGGAATGCGCGAGCGCGCGCTGCGAGGTCGCGCGCATAGCTCCGCCGGGACAGAACACAAAACCCGGTCAACGAGAATTTTGTGCACGCGGGATCGTCCCGAGAGGCGCGAAGCTTCGACAAGCCTCACCCCTCATCCCCCTCCCGCAACTCCCCCGTATTCCCCCGTTCCGCGCAAGCGCCCGTAACAGGCGGCCGCCCCCGCGTCGCCTCTGACAACGTCACTCCCTGCTGAATCCCAGCCTTCGCCAGCATATGTGCGCTAATCGGCGCGGTGAGAAACAGAAACGCCGGAATCAGCAACTCATGCAGGCTCGCGAAGTTGTTATGCGCGCTGAAATACACCACCGACGCGAGCACGATGCCGCCCACACCGAGCGTGGTCGACTTGGTCGGACCGTGCAGCCGCATGAAGAAGTCGGGCAGCCGAGCGAGCCCGACCGCCCCGACCAGCGTGAACAGGCTGCCGGCCAGCAGCAGCAAACAAACGATCGCTTCGACAAAAGTTTCCATCGGCATACCCCACGCTAGTTGAGTTCGATGATGTCGCCGCGCTGCAGGTACTTGGTGAGCGCGACGGTACCCACGAAACCCATCACGGCAATCAGAAGCGCAACCTCGAAGAGCACCGTCGAGCGCAAGCTGATGCCGTACACGACGATCAACGCGATCGCATTGATGTTGAGCGTGTCGAGCGCGACGATGCGATCGGGCAGCGACGGCCCGCGCACGAGGCGCCACAGCGCGAGCAGGAACGCGATGCCGAGGATCGCGAGCGAGATCGGAATCACGATGGCTAGCATGCGAAGATCTCCATCAATGGGGCTTCATAACGGGACTTGATGAGCGCGATGAGTGCCGCTTCGTCGCCGAGATCGAGCACGTGCACGCAGAGGCGCGTGCGGTCGTCGCTGAGTTCGGCGCACAGCGTGCCAGGGCTCAGCGAGACCACGCTGATAAGCACCGTGAGCGCGATCTCGTGGGTGCTGTCGAGCGGCACTTCGATGAACGCCGGGCGCATCCGCCGCGTCGGGCCGAGCACGAGCAGCGCGACCTCGACGTTGGCCACGATGATATCGACCAACACATGCCAGGCGAGGAGCACGAGCAGCCACGGTCGGCCGAAGCGCACCGGTCGCAGCCACAAGCCTTCGGCGACGCGAAAAGAGATCACGTAGCCGAGCGCGGCGCCGAGCAGCAGATTGCCCGGCGAGACGTCGTTCATCAGCAGCACCCAGCAGATGATCAGCAAGACCGCGAGCCACGGGTGGGGGAAGAGCCTTTTCAACATCGTCAGTTCCCTTGTGCGTCGGCCGTGGTCGCGGCGGCCGCTGGTGGCGAGGAGCGCGCCGCGGGCAGGATCGCGTGCACGTAGGCGGCGCGATCGAATAGCTGTGTCGCCGTATCGGTGAGATAGTGCCGCACCGCGCCCGCGCCGAGCGTGATGGCCACGACACAGCCGAGCAGGATCGCGCATGCGGCGAGCTTCGCATTACTGCCACGCGGTGCGCGCTCCTCTTTGCCGGCGGCGGCGCGCGCGGCCGGCGCGGCCCACATCAGGCGCGTGCCCGTGCGGCTCAGCGCGACGATCGAGAGCAGGCTCGACAGCAGTACGGCCGGCCACAGCACGACTGCCGCGCCGAGCGGCGTGGCGGCCAGCACCATCGCCTTGCCGAGGAACCCGGACAGCGGCGGCAGGCCCGCGGCGCCCACCGCGGCGATCAGATAGAGCAGCGCGGCGAGGTTCGACGGCCACGGTGCATGCGTGCGCGGGACCGCTTCGACCGTAGCTTCGGCTTCGGTGTGAGCCGGTTCCCCGACCAGCACGGCGAGCGCGCCGGCCGTCTCGACCTGCAGCGGCTGCACCCGCGCCAGCGTCGCCACCGCTTCGCCGTCCGGGGCGGGCGAGATGGCCGCCGCGGCCGCGTCGTCGAGCGCTTCGAGCGAGCCGGGCTCGATCGAATTGGCATCGGCGGAAACGGCGGCATGGGCGGCGTGCGGGGTCGGGGCTTGCTCGGGTTCGAGCGTGTCGGCGAGCAGGAACAGCGCGCCAGTGCAGAGCGTCGTGCTGATCAGGTAGTAGAGCAGCGCGCTCCATGCAAGCGGCGTCTGTAGTGCGATCGCCGCGATCAGCAGACCCACCGAAACCAGCACGAGATAGCCCGTCGTGGTCTTGAGACTCGACACCGCCAACGCGCCCAGCGCGCCGAACACGATCGTCGCGATCGCGAGCCACCACGCCCACTGATGCATGAACGCATCGAGCACGCCGCCCGCCGCGCCGAACACGAGCGCGTCGCAGCGCAGCATCGCATAGATGCCGACCTTGGTCATGATCGCGAACAGCGCGGCCACCGGGCCGATGGCGCTGCGGTAGGCCTGCGGCAACCAGAACGACATCGGAAACACGGCGGCCTTGAGGCCGAACACGAGCATCAGCGTCGCGCCCGCGAACTGCGCGAGCGGCAGCGACTCCGGCCCTAGACGCGCCAGACGTTCGCCCATGTCGGCCATGTTGAGCGTGCCCGTGACGCCGTAGAGCACGCCGATCGCGACCAGAAAGAACGACGAACCGACGAGGTTCATCAACAGATAGTGCAGCCCGTTGCGCACCCGTCGCGCGCCGCCACCATGCAGCAGCAGCGCGTACGACGCGATCAGCAGCAGCTCGAAGAACACGAACAGGTTGAAGAGATCGCCCGCGAGGAAGGCGCCGTTCAGGCCCATCAGCTCGAACTGGAACAGCGCACGGAAATAGCGGCCGCGCCTCGCGTCCTCGCTCGAGGTGCCGAGCAGGCAGCAGACCGCCAGCACGGCGGTGAGCACCAGCATCAGCGCGCCGAGCCGGTCGAGTTCCAGCACGATGCCGAACGGCGCGGGCCATGCGCCGAGCGCATAGCTGGCGATCTCGCCTTGCGCGGCGCGCGCCATCAGCAGGCACGCGACGGGCAGCAGCGCGATGATGGCGAGCGCGTTCAGCGCGCGTTGCAGGCGTTTCGCGCGCAGCGGCAGCACGACGATGACGCCCGCGGAAAAGAGCGGAATCAGGATCGGGAGCAGGAGAACGTGGTTCATTCGACGGGCGCCTCCTCGTCATTGACGTGATCGTTGCCCGTGATCGAAAACGAGCGCAGCGCGAGCACCACGGTGAAGGCCGTCATTGCGAAGCCGATCACGATGGCCGTCAGCACGAGCGCTTGCGGCACCGGATCGACGTATTGCGCCCCCGCCGCGATGACCGCTGGCTTGCCGATCGCAAGCCGGCCCATGCCGAGCAGGAACAGGTTGATCGCATACGAGAACAGCGTGATGCCGAGAATCACCGGCAACACGCGTGCGCACAGCAGCAGGTAGATGCCGCACGCGCAAAGCACGCCGATCGCGATGGCAAAGGCGGCTTCCATCAGCTTTTCTCCACGGACTGCATGTCCTTGTCGCGTACGCCGAGGTGCGAGACGATCGTGAGCGTCGTGCCGACCACCGCGCCCGTTACGCCGAGATCGAACAGCATCGCCGTGGACAGTTCGATCTCGCCGATCAGCGGCACGTGCAGGTGCCCGAACGCACTGGTCAAAAACGGCTGGCCGAACGCGAGACTGCCGAGCCCCGTGGCCGCGGCGATCAGAATGCCGAAGCCCGCAAGCGCGCGGTAGTTGAGGTGGATGCGCGACTCGGTCCACAGCACCCCGCTCGCGACGTACTGCAGCAACAACGCGATCGAGAGGATCAGCGACGCGATGAAGCCGCCGCCCGGCAGGTTGTGGCCGCGCAGGAACACGAACACGGCGACGAGCACGGTGAGCGGCAGCATCAGCCGCGCGAGGATCGCGAGCATCAGCGGATGCGATTGCGACGACCATGGCCGGCCATCCGGCCCCGCATCGGGCGACTTCAGGCGCAGCCCGCGCAGCAGCGCCTTGACGGCGAGCCCCGCGACCACGAGCACGCTGATTTCGACCATCGTATCGAAGCCGCGGAAATCCACGAGGATCACGTTGACGACGTTGTGGCCGCCGCTGCCGGGCAGCGCATTGGCGAGGAAGTACGGAGCGATGCCTGGCAGCGGCGCGCTCGTCATGATCCTGTACGACACGGCGCCGAGCAGCGCGCCGCCCGCGAGCGCGAGCACGCCGTTGCGCAGCCGGACGGGGAGCGGCTCGACGGCGCGTTGCAGCGCGGGCAGGAAATAGACGGCCAGCACGAGCAGCAGGATCGTGACCAGTTCGACGGAGATCTGCGTGAGCGCGAGATCGGGCGCGGAGAAGCGCACGAAGGCGAGCGACACGAGCAGGCCGCAGGTGCTCAGCATCACGAGCGCGTAAAGGGTGCGCGCACGCACGCACACCACGCCGACGGCGAGCAACGCCATCAGCACGAGGCCGCCCAGCGTGAACGGATCGGGCGGCAGGCGCGTGTGGCTGCCGCTCCAGGTGTCGAGCGCGACGAGCGGCACGCCCGGCACGATCAGCATCGCCGCGATCATCCATGCGAGGTAGGCCGGCAGCGAGCGCGTCTCGAACAAGCGCACGATCACGCCGGCGCACTGTTCGAGACGCTGCACGAAGCGGTCGAAGATTTCGCTCGCGTTCAACTCGGTGAGCGCCGTGCGACGGTGGCGGAACGCATTGCGGCGCAGGAAAAAGAGCGCCGCACCCGCCGCGAACGACACCGCGCTCATCACGAGCGGCGTATTGACGCCGTGCCACAGGCTCAGGCTGTAGTCGGGCAGCTTGCCGCCGAGCGTGACCCACGCGGCCGACTCGAGCAGCCTGCCGATGCTTTGCTGCGGGAACAGGCCGATCAGCAGGCACAGCGCCACGAGAATCTCGACCGGCAGCCGCATGAAGCGCGGCGCCTCGTGCGGCGGATAGTGCGGCAGATCGCGCGGCGTCTCGCCGTCGAAAAACACGCCCCAGACGAAACGTAGCGAGTACGCCACGGAGAGCGCCGCCGCCACGATCGCGATGACCGGCACGGCGAGGTTCAGCGGCCCGAACATGCTTTGCGCGAGTGTTTCGCCGAAGAACATTTCCTTCGAGAGAAAACCGTTGAGCAGCGGCACGCCGGCCATCGACAGCGACGCGACGCTCGCGAGCACGGCCGTATGCGGCATGTACCTGCGCAGGCCGCGCAGACGGCCCAGATCGCGCGTGCCGGTTTCGTGATCGACGATGCCCGCGGCCATGAAGAGCGACGCCTTGAACACCGCGTGGTTGACCGTGTGAAAGAGCGCGGCGACAGTCGAGAGCTGCGTGTCGAGGCCGAACAGCAGCACGATCAGGCCGAGATGGCTGATGGTCGAATAGGCGAGCAGGCCCTTCAGATCGCGCTGCAACAACGCCAACCCCGCGCCGCCCACCAGCGTGACGAGCCCGGCCACTGTCGCCGTGTAAGCCCACAGGTGGGTACCTTCGAAAACCGGATAGAGACGCGCGAGCAGGAACACGCCGGCCTTCACCATCGTCGCCGAATGCAGATAGGCCGACACGGGTGTAGGCGCCGACATCGCGTGCGGTAGCCAGAAGTGAAAAGGAAACTGCGCCGACTTCGTGAACGCCGCGAACAGCGTGAGCAGCAGAATGGCCGGGTAGAGCGGATCGTGCTGCACCTTGTCAAGCTGGGCGAGCACGTCGTTCAGCTCGTAGCTGCCGCATACGTGGCCGAGCAACAGCACGGCCGCAAGCAGCGCGAGACCGCCCGCGCCGGTGATGGTGAGCGCCATGCGTGCGCCGCGCCTCGCGTCGGGCCGCGATGGCCAGAAGCCGATCAGCAGGAACGAGACGAGGCTCGTGAGTTCCCAGAAGATGACGAGCAGCAGCAGGTTGTTCGACAGCACGATGCCGAGCATCGCGCCCATGAAGAGCAGTAGCAGCAGGTACAGACGCGGCAACGAATCGCTGCCGGCGAGGTAGTAGCGTGCGTAGATGAAGACGAGCAGGCCGATCGCGAGTACGAGCAACGCGAACATGAACGAGAGGCCATCGAGGCGCAGCGACAGCGCGAGGCCGATGTCGGGCATCCATTCATGGCGCCATTGCAGCACGTCGTGGTCGCCCATGCCCACGCGCTCGCTCAGCAGCAGCGCGCAGCCGAACAGCGCCGTCGCGAACGCGATCCAGGTGCAGAGCGCGGCGGCGCGCGGCCTCGTGAGCGCAATGAGCGCCGCGGCCATGAACGGAAGTAGGACGAGCCACCCCAGTACCATTCGATGCCCTCCGGGAGTTCGAGTGTTAGACGGTGTGGCTGGCCGGTGAGACTGGGCCGGCGTGCCACCAGCCGGGCGGCTGCCCACGGGGCACAATCATAGCCGCAAACAGCCCGGCAATTCACATCGATACATCAAGCATAAATATACGCACCGCGAAGCGCCGGCGCGCGGCGAGCCCGACTGATGCCCAATCATGCCCATTGATGCGGACGCGCGTTCGATTTAACGCCCGTCGCGTGACATACGGCGCGCTGATGCACCATAATCGGCAAACTTGACGATCAATCGAGGCGCCAAATTGAAAGGAACTGAACTGGATCTGTATGCAACTGAAGAGCCAGGCCATACTTTGGCTTTCAATCTTTTCGATGGCACATGGGTGTCCGATGTGCCGGGCTACGGTTTAGGTATGGCGCCCCATTTCGACGATGGGCGTCTCCACTGGTTCGAGATCATGTGCGGCGGCTTTTCCGGAAAAAGCGTGCTCGAACTCGGACCGATGGAAGGCGGCCATACGTTCATGATGGCCAAAGCCGGCGCCTCACGTGTCCTTGCTATCGAGGCGAATTCGAAGTCCTTTCTCAAATGCCTGCTCGTGCAGAATGCATTGAAGTTCAATGCCGAATTCATGTATGGCGATTTCAGAGAATTGCTGAAAAAGCGCGATCAGCGATTCGATCTGATTCTTGCAAGCGGCGTGCTCTATCACATGATCGATCCGGTATCGCTACTGGAAGATATGGCATATGCGTCAGATTCGATCTGCATCTGGACGCACTATTACGATGCCGAAGTCGCGCGGACGAATGCGAACCTGCAAACGCACGTCGATCCGACGCCAACCGTCTCGGAGTTTCGCGGACGCGAAGTGCATCTCCACCGACATAGTTATCTCGACAGCATCAACAACGTAAAATTCATCGGCGGGACTGCTCCGCAAGCCAACTGGATGACCCGCGAAAGCCTGATGGCGGTCCTCGACGCACTGGGCATGACGGTGATCGTCGGCGTGGACGATCGCGAACAACATCCGGCCGGCCCGTCGATTCTTCTTTACGCTGCTCGCATTCCGCATTTCAACGAGGCGCACTATCTTCAGCGCAACCCCGACGTAGCAGAAGCCGTTGCGCACAAGCACATCAGCTCTGGCGCGGAACACTACGTCCGCTATGGCCGTGCGGAAGGGCGCTCGTTCGAGTGATCGACACCGCGCAGCCAGCGTCGTGTTCAAGCCAGTTACCCCAAAACGCGAACCCGGAAAGTTTCCCGAAAATGAATACTCTCGAGAATCATCGCTTTTTCGATAAGCCCGTCGTCGCGGACGTTCCGATCGACAATCAGACCCAGGTCTTCAAATTCGAAAAATTTCCCGCGGCGGGCCCCGTTCCCTGGCTCGATCGACCGGATGCGCTGGAGCGGGTTGCCGAGCTGTTGTCCCAAGGCGTAATTAGCGAGCAGCAGGCCGAATGGTGCCGCAAATGGGTGAGCGACGGCTACCTGATCATTGAGGGTTTCTTCAAGACGGAACAGCTCGATGCGACGTGGCAAGCTTACGAAAACGCGATTGCCGACGGCACGCTGCGGCCGCCGCCCGAGCCGCTTTTCGAAGGCGATACGCTGCCTGGGCGCACGCTGAATCCGCATTTCAACGTGCCGGCTGTTCGCGAGATGCTGTTCGACGCGCGCATGAACGAGATCGTGAGTCTGCTGCTGGGCGCGAAATCGGCGCCGTTCCAGACGATCGGCGGTCACAAGAGCAGCGAGCAACTCGAGCATTCCGATTCGATTCACATGTCGACCTATCCGAACGGGTATCTGGTCGCGAACTGGATCGCCTTCGAGGATATTCATCCCGACTCCGGGCCGCTCGTTTATCACCCCGGCACGCACAAGCTGCCGTATCTGATGTCGACTGAATTGGGCATGCCGTTCGGTTGCGGGTATTCCGCTTATCACGACATCTACGAACCCGCGATTCAGAAGCTCATCGCTGAACGTTCATCGGGCCCACAGCACTTTTACCCGAAAAAGGGCGATGTGCTGTTGTGGCATGCGAACCTGCTGCACGGCGGCAGCAAGATGCGCGATCCGGAGCACGTGAGTCGCAAGGCACTGGTTTGCCATTTTTTCGCGGATGGCTGTTTGTGCTATCACGACCTGACCGGCATGCCGTCGAGCCTGACGCCAATCGTCGACTTCGACGGCGAGGCGTACCTCGAGGCCAATCCGGACGTCGCCGCGAGCGGCGGCAATGCATTGCAGCACTACATCTACTACGGTCGATTCGAAGGTCGCCCGTTGAGCAGCGCCGAATCGTTTCAACGCAAGGCGCGGCTTGCCCAACTGCCTGACGGTTTCGATCCGAAGCTTTACCTCGAAGCGAATCCCGACGTCGGCGCGGCGGGCGTCGACCCGGTCGATCACTTCGTCGACTTCGGCCGCGCGGAAGGCCGGCCGTTGCGGCCCTGAGTCATGCGTGGCGCCGAAGCAGGCGAAGGCGGCCTGCTTCGGCAAGTTCGCGGACAGTGCATGTCGAAACCTTTTGTCCGCGTCTCGCGCGCACAGTCACCGGGTTGACGACCCGCCTGCGCCCAAAGCATGCGTTCGAGCGCGCCCGCCCCGGCACGGGCCGTCCGCCATCACGCCGCCCGTGCCAGCCTCCTTTGTGCATGTCCTCCGGTCTTGCTCTAAACTAGCGCCCGCCCAACCCACGCCCCGATGCGCCCCGTCACGAGCAACAACCGATGCCCCCAGCCTCCATCGATCCCGCCGATTCCCCGCATTTCAGCCTGCCGAAACACCCGCCGTTCCAGCGTTTCTGGTGCACCCGCATCCTGTCGTCGCTGTCGTTCCAGATGCTCGCGGTCGCGATGGGCTGGCATGTCTACGCGCTCACGCATAGCGCGTTCGCACTTGGCCTCGTCGGTCTCGCGCAGTTTCTGCCGATGTTCCTGCTGACGCTCGTCGTCGGCCATGTCGCCGATCGTTACGATCGCCGCCGCATCGCCGCCGTCTGCCAGAGCCTCGAAAGTGTCGCTGCATTGCTGTTCGCGATCGGCACCTTCGGCGGCTGGATCAGCGCGCCGGTCATCTACGTGCTGGCTGCCTGCGTCGGCGCGTCGCGCGCGTTCGAATCGCCGGCCGTGGCGTCGCTGCTGCCGGCCGTGGTGCCGCGCGGCTATCTGCCGAAGGCGACCGCGTGGGCGACGTCCGCCAATCAGACCGCGCAGATCGCCGGGCCCGCGCTCGGTGGTCTGCTGTACGGCATCGGTCCCGGTGCCGCGTATCTCGCGTGCACGCTGACGTTCGCGGCGGCGGCCGCGTCGGTGTGGAGCATTCCGTTGCAGATGAAGCCGGCGAGCCGCGCGCCCGTCACGCTCGAATCGATCTTTTCGGGCATCGCGTTCATTCGTCGCGAGCCGGTGATTCTCGGCGCGCTGTCGCTCGATCTGTTCGCGGTACTGTTCGGCGGCGCGACCGCGTTGCTGCCGATCTTCGCGCGCGACGTGCTGCACGCGGGCCCGCTCGGTCTCGGCCTGTTGCGCTCGGGCACGGCGATCGGCGCGCTCGCGGGCACGATCTGGCTCGCGCATTTTCCATTGCGCAACCGGCCCGGCGCGGCGATGTTCGGCGGCGTGATCGTGTTCGGCATCGCGACGATCGTGTTCGGGCTGTCGCATCAGTTCCTCGTGTCGTTGTTCGCTCTGATGGTGCTCGGCGCGTCGGACACGATCAGCGTGGTGGTGCGGCTGTCGCTCGTGCAATTGCGCACGCCCGATGAAATGCTCGGCCGCGTCAGCGCGGTCAATTCGTTGTTCATCGGGACGTCGAATCAATTGGGCGAGTTCGAATCGGGCCTGACCGCGGGATGGTGGGGCGCGCAGCCGGCGGTGCTGGTCGGCGGTGTCGCGACGATCGCGATCGCGCTGTTGTGGATGCGGTTCTTTCCCGAACTGCGGCACACGCGCACGCTCGAGCGCGAAGAGGCGCTCGCGGCGAGCGCCTGATTGCCAGGGCCTGGGCGCCATCGCCCGATCCATGACACGACGAGGAGACGAACCGCATGAGCCAGTCCGAACTGCACCCCGCCGCGCCGGTCGCGGCGACGATCTATCGTGGTGAATCCGTCGAGAACACGCATCTCGCGCACGTCTCGGTCGTCGATGCGCCGCAGCGGCTCAACACGATGGGCGTCGAGATCGGCCGGATGGACTTCTCGATCGAGCTTGCCGCGCATCGTTGAGCGCGGCGACCCGATTCACTGCTCGACACTCCAGACCTCAAGCCGCTGCCGCCTTCGCCGGCGCGGCACCCAGCGCATCACGGATCGCGTCGGCGAGCTCGCTCGCCGCGAACTTCGCGACATAGCCGTTGGCGCCCGCGTTCTTCACATGCGCCTCATTGGCCGCGCCCGTCAGCGACGAGTGAATGATCACCGGAATATCGCGCGTGCGTTCATCGGCCTTGATCTGGCGCGTCAGCATGAAGCCGTCCATCTCCGGCATCTCCAGATCGGTCAATACGAGCGCGATGGAGTCTTTCGCGCGCGCGCCGTTTTTCTGCGCTTCGCGCGCGACCTGCTGCAGCGTCTGCCACGCTTCCTCGCCGGTCTTCGTCATGATGTAGTCAGCGCCGATCGCGGTGAGCGCCTGTTCGATCAGCTTGCGCGCGAAGCCGGAGTCGTCGGCGGCGAGGATCTTCGCGCCGCGGCGGATGCCGAGCGCCTGGCCGACCGAGGCCGGATCGACGCTCGGATGCTGCGACGGGAACACGTCGCGCAACACCTGCTCGACGTCGATCACCTGGGCGAGGCGCGAGTCGCCGGTATTGCCGTCGATGCGCGCGATGCTCGTGACGAGCTTGCCGCCCGCCGAGCCATCGGCCGACAGCACCTGGTTCCATTCGAGTCGCACGATGTCGTCGACTTCCTCGACCGCGAAGGCCTGCGTCGAACGCGCGAATTCGGTGACCAGCAGGATGTTCAGGCCGCGCGTCGGCTCGCAGCCCATCAGCCGCGGCAGATCGATCACGGGGATGATCTGCCCGCGAATGTCGACCGCGCCCATCACGTAAGGCGACGATCCGGCGATCGGCGTGACGGTCGGCATCGTCGAGATTTCGCGGACCTTGAACACGTTGATCCCATACAACTCGTGCGCGTCGCTGCCCGGCACGTGGCCGAGGCGGTATAGCAGCAGCTCGAACTTGTTGGAGCTCGTCAGGTTGCTGCGTTCGGTGTGGCGCTCGTGATTGGCACGGTGGTCGTCTGCCATCGGAATCGTTCTCCAGAATTGCGGTGCTGAGCGGTGCTGAGCGTTGCCTGTATCTGGTTATCGGCGCCGATGGCGAAAAATTCAGCACTGCGTGGCAGTGTCGAGCGGCGCGCGCGATTCACGCGAATACGGCAAACGTGTGCGCATTCATATGAGGGTTACCTAAGGTTACAGAAGCGACAGCAGGGTTTCACCTGCCCGACGTCGTGGCTTCTAGAATCGGCAGCGATAAAAGCGTGGCGTCGCGCTGGGCTCGCAAGCAGTCCGCAGCGTTTTGCATCGCACGCTTCGTTCGCGGCGCACACGTGTCCGTCGTTTTGCTTTCAGATGCTTTCACCTCAAGGAGAACGTATGATCCGCCTGCCTTCCGTCCCTTCCGTCCCTTCCGTCGCTTTGGCCCGCATCGCCGCCGTTGCCTGCTTCGGTGGTCTTCTGACGGCCGCCTCGGTGGCCAGCGCGCAGAGCGCCGCGTCCACGGACACGGGCCGCCTGCATGCCGCCGACCAGACCTTCATCGCGGACGGCACGCAAGCCGTCGCGACGCAGCGCGATGCGGCGCGTATCGCCACCGCGCGTTCGGCCGACCGCGACGTGAAGGCCTTTGCCGAGCGCGTGTCGAGCGACGACGCCAGGATCACCGACGCGTTGCGCGCGGCGAGTCCGCGCGGTGTCGACGTGCCGAAGAACGATCCCGATGCGGCCGTGCTCGCAAGCATCAACCATCTGCGCGGCGCGGACTTCGACAAGGTGTACATCGAGCAGGTCGCGCTCGCGGGTGAACAGAAGGCACTGTCCGCTTTCCAGGCGGAAATCGCAGCGGGCCGCGACGAGCAGTTGACGGCCGCCGCGAAACAGGCGCTGCCGACGATCCAGCAGCACTATGCGATGGCGCAGGATCTCGCGAAGCGCAAGCATCTGTCCGTGGCCGCGCAATAAGCGGCGTCACGTCGCTACGCGGCAGGCGGCGGTACTTCGAACCCGGGCTTTTCGGCGATAATCGTGCGCTTCTTCCGACGATTCTTCGCGCCTCCGATTCCAGGTACCGCATGAGCAAGCACGCCAGTCTGCCGCAACAGTTGGACCATCTGCTTCGACAAGCCGTCGCGCTCCAGCAGAACGGCGCGCTCGTCGAAGCCGAGGAGATGTATCGCGAGATACTCGAACTGAAGCCGAAGCATGGCGATGCGTTGCGCTGGCTCGGCGAACTCGCGCTGCAAACGGGCCGCTTGCAGGAAGGCATCGATCTGCTGAAGAAGGCGCTCGTGGTCAACGCGAGACAGCCGGCCGTGCATTCGAATCTCGCCTATGCGCTGAACGCGTTGCAGCGCCACGACGAAGCGCTCGCGTGTGCCGAGCGGGCGCTCGCGATGCAGCCGAAATTCGCCGATGCGTTGAACAATCGCGGCAACGCATTGGCGGCGCTGAGCCGTCCGCTCGATGCGCTCGCGAGCTACGAACGCGCGCTTTCGCTCGTGCCGGAGTTTGCGCCGGCGTGGAACAATCGCGCATGCGTGCTGCGCGATCTCGGCCGCTATGCCGATGCGCTCGATAGCTGCGACCAGGCGCTCGCGTTGCAGCCGAACTATCCGGATGCGTGGAGCAATCGCGGCAACGTGCTCGGCGATCTGAACCAGCCGCACGAAGCACAACACTGCTACCAACGCGCGCTGGAACTTGCGCCTGCTTTCGTCGATGCATGGAACAACCTCGGTCTCGCGCAGATCGATCTGAATCAGCGCGAACAGGCGTTGTCGAGCTATCAGCGCGCGCTTGCGTTGAATCCGGCGTCCGTCGAAACGCACTGGAACCAGGCGCTGTGCCTGCTGCAAATGGGCCGCTTCGATACCGGCTGGCGCGAATACGAATGGCGTTGGGAGCGCAGCCGCATCAAGGCCGGCAGGCGCGCGTTCGCGCAGCCGTTGTGGCTCGGCGATGTTCCGCTCGACGGCAAAACGATTCTGCTGCATGCGGAGCAGGGCCTGGGCGACACGTTGCAGTTCTGCCGCTATGCGCCGCTCGTTGCGAAGCTCGGCGCGAAGGTCGTGCTCGAAGTGCCGGGCGCGTTGTTGCGATTGCTGTCGACGCTCGATGGTGTCGATCAGTTGATCGAAGCGGGGCAGCCGTTGCCGCCGTTCGATTGTCATTGCCCGCTGCTGAGCTTGCCGCTTGCGTTCGGCACGAACGAAGCGAGCATTCCGGCGGCGACGCCGTATCTTTTTGCGCAGCCGGCGGCCGTCAGCGAATGGCGTGAGCGGATCGAACACGACGGCAACATCAACGCGGATGCCGACGCAATCAGGCCGCTGAAAGTCGGCCTCGTCTGGGCCGGCGAGAACCGCGCGCATATCGCCGAGCTGCGCAAGATCGACGCGCGTCGGTCGCTCACGTTCGAGCAACTCGCGCCGCTCCTCGAGGTGCCGAACGTTCGCTTCTTCAGCGTGCAGAAGGGCGCGGCCGCGCCGCAATTAGCCGAAAGCGCCTACGGTGAACGCGTCGCCGATTACACCGGGCTGCTGCACGATTTCGCCGATACCGCCGCGCTCGTCGCCAGTCTCGATCTGGTGATTTCGGTCGACACGTCCACCGCGCATCTGGCTGGCGCGCTCGACAAACCCGTCTGGATCCTGAACCGCTTCGACACCTGCTGGCGCTGGTTGCTCGAACGCAGCGACACGCCGTGGTATCCGTGTGCACGTCTGTTCCGTCAACCGGCGCTCGGCGATTGGGGCGGCGTGATCGATGCCGTGCGCGATGCATTGGGGGATCTGAGCGCCCCGCCTTCGTGACGCCTTTGGGCGGACACGCGTAGACTGAACCTCCGTTCATCGATGGCAATGTCACGGAGAGTTCTTCAATGGAATACAGACATCTGGGTGCATCGGGTTTCAAGGTGCCGGTGCTGAGTCTCGGCACCGGTACGTTCGGCGGCAAGGGTGAATTTTTCCAGGCGTGGGGCGCGACCGACGTCGCCGAAGCGCGGCGTCTGATCGACATTTGCTTCGACGCGGGCGTCACGATGTTCGACACCGCCGACATCTATTCGAAGGGCGCGTCCGAGTCGGTGCTCGGCGAGGCGCTGAAGGGCAAGCGCGACAAGGCGATCCTGTCGACCAAGGCGACCTTTCGTTTCGACGACGATCCGAACGGCGTCGGCTCGTCGCGCTTCCATCTGATTCAGGCGGTCGATTCAGCGCTCAAGCGTCTGCAAACCGATTACATCGACCTGTTCCAGCTGCACGGCTTCGACGCGAAAACGCCGATCCCCGAAGTGCTGTCCACGCTCGACGACCTCGTGCGCGCGGGCAAGATCCGCTATATCGGCGTGTCGAATTTCTCCGGCTGGCATCTGATGAAGTCGCTCGATATCGCCGACCGTTACGGCTATCCGCGCTATGTCGCGAATCAGACCTACTACTCGCTGGTCGGGCGCGACTACGAGTGGGAGCTGATGCCGCTCGGTGTCGACCAGGGCGTCGGTGCCGTGGTGTGGAGCCCGCTCGGCTGGGGCCGCTTGACCGGCAAGCTCAAGCGCGGCCAGCCGCTGCCGGAGACGAGCCGTCTGCACAAGACCGCCGACATGGGGCCGCCGGTGCCGGAAGACTATCTGTTCCGCGTGCTCGACGCGCTCGACGAAATTGCCGCCGAAACCGGCAAGACCGTGCCGCAGATCGCGCTGAACTGGCTGCTGCAACGGCCGACCGTCGCGACGCTGTTGATCGGCGCGCGCAACGAGGAGCAACTGCGGCAAAACCTCGGCGCGGTCGGCTGGAATCTGACGCCGGAGCAGGTCGCGAAGCTCGATGCGGCCAGCACGGTGCGGCCCGCGTATCCGTACTGGCATCAGGAAGGCTTCGCGGAACGCAATCCAAAGGCGGTTTGAGCGGCGGGTCGACCACGTTCCAGGCGCCGCAGCCGGCGCAATGCGCTGGTCCAGCGCGGCCGCACGCTGGACCAGCGCATCCCGTCAAGCCAAACCGCCATTGGCCCGCAATACCTGCCCATTGACCCAACCCGCATCCGGGCCGACCAGAAACGCGACCACGCCAGCCACGTCTTCCGGCTCGCCGAGGCGTTGCAGCGGCGGCATCTTCGCGAACGTCTCGATCTGCTCGTCGGTCTTGCCTTCGAGGAACAGCGCGGTCGCGATCGGTCCCGGCGCGACCGCATTCACTGTGATGTTGCGCCCGCGCAGTTCCTTCGCGAACACACGCGTGAACGCTTCGACGGCTGCCTTGGTCGCCGTGTAGATGCCATAGCCGGGCAGGTTCAGCGCGAGCACGCTGGTCGAGAAATTGACGATGCGCCCGCCGTCGTTCAGGCGCGCGGCCGCTTCGCGCAGCGTGTTGAAGGTGCCGCGCACGTTGATGTCGAAGGTTTGGTCGTAGAGTGCGTCGGGCGTGTCGGCGAGCGGCGTGGGCTTCATCACGCCCGCGTTGTTGACGAGCACATC
Organism: Paraburkholderia sp. 31.1; assembly: GCF_014397645.1. Lineage (NCBI taxonomy): Bacteria > Pseudomonadati > Pseudomonadota > Betaproteobacteria > Burkholderiales > Burkholderiaceae > Paraburkholderia > Paraburkholderia sp. 31.1. The sequence continues at coordinate 17,202 of NZ_VZQN01000018.1, forward strand.
CACCTTGCCGAGTTCGCGTTCGGTGATCTCGAACATGCGACGTACGTCGCCGGGCTTCGACACGTCGGCTTGCACCGCGACCGCCTTGCCGCCAGCTTCGCGGATCGCACTGACGAGCGCGCCGGCTTCGCCCGCGCTCGCTGCGTAGTTGACGGCGACCGCGTAGCCGTCCTTCGCGAGCCGCTGTGCGATCACCGTGCCGATGCCGCGCGATGCGCCCGTGACGATGGCGACTTTCGGTTGTGGGTTCGTGCTCATGATTGGTTTCCTCATAGAAGGTGGTGGATCGGTGAGGTGAATCATGAACGCTTTGCGCGCAGAGATAATCAGATTACACTCGCCATCATCATTCCATTTGCTTTAATAATCCGCCGCTATGGACCGTTTCGAGGAAATGCGCGTATTCGTGCGGATCGCCGAGCGCCAGAGCTTCACGCGCGCCGCCGACGATCTGCAAATTCCGCGCGCGACCGTCACCAACCTGATGAAGCGCCTCGAGCAGCGGCTCGGCGCGCGGTTGCTCGAACGCACGACCCGCACGGTGCGGCTCACGCCCGACGGTGAAGCGCACTACCAGCGCTGCGTACGCCTGATCGCCGATCTGGAGGAGGCCGAGGGGGCGTTTTCCAATCCCGCGCCGAAGGGGCTGTTGCGCGTGAACGTGCAGGGCACGCTCGCGCGGCACTTCGTGGTGCCGGCGCTGCCCGCGTTTCTCGCGCGCTTTCCCGACATCGAGCTGATGATCGGCGAGGACGACCGGCTCGTCGACCTGGTGCGCGAGGGCATCGATTGCGTGCTGCGCGCGGGCGTGCTGCAGGATTCGTCGATGGTCGGGCGGCGCGTCGCGCAACTGCAGCAGGTGACGGTCGCGAGTCCCGCGTATCTGGCCACGTATGGCGAGCCGGCCGATCCTGACGCGCTGTCGACGCATCGCGCGGTCAACTACGTGTCGAGCGCGACCGGCAAGCCGGTGCCGCTCGAATTCCGCGTCGACGGGCGGGATGCCGCGCTCGTGCTGCCGTCGGCGGTGTCGGTCAGCGGCGCCGAACTGTACACGGGCGCGGCCGTCGCCGGGCTCGGCATCGTGCAGGTACCGCGTTACCGCGTGGATGGCGAGTTGGCGGCGGGGCGGCTGCGGGTCATTCTGGCGGACTATCCGCCGCCACCGATGCCGGTGTCGGTGCTGTATCCGCAGAACCGGCAGTTGTCGTCGCGCGTGCGGGTGTTCGCGCAGTGGCTGCGGGAGATTTTCGAGCTGGTGAGCTGAGGGAGCGAAAAACGCAAAGGAATGCGTTTTCGTGGTTAACGCCTGGACATGTGCGCCTCGCATAATGTCATTCTCAAGAGCGCAGAAAGCCGCCCGTGATCGAGGGTGGACGCACAGAACGACCGGGGGATCTGATCATGAATCGTTTTCGTTCGCTGGGTGTGGCGACGGGCGCGGCGCAGTTCGCCAGTGCCGACATCCTCAGCCGGATGAGCATGGCGTCGCGCCGGCCAGGCGCCGCGCGCCCCTTCGATCTTATTTTCGAACCGCGCGCGTGGCAGGGGCCCGCCGCGCCCGAGGCGACGGACCCGCAGTTCAAGATCCACGTGTTCGACACGATGCGCGCGTTCGAAAAACGCGGCGTCGACGCGATCGTGCTGCCATGCTTTCTGAGCCACACCTTCATCGACGAACTCGCGGCCAACGTCAGCGTGCCGGTCGCCAACATCATGACCGCGCTGTCCGCACACGTGCGGCGCACCTATCCGTCGGCGCGCCGAATCGGCGTGCTGACGTCGGCGGCGATTCGCGCGAACGGCCTGTTCGAGCGCTACTTCGAAGCCGGGCAGTTCGACGTGTGCTATCCGCGCAACGACACCGGTTTCGACGGCGTGACGAGCGCCGTCTTTGGTGTCGGGGGCATCCGCGATGGGCGCCTGCACGGGCGGCCCGTCGAGCTGTTGCGCGCGGCGTGCGCGGATCTGGTCGCGCAGGGCGTCGACGTGATCGTGCCGGGGCTCGCGGAGATCGGCCTCGTGCTGCGCGCGCTCGGGCGCATCGAGGTGCCGCTCGTCGATACGAACCAGGTGTATGCGCGCTATGTCGCGGCGGCGCAGTACACGCAGCCGGAGCGGGCGTTCCGCCTCGGCGTGGTCGGCGGCATCGGGCCGGCCGCGACCGTCGATTTCATGGCCAAGGTCGTGCGCAACACGCCGGCCGCGCGCGACCAGGACCATATCCGGATCATGGTCGAGCAGAACCCGCAGATCCCCGACCGCACCGCGGCGCTGCTCGAGCGCGGCGACGATCCCACCCTCGCGCTGTACGCGGCCTGCAAGACGCTCGAGGACGGCGGCGCGGATCTGATCGCGATTCCGTGCAATACCGCGCATGCGTTCGTCGAGCGGCTCCAGCCGGCGCTGCGCGTGCCGATCGTCAATATGCTGACCTGTACCGCCGATTATCTGCGCGAGACCTTTCCGGGTCTGCGCGAAGTGGGCGTGCTGGCCACCTCGGGTACGCTCGCGAGCCGCGTCTACGAACAGGCGCTCGACGCGCGCGGCCTGGTGCAGATCGCGCCGTCCGCCACTGCGCAAGCGCGTCTGATGAACGCGATCTACGGCCCGCGCGGCGTGAAGGCGGGGCACACGTCGGGCGACTGTTGCGACGACCTCGCGGCGGCCATCGACGATCTGCTCGCGCAGGGCGTGCAGGTGATCGTGCTCGCGTGCACGGAGTTGCCGTTGCTGTTGCGCGAACCGGTGCTCGCGTGTCCGGGCGGGCGGGTGGTGCGGCTGGTCGATCCGACCGAGGTGCTGGCGAGGCGCTGCGTTGCGTATGCGCTTGGCGACGGTGTCGCACGTGGCACTCCGGCGGGTTGCGCGACGCGGGATGCGGCCGGGTGCTCGCAGGTGGAAAGCGCGGTCGGCTAGCCAGGCGCCGTGATCGCGGCGCGGCGATTTCGTCGTTCCGCCGTTTCGGGTGAAAGGAAACTGAATTCGTTGGACTGGGCCTCGTTGGAAATCAACGAGTTGCTAACGAATTCGGCCACGCTCATCGCTGACGCGGAGCGGAATACGTTGAATTTGCGGGAATTGCGTCGGACATGGTTGGACCAACCGAAAGTAAGATCAGCCCGAATCGCACGCTAAGCGAAAGGCTGCCTGCGGCCGATGCCGTTGAAAAAGTCGCGACTGACGGTTTGTCGAGCAACAGCAAAAAAATCGACCTCTCAGATCGGCCTACAAGCCGCCCGAAGCCCTTGGGTAAGGGTAAAGCGGCCCATTAAAACCTCGCGATTTAGACGATGGCCGACTTTTTCAACAGCATCGGCCAAGACGAGACGTTAGCATTGGTGCGCTGGATGACTGGTCCCTGACCTGAGGTTGCGGACCGTCGAGTCCACGATTGATTGCACTGCCTGAAATTCTCGCGCCGGGTCGAACAATCGCTCAAACACGCCTCCACGCTTGTTGCTGTGACGGATCTTTCCTTGCATTGGCTGCTGTCCTTCGGTGTGTCGTTTAGTCATCCCGGCGTCCGCCAGTCAGCCCTCCTCGCAAAAAGATCGCCGAAAGGCATTGCATGATAAAAATGGATTGTTTTTTTGCGGATTTCGTGCAAAATCCTCCTTCATACTACGGAGGCGATCATGTTGGTCGAATTTCGCGTCCGAAATTTTCGGTCGATTCGGGACGATCTGTGTCTCAGCATGGCTGCGAGCACGGATCAGGAAAAAAGGGACGCGAACACGGTGCCGTCGGGGACTGCCAGCGCGCCGGATTTGCTACGCAGCGCAGCGATCTATGGCCCCAATGCAAGCGGAAAATCTGCTTTGGTGGGTGCGATGCAATATGCTCAGTCGTTTGTGGCGACGTCTGCGGCGCTGATGCCAGGCCAACCTCTCAATCACTTTCCGTTCAAGCTGGACACGAACTCCGCCTCGGCTCCCTCGGAATTCGAGTTCACATTCGTCCTCGATGGGACGCGCTACCAATACGGCTTCGCTGCCGATTCGGCCGGCGTAACCGAAGAATGGTTGCTTGTTTATAAGACACACAAGTCGCAGGTGTGGTTTGAGCGAGCTTACGACGCTACGTCGAAGGTCGCGACATACAAGTTCGGCGCATCGCTGACGGGCAAGAAAAAGGTCTGGCAGGACGCAACGCGACGCAACGCGTTGTTTCTGTCCACCTCAGCCCAGCTCAATAGTGAAAGCCTGCTACCTGTGTATAAATGGATTGTGCAGGACCTCCTGGTCATCGGCGCAAACATGCAGCCGACCCCTGACCAATCGACCGCCTGGATCACCAATGATGTAGCGAAACCGATGCTCCTGAATTTCCTGGCGTCCGCTGACCTTGGGATCTCGGATCTGAGCGTCCAGACACGTAAACAACATCGATTCAATGTCGAAATCCGGAACGACCGGCCGGAGCACGCTGTTTCAGAATCTGAGGTTCAATTCCCGGTGTTCGTCCATAAGGGACCAAACGGGCAGGCTTTGCTTCAATACGAGGAAGAATCGACCGGCACACAGCGACTGTTCTCATTTGCCGCCCCGGTGGTCGAAGCGCTCCAGACCGGTCGAACCGTCGTTGTCGACGAACTGGATGGAAGCCTGCATACGCAAATCGTGCAGTTCCTGGTTGGTCTATTCCACCATCGGCCACCCGAAGGGCGTCGTGCGGCACAGCTGATTTTTACCACGCACGATACAGCCTTACTCGATGCAGGAATCTTCCGGCGGGATCAGATCTGGCTGATGGAGAAGGGCCGCGATCAGGCGAGTACGCTCGTGCCGCTCACTGATTTCTCACCCCGCAAGAACGAAGCGCTCGGGCGGGGTTACCTACAGGGTCGATATGGTGCGCTGCCGCTGACGTCGGAATTCGTTGCGGGAGACGAACGTCTTGGGGCGTGACAATCATCCGCGGCAACGTCGAGCGAGCCAGCTTCAACGAAAGAAGCCACAACGGCCCGCCTATGATCGAATTTTGATTGTTACCGAGGGAGAAAAGACCGAGGTTAACTATTTTGAAGAGATCAGGCGTTTTTACCGTCTAAGTTCCGCACACATACGGGTCTGTAACAGCCCCTATGGAACGACGCCGTTGCAGGTGGTGGAATATGCACGCGACCGATGCCGCGAAACGTTCGAGTGGGAACGCGTGTTTTGTGTCATCGACCGCGACGACCATCAACGGTACGTCGAAGCGCTGAACTCGGCGCAAACCCTCGACGGCAAATACCCGAATGATCTTGGACAACCGATCGTGTTTTCCGCGATCCCCTCCAATCCGTGCTTCGAACTGTGGTTTCTGCTGCATTTCCAGGCACATGAGGCCCACATACACCGCACCGACGTGTTTCGCCTACTCCGCGATCGCTACTTGCAAGGCTACGAGAAGGGACGTCACGGTATTTTCGAGGCAACGATGCAGCATCTTGATCGGGCATACGCTAATGCGGAACGGCTACGGGCGCATGGGCAAGGCCGCGGGCTCACGAACCCATCAACGTGTGTCGACGAGCTAGTCAGGATCTTATGTGCACTGCGCAGTTACTAACGGCGAGCGACTATGTCGCATCCATCTCGGCGGCCGATTGATTCGGAACGCTGCCCGCTTTGACGAGATCGCTAGTGTCGAGCGCGTGGCGGCCGTTGCAGCCGTTGCGGATGATGGGATGACTGTTCTATCTCGCTCGCGGTCCCTCGCTGTCGCGGGCAACGCTTGTCGGTGTAGAGAACAACAATTACGAGGATTAGGGGCAGCGTAACGCAAGGTCGTTGATGCAAATGCTCGGCGGCAAGGCGGTCCTAGCTTGAGACGCCAGCGGGCAGCAGGTCGGCCAGTTTTCGCGGCTCGCCCTGCAAGCTGAGTGTTCATCTGAACGACTGCTTGACTCCGAAAACCGCCCGATCTCCAACGCGAAGTTTTCGGCCTTTGCAGATTCATCGATTTCAACGCCGAGACGGCCGTTCAACGATTCGGACGGGCCTCCGCCTTCAATCGGCGTCGCGACGAGCTTGCCATTGCGTGTGCTCGCGAGAGAACGCGTTTTCAGCATCGCCCACATAGACCGAGAACTTATCCTCGGCCGGAGGCGTCGGCAGGGCAATACGCAGCAATCCAATCTCGTGTGCCGTCAAAGTGTACGAAGCGGCGAGTTCCTGAAAACGCTTCGTCTGGATCCATGCCATGACCGATGCAGCAGCGGCTACTCGATGCGATAGCTCCCATCGATAAGCGCATGACAACGGAAGCGTTGCCAGTCTGAGTGCCGCTGAACAGTTCCGACAGAACGTCGCCCAGCTTATTTTCAAGGGAGCTAATTCCAGGATCGTTGGCCTCTACCGCCTGAAGCTCGGCCATGCGCTTTTGCAGTCTTGGAATCGCGGCGCGCATCTGTTCGACACTGAGATTGGCTTTTGCCATGCTTTTCGAGTTGTTGAGTTTGGTTTGTCGGCAATCCGAGCGCTGGGGCGAACGACCGATCTGTGTCCGGAATCAATCGCGTTGGCCGACTGCACCCGCTCCGAACTCCGCCGTAGTGAAAAGACGGTGCAAAGCCCCGAATCACAAACGAACGAAAGAAGGCGCGCAACGCCCGTGATGCAAACCATAGTCGCACACCGCAAACAACGGACCAGAATGTCGCGGACAACCGCCGCGCGGTAGGCCACTGACTTCTGCGGATTCCCGATAGTCCAATCAATTCCGTGCTTTAGGGTCTAGCTAATTGCACATTAGTCCAACGAATTCCGGTTCCTGACATCAGGGCGCAATGCGCGCCCGAGCCCGCCATGGAAAACTGTATAAACATACAGTATAGTATCCCCCTACGGCCAGGCTTCCGGGCGCTCCTCGCGCCGACCCGGCTGCACCGAACTTGCGCGGTCGCGAGAGCCGGCCGTGAGAGGTGACCCACTCCTTCAGACGGTCGGAAAAATTGTCCTCCAACGACGCAACCCTTGACACCCTCGCTGACACTCCCCAAGGCGGCAACCCGAGCGGCAACAAGATCCAGGGCACGATCCGCATTCGCGGCGCCCGCCAGCACAACCTGAAAAACGTCGACCTCGACGTGCGCACCGGCGAAATGACGGTCGTCACGGGGCCGTCCGGCTCGGGCAAGTCGAGCCTCGTGTTCGACACGCTGTATGCGGAAGGTCAGCGCCGCTACGTCGAAACCTTCAGCGCGTACGCGCGCCAGTTCCTCGACCGGATGGATCGGCCGCAGGTCGACCGCGTCGACGGCGTGCCGCCCGCCATCGCGATCGACCAGACCAACCCGGTGCGCAGCTCGCGCTCCACGGTCGGCACGATGACCGAGCTCAACGATCACCTGAAGCTGCTGTACGCGCGCGCGGCCGAGCTGTTCGACCGCCAGAGCGCGTATCTGGTGCGGCACGACACGCCGGAGACGATCTACGCGGAACTGCTCGAGCGCACCGCGCAGGAGGAGCCGCGGTTCGTCGTCACGTTCCCGGTCGAGCTGCCGGAGTCGGCGTCCGCGCAGGAGGTCGAGCAGTGGTTGTCGGCGAGCGGCTATACGCGCGTGCAGGCGCAGCGCGAAGTCGATTCGCCGACCGGCAAGCGCAAGCTGCTCGACGTCGTCGCCGACCGCTTCCGGCTGCGCTCGGTGGATAAAGCACGCGCGATCGAGGCGATCGAGGCATCGCTGAAGCGCGGCGGCGGGCGCGTCAATATTTACGTGCTGCCGGCTACCTCGGACGAGCCGCAGGCCGAAGCCGCCGAGCCGCGCATCTGGCGTTTCTCCACCGGCTTGCACAGCCCTGAAAGCGATCTGCGCTATGCCGACCCGCAGCCCGCGCTGTTCTCGTTCAACTCGGCCTATGGCGCTTGCGATGCCTGCCGTGGTTTTGGCCGCGTGATCGGCGTCGACCTCGGTCTCGTGATCCCCGACGCGCGCAAGACGCTGCGCGAAGGTGCGGTCAAGCCGATGCAGACGCCCGCGTGGAAGGAGTGCCAGGACGACCTGATGCGCTACGCGGCGAAAGCCGACATCCGCCGCGACACGCCGTGGGGCGAGCTCAGCGAGCGCGAACGCAACTGGGTCATCAACGGCTCGCCGGACTGGAACGGCAAGTGGCAGACGCATTGGTACGGCGTCAAACGCTTCTTCGACTATCTCGAATCGAAGGCGTACAAGATGCATATCCGCGTGCTGCTGTCGAAATACCGCAGCTACACGCCGTGCGAAACCTGCGGCGGCGCGCGTCTGAAAACCGAATCGCTGCTGTGGCGCCTCGGCAGCAAGGCCAATGCGAACGACGTGCTCGCGCCCGCGCAGCGCTTCATGCCGCGCGGCGTGAAGTGGTCGCGCGCGCAGCTCGAGGCGTTGCCGGGCCTGACCGTGCACGATCTCATGCTGATGCCGATCGAGCGCATCCGCCGCTTCTTCGACGGCATCACGCTGCCGAGCGCGTTGCTCGACGACGCGCTGAAGCTGCTGCTCGCCGAAGTGCGCACGCGCCTCAAGTATCTATGCGACGTCGGTCTCGGCTATCTGACGCTCGACAGGCAAAGCCGCACGCTGTCGGGCGGCGAGGTGCAGCGTATCAACCTGACCACCGCGCTCGGCACGTCGCTGACCAAGACGCTGTTCGTGCTCGACGAGCCGAGCATCGGCCTGCATCCGCGCGACCTGAACCGCATCGTCGAAGCGATGCACCGGCTGCGCGACGCGGGCAATACGCTGGTCGTGGTCGAGCATGATCCGTCGGTGATGCTCGCGGCGGACCGGCTCATCGACATGGGTCCGGGACCGGGCGAGCGCGGCGGCTCGATCATTTTCGACGGCGTGCCCGAGGCGATCCGCTCGACCGGCACGCTGACCGGCGAGTACCTCGGCGGCCGGCGCCATGTCGCGGATGCCGCGCGCTGGTCGCGTCGCGCGGTCGACGCGAGCACGCCGCGCATCGTGCTCGAAGGCGCGAGCGAGCATAATCTGCGCGACGTCACGGTCGAAATTCCATTGCAGCGGCTCGTCTGCGTGACCGGCGTGTCGGGTTCCGGCAAATCGACGCTGCTGCAGGACGTGCTGTATCCGGCGATGGCGCGCCACTTCGGGCTCGCCACCGAAGCGCCGGGCGCGTTCAAGGCGCTGAACGGCGCGGACCAGGTCACCGACGTCGTGTTCGTCGACCAGTCGCCGATCGGCAAGACCGCACGCTCGAATCCGGCCAGCTACGTCGGCGCGTTCGACGAAATCCGCAAGCTGTTCGCGAAGGCACCGCTCGCGCTACAGCGCGGCTACGGCCCCGGCATGTTCAGCTTCAATTCGGGCGACGGCCGCTGCCCGACCTGTGGCGGCTCGGGCTTCGAGCACATCGAAATGCAGTTCCTCTCCGACGTGTACCTGCGCTGCCCCGATTGCGACGGGCGTCGTTATCGCGCGGAAATTCTGGAGGTGAAGATCGAGCGCGACCAGCCGGCACGCGGGTTGAGCATTGCCGACGTGCTCGAACTGACCGTCAGCGAGGCTGCCGCGTACTTCGCGCAGGACGCCGAAGTATTGCGCGTGTTGCAGCCGATCGTCGACGTCGGGCTCGAATACGTGAAGCTCGGCCAGCCCGTGCCGACGCTGTCGGGCGGCGAGGCGCAGCGGCTCAAGCTCGCGGGCTTTCTCGCGGAGTCGGCACAGGCGCGCGGCGCACGCGGCGCGAAGCAGGTGATCGCGAAGCGTCTGTTCATGTTCGACGAACCGACTACGGGTCTGCATTTCGACGACATCGCGAAGCTGATGCAGGCGTTCGGCAAGCTGCTCGCGAGCGGTCATTCGCTGATCGTGATCGAGCACAATCTCGACGTGATCCGCGCGGCCGACTGGATCATCGACCTCGGTCCCGAAGGCGGCGACGGCGGTGGCCGCGTGTTGTGCGCGGGCACGCCGGACGAAGTGAAAGCGTGCGCCGAATCGCATACTGGCGAGGCGTTGCTGCAATACGACCGCGCGATGGACACCGCAACCGCGGCGGAGCCCCAGGGCATCCCGCTGCAGAAGGCCCTGAGCGCGGCCCGCGCACGTCGCGCGATCGAAGGCGAGAACGTCGTGCGCATCGTCAACGCGCGCGAGCACAACCTGAAGGCGCTCGACGTCGACATTCCGCACGGCAAGTTCAACGTAATCACCGGCGTATCGGGCTCAGGCAAATCGACGCTCGCGTTCGACATCCTGTTCCACGAAGGTCAGCGGCGCTACCTCGAATCGTTGAACGCGTATGCCCGCTCGATCGTGCAGCCAGCCGGACGGCCCGAAGTCGACGCGGTGTATGGCATTCCACCGACCGTCGCGATCGAGCAGCGGCTCTCGCGCGGCGGTCGCAAGAGTACCGTCGCCACGACCTCGGAGGTGTGGCACTTCCTGCGTCTGCTGTACGTGAAGCTCGGCTTGCAGCACTGCATTCACGACGGCACGCCGGTCACGTCGCAAAGCGCCGAATCGATCGCGGCGCAGTTGCTGCGCGATCACAAGGGCCAGCATGTCGGCTTCCTCGCGCCGCTCGTCGTGAACCGCAAGGGCGTCTATACGGACCTCGCGAAATGGGCAAAAGCGCGCGGCAATACGCATCTGCGTGTGGACGGCGAGTTCGTGCCGGTCGATCCGTGGCCGAAGCTCGACCGTTTCCGCGAGCACACGATCGAGCTGCCGGTCGCTGACCTCGTCATCTCGGCCGATCATGAAGCGGAGCTGCGCGAAGCGCTCGATCAGACGCTCGACATCGGTAAAGGCATCATGCATCTGCTCGCGCCGCTCGACGGTCTGCACGACGCGCTCAACGGCGGCGAGTCCACCGCGAAGCTCGGCGACGTGAAGGTGCTGTCGACCAAGCGCGCGTGTCCGGCGTGTGGCACGAGCTACCCCGAGCTCGATCCGCGCATGTTCTCGTACAACAGCAAGCATGGCTGGTGCACGAGCTGCGTCGGCACGGGGCTGTCGCTGACGCGCGAGCAGCGGGCCGCGTACGACGACACGATCGTCGTCGACGACAATCGCGGTCGCGAGCAGAGCCTGCCCTCGGAGGAGCAGGAACCGGAAGGACTCGTCGACGAGCCGTGTCCGGATTGCGCGGGCACGCGTCTGAATCCGGTCGCGCGCGCGGTCACGTTCGACTCGCAGGCGATCGTCGACGTCGCGCAATGGACCGTGTCCGACACGCGCGCGTGGATCGACACGCTGCGGATGACGGGCCGCGACGCCGAAATCGCGCGCGACGTGGTCAGCGAAATCGGCAGCCGGCTGCAGTTCCTCGAAGAAGTCGGGCTCGGCTATCTGAGCCTCGATCGCGCGGCGCCGAGTTTGTCGGGCGGCGAAGCGCAGCGCATCCGGCTCGCCGCGCAGCTCGGCAGCAATCTGCAGGGCGTGTGTTACGTGCTCGACGAGCCGACCATCGGTCTGCATCCGCGCGACAACCAGATTCTGCTGAACGCGCTGCGCAAGCTCGGCGACAAGGGCAATACGCTCGTCGTCGTCGAGCATGACGAAGATACGATCCGGCGCGCGGATCACATCATCGATATCGGGCCGGGCGCGGGCAAGCGCGGCGGCACGCTGATCGCCCAGGGCAGCGTCGCGGACCTGTCGGCGCAGCCCGATTCGCTGACCGGGCGTTTCCTCGCGCAGCCGATCGTGCATCCGCTGCAGCCGCGCCGCGAGGTCGTCGCGCCGGGCAAGCGTGCGGCCGCGGTGCCGGAGAACTGGCTCACCGTGCATGGCGGCAAGCTGCATAACCTGCGCGACGTGACGGTCGGCATTCCGCTCGCGCGGCTCGTCGCGGTGACGGGCGTCAGCGGCTCCGGCAAATCGACGCTCGCGCGCGACGTGCTGATGACCAATCTGCTCGATGCGGTCGGGCGCTCGGTGCTGTCGTCGCCGGCCACGCGCCGCGCGCGTGCGGCCGCCGGGGAGAAGCCGGCCGCGAACCGGCGTTCGAGCGTGCTCGCGCGCTCGGCGCCGCGCGCGCCGCTGAACGTCATGCACATATGGCAGGGCTGCGATTCGGTCACCGGCTGGGAGAGCATCGACCGCGTGCTGGAAGTCGATCAGACGCCGATCGGCAAGACGCCGCGTTCGTGTCCCGCCACCTACATCGGCGTGTGGGATGCGATCCGCAAGCTGTTCGCGGGCACGCTGGAGGCACGCGCGCGCGGCTATACCGCGTCGCGTTTCTCGTTCAACACGGGCGAGGGCCGCTGCCCCGCATGCGAGGGCCAGGGCGTGCGCACGATCGGCATGAGCTTCCTGCCCGACGTGAAGGTGCCGTGCGACGTCTGCCACGGCCAGCGCTTCAATCCGGAGACACTCGCGGTCACGTGGCGCGGCAAGAACATCGGCGACGTGCTGACCATGGAAATCGACGAAGCGGTCGAGTTCTTCGCGTCGATTACGAACATCGGGCATCCGCTGCAACTGATGAAAGACGTCGGGCTCGGCTATCTGACGCTCGGCCAGCCGTCGCCGACGCTGTCGGGCGGCGAGGCGCAGCGCATCAAGCTCGTCACCGAGCTGAGCAAGGTGCGCGACGACATCACGCGGCGTGGCCAGAAGCCGCCGCACACGCTGTACGTGCTCGACGAGCCAACGGTTGGCCTGCACATGGCGGACGTCGCGAAGCTGATTCGCGTGCTGCACCGGCTCGTGGATGGCGGGCATAGCGTCGTCGTCATCGAACACGATCTCGACGTGATCGCCGAGGCGGACTGGATCATCGACCTCGGTCCGGAGGGCGGCGTGGGCGGCGGTACGATCGTTGCGGCAACGGATCCGGAAAGCCTGTCGCGCGTGGCCGCGAGTCACACGGGCGCGGCTCTGCGGCCGGTGCTCGCGCGCACGGCCGCTACGTCGACGCTGGCCGGCGAAGGGACGAATGGCTGAGGCACGGTGACGAGCGGTGGCGCGGCCGTTGCAACCTTCGCAGGTTGCAACGGCCGGCGCCTCGTCGCGTGTCCGCCACACATGATTGCTGCGCTGCATCCAATCATCCGAGGTTCGATCAATGCGGCGCATGCGCCCGTTTAAATCATACGAAAGAGGCCAGCGATGTTTCAAAATAGAAACATTTTTAGATCCCCTGATAAATCAGCATTTGGATATTAATTTGTGGTGCGGAGCGAATGCCACGGAAATGCCTAATGCCGCGGGCAATAAATTTACGCTTTGCGAATAAACCACCGAATTGCCGGGACATAATAGGGCGATAAGCAGTTCACAATTGAAACATTTTTGAACCGCGCAAGAAACGTACTCGGTAACGCGCAATGGCCGGGCTTCGCATTATCGGCAACTTTGTCCGAATGCGCGAGAGTGCCGTCCATCAAGGCTTTGCGGTAAGATCTCCTCAAGCTCTTCGTGCGGCTTGCATAGTTGCCCGGCGTGTCGCGCGCTCATATCAATCGCTCAATAACCGCTTTTCCTCAGACATGGGCTGTCCTGATGAAACTCGTTTTTCAAATTTACTATAGCGATCCATTCCGCTAACATCACGCTTAATCCTTTATGCGGCGTGTGTCTGTTTTTTCGCCGTAATAACGCATTCTCTCGTTCCGTCTGATGGCGGGGCAAATCGGGGTCCGCAACGTATGACCGTTTGGGGAAGATCATGCCGCACATGCACCTTGATACAACGAGAATTACGTGGCTACACACGCCCGCTTTGAACGTCCGTACTGCAGCGCGGCGAATCGGCATTCTGCTGTTCGACGGCTTCTGGCTGCTCGGCCCCGGTACCGTCGTGGAAATGTTCCAGACCGCCAATGAGTTCGCGGGCACGCGAGCGGGCGAAGATCCGCCCTACGAAGTGCAGTTCCTGTCGATGGACGGCGGCAATGTCGCCAGTTCGTCGTCGGCGCGCATCTGGACTGACCACATCGACACGCGCTTTGGCGGCGGTTTCGACGTGCTGTTCATCGCTGGCGGCTACGGCGCCCACGTGGCCGCGCGCGACGAACGCCTGCTGAACTGGCTGCGCGCCGTGCAATCGCGCACACGCGCGATCGAAACGATCGGCGAGGGGCGCCTCGTGCTCGAAGCGGCCGGCCCGACTGAGCATGACGGCCTGATGAGCCGCTATCCGGGCGCGAGCGCCAGCGAAGGCGCGTTCAGCGCGGCCAACGACCGTCACGACTGCGCCCGCAGCGCGCTGATGTTCATCAAGCGCGACCTGGGCGCCGAGCTTGCGCGCAGCGTCGCCGATCGCGTGATGCCCGGCATGGCTGCGACGTGGGTGCCGCTGCCGGCCGAGGGCGGCACGCTGAGCGTCGCCGAAAAGATTCGCGCGGCCGCGCGCTGGATGGAGGCCAACTGCGACCGTCCGGTCTCGGTCGCCGATGCCGCGCAGGTCGCCGCAATGAGCGAGCGCAATTTCCTGCGCCGTTTCAAGCACGAGATGCAGATCACGCCGTCGGACTACCTGCTGCAGGTGCGGCTGCGTATCGCGTGCAACTTCCTGACCGAGACCGAATTGCCGGTCGACAAGATCGCGCGTCGCAGCGGCACCGGCAACGGCGATCGTCTCGCGAAAATTTTCCGCAAGCGTATGGCTTTGTCGCCAACCGAGTATCGCGCCCGCAGCCGGGCGGCCAGTGAGGCGTAGCATGTATCTTTAGCATGCGTTAGGGCGCCCGCGTTGCGGGCGCACCTCGTCTGTCGGACGCGGTCGCGAGAGCGGCCGTATGTTCGCTGGCCAGCCTTTTTACGAGCACAGTGGCGATGGGCAACAGGGTCATGGCGACGGCATTGCCGGAGGTGAAACTCATCGAGCCGGAAGTGTTCATCGACGAGTTCGGCTTCTGCTTCGAGAGTTTCAGCGCGGACGAGTTTTCGGACGACGTCGCGCAAGGTTTCAACTTCGTGCAGGACCGCCATCTGCGCGCCGTGCATGGCGTGCTGCGCGGCTTGCACTACCAGGTGCAGCGTCCCCAGGGGCGGCTGCTGCGCGTCGTGCGCGGGGAGATCTTCGACGTCTCGGTCGACGTGCGCCTGAACTCACCGAACTTCGGCAAATGGAGCGGCGAGTATCTGAGCGAAGCCAACCATCGGCAGATCTGGGTGCCGCCCGGTTTCGCGCACGGCTTCGTCGTGCTGTCCGATGTCGCCGAATGCATGTGGAAGACCACCGAGTACTGGTTCCCCGAACTCGAGCGCTGCCTGCTGTGGTCCGATCCCGACATCGGCATCCAGTGGCCGATCGACTTTCAGCCCATCCTCGGCAGCAAGGATGCGGCGGGCCGTCGTCTGTACGAGGCCGAAAACATCTCGTGAACGACAGGGCCAACCCTACACTTCGGGCATCCAGTCAGTACGAGGTGCTCAACGTGAAGCGTCGCGCAAGCCATCCGCAATCCGTTCCGGTCCGCTATGGCTCGATGACGCTTTATGCTTCGGATGGCGAAGCATCGTGCGAGCTATACCGGCACGGCGATGTCGCGATCCTGCGTCAGTTCGCGGTCGATCCCGCATGGCAGGGGCGCGGCATCGGCACGTTACTGATCGCGTTCCATGACGCCGCAGATCGCGTATGCGGCCTGAAGCGATGCCGCATACGCCTCTGGCATACGGAAAGAAGAAGCGGAAGGAAAGCAGAATTGAAGCGCCCGATGCTTCGGCAACTATTGCAATATGCTGCGGCAAGTATTGCAACGGCGACAGCGGCCGCGCAATCCTCGACGCGGGACCCACGCAGCGTGGCCAGTTCGCATCGGGCGAGGCGTGAATTCACCGAACGCTGTATGCAGCCGTCAGCGTCGGATCACGCCCATCAGCAGGGTGACGAGGAAGATCACCAGGAAGATGAAGAACAACACCTTGGCGATTTCGGTTGCGCCCGCGGCAATGCCTCCAAAGCCGAACACCGCGGCGATGATGGCGATGATGAAGAAAATCACAGCGTATCGAAGCATGGTGCCTCCACCGGTGGATTGTTGAAATGACGTTTGAACGGCGCCCCGTTGCGTACGTCACGCGGCTTCACGGGTGAGATGCCGGCGAGCGGATTTCAGCAATAGATGTGCCATCGCTTGATTGCCGCCGACGTTCCAGCGATTCACGATCAGATAGCCGACGAGCGCCGCCCGCCAAGCGCAGCGGTCCGCCGCGCGCGGCGGCTGGCCCGTCGACGACATCGGCGGCCTCGCGCTGCGTCTGCCGGAGGTCGAGACGGGGCGCTATTCCGATGCCCAGGCGAAGGAGGCTGACCAGCAGTCGCTGCTGAAGTGGCCGATGCTCGCGCGGCTGATGAACCTCGTGCCGCGCGACGAAGCCGAAGCGCCCGCCGCGCGAGGCGAGCCGCAAGAATCCGCGCTGAAATCAGGCCCGCGTCGAACGCTCAACGCAATTGCGTGAACGCGAGCAGCAACACCATGCTGCCGATCGCGCCATCCAGCACGCGCCACGCAGTTGCGCGGCGAAACAGCGGCGCGAGCATGCGAGCGCCATAGCCGAGCGCGACGAACCACACCGCGCTGACCGTCATCGCGCCGAGCGCGAAGGCGACTCGCGCGCCTTCCGGTTCACGCGCGCCGGCCGTGCCGATCAACAGAAACGTGTCCAGATAGACGTGCGGGTTGAGCCACGTGAACGCAAGCGCCATCAGGATGATCGGCAGTGCGCGTTGCGCAGGCGGCGCCCGATCGCGGGACGCGCCGGCCGAGCCATCGAGCACCGCGTGTCCGGGCCGCACCGCGCGGCGCAGCGCGCTGATGCCGAACCAGGCGAGATACGCGAGCCCAACATAGAGCATCGCGTGCACGAAGCGCGGGAAACGCTCCATCAGCACCGCGGCGCCGCCGACGCCCGCGCCGATCAGAATGAAATCGGACAACGTACACAACAGCACGATCTTGCCGACATGCGAGCGCATGATGCCCTGCCGCAGCACGAACGCGTTCTGCGCGCCGATCGTAACGATCAGCGACGCGCACAGCGCCGCGCCATGGGAAAAAGACAACCAGTTCATAAATGGTCCGGAAAAAGGAAAGCAGCGGGGATAGACGGGAAAATCCAACAGCGCTAGTCTGCGGGTTGGCATCTCATAAGAGAAGCTAATTTGCTTAATGCCGATTAAGGAACGCTAATGCTCGACTACGCCTTGCTCGACGCGCTGGCCGCCGTGGTCCGCCACGGCTCGTTCGACCGTGCCGCGAGCGAGCTCAATATCACGCCGTCCGCGGTGTCGCAGCGGGTCAAGCTGCTCGAGGAGCGCGTCGGCAGCGTGCTCGTGAAGCGCGGGCAGCCGTGCGTCGCGACCACCTCGGGCGCGCTGCTATGCCGCCATACCGAACGCGTGCAACTGCTCGAAGCGGAGCTGAACGGCCGCATGCCGGCACTGCCCGGCGCGCTCGTCGAGCAGTGGCCGGCACTGCGCGTCGCGGTCAACGACGACAGCGTCGGCACCTGGTTCGTCGACGCGGTCGCGCCGTTCTGCGTCGAACGCGAAATGCTGCTCGACCTCGTGATCGACGACCAGGACTACACCGCGCAGCGCATTCGCGACGGCAGCGTGCAGGGCGCGATCACGACGCAGGCCGAACCGGTGCAGGGCTGTCGCTCGACGCGCCTCGGCCGCATGCGATACCTGGCGGTGTGCTCGCCGGCGTTTTTCGCGCGCTATTTCGCCGACGGCGTCACGCGCGACAGCCTGCGGCGCACGCCGTGCGTCGACTTCAATCCAAAGGATCAGCTGCAAAAGCGCTTCATGCGGCGCATTACGCGCGCGGAGCTCGATCCGCCGCTGCACTGGATTCCGCACGTCGCCGGTTTTTTGCGCGCGTGCGTGATGAGCCTCGGCTGGGGCATGTGTCCCGAGCGGATGATCGCCGGGCATCTGCAGCGCGGCGAACTGGTCGAGATCGCGCCGGGCAAGCATATCGACGTCGATCTGTACTGGCAGAGCTGGCGTCTGTCGATCGGCTGGCTCGACGATTTCAGCGCGATGCTTAGAAAGCGGGCGGGCGAGTTTCTCGATTGACCACGCGGCGGGCCGCATGAAAAACCGCGCCAGCCGTTACAGCAACAGCTCAATCGAATGAAACAGGCGGCGCTGTTCCGGGTCCTGCGAGCGCGCGCCTTCGTCGATCGTCTCGCGCAGGCAGTCGAGAAAGCAGGCGGCCGCCGGGCTCGTGGGCGCGCCACGCCGCGACGTGATGCTGATGATGGTTTCGTCCAGCGTTTCACGCAGCGGCAGCGCCCACAGGTTTTCCTTCGCGCGTATCACCTCGACGAGCGGCCACGGAAAGATGCTGACCATATCCGTGTGCGCGAGCAGGCCCAGCACGATCGCGAGCGAATGCGCGAGCACGATCGTGTGCGGCACCGGCATGCCGCGCTTGACGAACAGATTGTTCGACATCGACTCGCGGCTCGCCGGGTCCCAGTTCAGTATCCATTCCGCGTCTTGAAGGTCGAGCAACGTGCGGCAACCGGCCTTCGGATGGTCGCGCCGCGCGACCACCGCCGCATGCGTCGAAAAGAGCGGCGCGTTCTGAAACTCCGACTGCGGCGACGCGGGCGGCGGCCGACCGATCGAAAAATCGAGGCTGCCGTCGCGCAGACGCGGCTGCACGACCGCGAGCAGGCCTTCGAAAAATTCCAGTTGCACCTCCGGCATCCGCTCGCGAAAACGCCGCACGGCAGGCGGCAGAAAAGTCAGCGCGACCCACGGCGTGACGCCAATCGACAGCTTGCCGGCGGCGGCTCCGCGCAACGCCTCGATCTCGGCTTGCGCGCGCTGCAACTGGCCGAGCACGAGCCGCGCATGCACGACGAGCGCGCGGCCGAACTCGGTGAACGCGACACCGCTCGCGCTGCGCACGACGAGCGGCGCGTGCAGATCGGCTTCGAGCTCGCGCATCGCCTTGGTCACGGCGGCCGGGGAAAGCCCCAGCGAGCGGGCGGCCGCCCGGATACTTCCGGTATCGGCGATCGCCGCCAAGGTATTGAGCTGATGCAGTTTCATTCGAATGAGAGGCGAGACGGGGGCAACCAAGGGTTGGCACCGCAACGATTCTACGCCTGCCGCCCGAATATCGGCGCCGCTATGCTGGGTTCACGCTGACAGGGGCGCAACCAGTTGCATGGGATCGGACCAAGCGCTGAAGCGCCAGGTCCGATCGACAGGAGATGGCATGAACACGATGGTCATTCCGGCGGGCATCGCCGAAGTCGAACAGGAAATGATCGCGCTGCGACGCAGCATCCACGCGCATCCGGAGCTGGCCTACGAGGAGTTCGCAACCGGCGATCTGGTCGCCGACCGCCTGCGGGAGTGGGGCTACAGCGTCCATCGCGGCTTGGGGCAGACCGGCGTGGTCGGGCAACTGAAGCTCGGCCACGGCACGCGCCGGCTCGGCCTGCGCGCCGACATGGACGCGCTGCCGATCCACGAAACCACTGGCCTGCCGTACGCGAGCAAGCTGCCCGGCAAGATGCACGCATGCGGTCACGACGGCCATACGGCGATGCTGCTCGCCGCCGCCAGGCATCTGGCGCGCGAAAAAAGCTTCGACGGCACGCTGAACCTGATCTTCCAGCCGGCCGAGGAAGGGCTCGCCGGCGCGAAGAAAATGCTCGACGACGGCTTGTTCGAACAGTTTCCCTGCGACGCCGTGTTCGCGATGCACAACATGCCGGGCTTTCCTACGGCCAAGCTGGGCTTCATGCCGGGGTCGTTCATGGCGTCGTCGGATACGGTGATCATCAAGGTGATCGGCCGCGGCGGCCATGGCGCGGTGCCGCACAAGGCGGTCGATCCGGTCGTCGTGTGCGCGCAGATCGTGCTCGCGCTGCAGTCGATCGTGTCGCGCAACATCGCGCCGCTCGATATGGCGATCATCACGGTCGGCGCGATTCACGCGGGCGAAGCGCCGAACGTGATCCCCGAAACCGCCGAGATGCGCCTGTCGGTGCGCGCGCTGCGGCCCGAAGTGCGTGACCATCTGCAGCAGCGCATCACCGAGGTCGCGACCGGGCAGGCGACCGTGTTCGGCGCGCGTGCCGAGGTCGACTATCAGCGCCGCTACCCGGTGCTCGTCAACGATGCGGCCATGACCGCGCTCGCGCGCCAGGTCGCGCTCGACTGGCTGGGCGTCGACGGGCTGATTCACGACATGCAACCGCTGACCGGCAGCGAGGACTTCGCGTTCCTGCTCGAACGCTGCGCGGGCAGCTATCTGATCATCGGCAATGGCGACGGCGAGGGCGGTTGCATGGTCCACAACCCCGGCTACGACTTCAACGACGCTTGCCTCGCGACCGGCGCGGCCTACTGGACCAAGCTCGCGCAGACGTTCCTCGTTTGACGCGGCGGCGGCGCGCGAGCGCCTTGCCGTAGCAGCCACAAGATAATGACGGAGACACAGATGGACTATTCAGCCACACCGCGGTCCGCGAGCGCCAATGGGCTCGATGCGCTCGATGCGCAGCGCCTCGCCGGTGAACCTAAAAAGCGCGTCGGCCACGCGAAGGCGATCGCCGCGATCACGCTCGGCAACGGCCTCGAGTTTTTCGACTTCACGATTTACAGCTTCTTCGCGACGATCATCGGCAAGCTGTATTTCCCGGTCGAAGGTCAGCTCGTGCAGCTGATGCTCGCGGTAGGCACGTTCGGCGTCGGCTTCATCATGCGGCCGGTGGGCGGCATCGTGCTGGGCGGCTACGCGGACCGCGCCGGACGCAAGGCCGCGATGAGCCTGACGCTGTGGCTGATGACGCTCGGTTCCGCGATCATCGCGTTCGCGCCGACCTATGCGGCGATCGGCGTCGCGGCGCCGCTGCTCGTGATTCTCGCGCGGCTGATCCAGGGTTTCGCGCTGGGCGGCGAGGTGGGCGCTTCGACGGCGCTGCTGCTCGAATACGGCAGCGATCGCACGCGCGGCTTCTACGGCAGCTGGCAGTTCGTGAGCCAGGGGATGAACACGGTGGTGGGGTCGCTGCTCGGCGTTGCCCTGGCCGCGACGCTGTCGCCGGCCGCGCTCGAAAGCTGGGGCTGGCGCGTGCCGTTCGTGATCGGCATGGCGATGGGGCCGGTCGGCATCTATATCCGGCGGCATCTCGACGAGACGCTGCCGGGTGTTGAAGATGGCACGGCAGCGTCTGGCGGCACTGTTGCGCAGGCTGCTTCGGATACCGTTGCGAAGCCCGCTGCGCAAGTTCCGTCGCTACCTGTGCGCGACCTGTTCCGCGACCACGCGCGCTCGATCACGACCGGCGTGCTGACGACGATCGGCGGCACCGCGGCGAACTACATCGTGCTGTTCTACCTGTCGACGTACGCGATCCGCATCCTGCATCTGCCGATGGCGACCGCGCTGTGGGCCGCGTGGACCGGCGCGGTGGTCACGGTGATCTGCTCGCCGTTCGCGGGCGCGCTGTCGGATCGGGTCGGCCGCAAGCGCGTGCTGTGGGTATCGCGCGTGCTGCTGATTCTCGCCGTCTACCCGGCCTTCATGACGATCAACGCGTCGCCGACGGTGCCGGTGCTGCTTGCGGTGGTCGCGGGCCTCGCGCTGCTCGTCACGTTCACCGCGGTGCCCAATATCGTGATGCTGCCCGAACTGTTTCCGCGCGCGATCCGCGCGACCGGCATGTCGATCGTGTACTGCCTCGGCGTGTCGGTCTTCGGCGGCTTCGCGCAGTTTTTCGCGACCTGGCTGATCCAGATTTCGGGCAGCAATCTCGCGCCGGCGTGGTATCTGATCGGTTGCAGCGTCGTGTCGTTGCTGCCGTTGCCGTTCATGCGAGAGACCGCGGGTAGGGCGATCGATTGACGTGATGGCGATCGGGGTCCGCTGAAAAAAGAGGCGCGATCTTTTTGATCGCGCCTCTTTTGCCATTTGCCCTGCTTCACGCTGACTATCGGATCTTGATGACAACCTTACCCTTGGTACGTCCGGTTTCGACATAAGCCAAAGCCTGCTGGGTCGACTCAAACGGAAAGACCCGATCGATGACGGGTCGTATCGCTCGCGCGTCGATCAGTGCGGCAATCCGGCTGAGCTGTTCTCCGCTGGCCCGCATAAAGAGAAATGTATAGCTGACGTCATGACGTTTCGCGGCCTTCCTGATGCGATAACTCAGAAAGCGCATCACCGTTTTCAGGAACCACGACGCACCGATCTCTTTCGCAAATTCGGCATCAGGCGGACCGGCGATCCCAATGAGCTTGCCGCCGGCCTTGAGCACACGCAGCGGCTTCTCGAGCGCATTGCCGCCTTGCGTATCCAGTACCAGGTCGTAGTCCTTCAGGATGGTCGCAAAGTCGTCTTTCGTGTAATCGATGACGATATCCGCACCGAGTTGCTTCACCAGTTCGATATTCCGCGCGCTCGCTGTTGTCGCGACGGTCGCGCCCACATGCTTCGCCAGTTGAATGGCGAAGCTGCCGACACCGCCCGAGCCGGCATGTATCAGCACTTTCTGCCCTTTCTTCAATTGCCCTTTTTCGATCAGCGCCTGCCAGGCGGTCAATCCCACCAGCGGGATTGAAGCCGCTTCCTCCATCGTGAGCGCTGTCGGCTTGAGGGCCACGCCATCCTCTTTGACCGCAATGAATTCCGCGAAAGTGCCGATGCGATCCTTGTGCGGGCGCGCGTAGACCTCGTCGCCGGGCTTGAATCGCCGCACGCGCGAGCCGACGCGCACGACAACCCCGGCCAGATCGTTGCCCAAAATCAGCGGCAAACGATAGGGCAAAATGAGCTTGAACTCTCCGTCTCTGATTTTGGCATCGAGCGGGTTCACGCCCGCGGCGTGGATCTGGATCAATACGTCGTCCTCGCGCGGCTCTGGAGCCGGCATATCGTCGGATCGTAAGCCATTCTTGCGTCCATATCGATCGACGACGAATGCTTGCATCATGGTTCCTTGTCAGTGGCTCGTTAAGTCTGGTTGTTTCGCTGGCAATAGCACGGATGCAGAGCCTTTGAACAGGGAGGAGACAGTCACGTCGTCTACGTTGCCAGCCGCAGATCTTTGCGGATACCGGCGTCCACCAGTCCAGCGGGCGCAAATCTGCGCAGCAATCGCAGACGGGCGGCGAGTCCGCCAGCGGTATAGCGGAGTTTCGGACGAGCCGCGATGGCGGCCTGCAGTACGGTTTCGGCCACGACCTCGGGACCGTCGGCGCCCTCGACCACTTCCTTCACCCGCTTGTCCACGGCCGAGCGCACCTCGCGGTATTCGTCGAGAGGGGCGTCGGGCGCGATGAAGTTCGCGTCGAAAGGCGTCTTGATGTAGGCAGGTTCAATGACCGATACGCGGATGCCCAGCGTACGCAACTCATGGTCGAGCGACTCCGAATAACCTTCCACCGCGTGCTTGGTGGCGGAATACAGCGCCATATAGGGCATTGGCAGAAAACCGAGCACGGAACCGATGTTGATGATGCGGCCGCTGCGTTGTCGCCGCATATGAGGCACGACAGCACGCGTCATGCGGATGATCCCGAAGAAGTTCGTATCGAAGATCGTACGTGCCTGGTCGATCGAACTCTCTTCCGCGGCGGCAGGGGCGACGCCGAAACCGGCATTGTTCACCAGCAGGTCGATGCGGCCCTGCAGGCGCAGCACTTCGCTGACGGCGGCTGCAACGGATGCATCGCTGGTCACATCGAGCGGCAGCATGTCGAACGACTGTTGGCCGGCTCGTTGGCCGCGCCGACTGGTGCCGTAGACCTTGTATCCGGCCTTCGCAAGCCGCTTTGCCGTGGCTTCGCCGATTCCTGACGAGGCGCCCGTCACGAGCGCTATTTTGGTTTGCATGATGTTCTTCCCAAGATGTCTTTGCGTGGGTGGTTGAGCATTCGTTTCACTCAAATATGATGACAGTCATATTTGCGGTCCAACGAAAACCGGCACAGGGCCGGCGTATTTACGCATCAGTCGGTGCGAGTTTTTTCAATGCCGCTTCAAGAAAACTCTCCGATAGTTTGGGGTCGTCGACGGCACGCGCCATCACCATCGTGCCAACCATTGTGGCGACCATCAAAAGCGCCTGTTCGTGCGCGCCTGGCTGACCCCAATCGGGCAATTGGCGCGCAACGACATCGATCATCTCCTTGATGCGGCGGGTGGCCGCGCGCCGTACGGCCGGCGCCTGGCGCGGCATCTCCGAGCCGAGGGCAGAGATCGGGCAACCTGTCTCGATGCTCTCGCAATGCTCCTTCGACAGATAGGCGCGCATCATCGCCGGCAACGCCTGTTCCGGCGGCACGGACGCGGCGATACGCTCCGACAGCGCCACGGATTCAGCTCCGGCGCGGTCAGCGGCTTCGGCAAGCAGCACCTCGCGCGACGGGAAATGGGCATAGAAGCCGCCATGCGTCAGACCTGCCTCCTTCATGATGTCAGCCACGCCCGTGCCGTCGTAGCCGCTGCGCCGAATCGCGCGTGCGGCGACCTCGACGATGCGCTCATGCGTGATTTCCTTGCGGCTGGCTGGCTTCCGGGTGATGGGTGGATTTTTCATGATGACTATCATATATCATTCCGGCGGGATTTGCAGGGGCCATCCAGAGACCGACGGTTCAGGCGGTAACCGCTAGAATTGCGGCTTTAGCCCGGAATACGCCAATGTCTTTTGCCTCGCTTGGCCTGATCGATCCCTTGCTGCGCAATGTGCAGGACCTCAATTACCAGACACCTACGCCGGTGCAGGCCAAGGCGATTCCTGCTGTGCTCAGTGGCAAGGACGTCATGGCTGGGGCACAGACCGGCACTGGCAAAACGGCGGGTTTTGCGCTGCCGCTGTTGCAACGGCTGGTGCAACACGGCCCTGCGGTGTCCAGCAACCGCGCGCGTGTTCTGGTGCTGGTGCCCACGCGTGAACTGGCTGAACAAGTGCTGCAAAGCTTTATCGCTTACGGCAAAGGCCTCGACTTACGATTTCTGGCCGCCTACGGCGGTGTGAGTATCAACCCGCAGATGATGAAGTTGCGCAAAGGCGTGGACGTGCTCGTCGCCACGCCGGGCCGTTTGCTAGATCTCCATCGCCAGAACGCAGTGCAGTTTGATCAGGTACAAACGCTGGTGCTGGATGAAGCCGACCGCATGCTGGATCTGGGCTTTGCGCGCGAGCTCAACGCCGTCTTTGCTGCCTTGCCCGCTCAGCGCCAGACCCTGCTGTTCTCTGCCACGTTTACCGATGAGATCCGCGCCATGGCGGCGGGCATTCTGCGCGGCCCGGTCAATATCAGCGTCAGCCCGCCCAATGCCACGGCCAGCAAGATCAAGCAGTGGGTGGTGCCGGTGGATAAAAAGAACAAGCCCGACCTCTTCATGCATCTTGTGGCTGAGAACGACTGGAAGCACGCGCTGGTGTTCGTCAAAACCCGCAATGGCGTGGATTACCTGGCGGCCATGCTGGATGAAGCGGGCTATGCGGTCGACACCATCCACGGCGACAAACCGCAACCCGCGCGCCTGCGTGCGCTGGAGCGCTTCAAGACGGGCGAAGTACATATGCTGGTCGCTACCGATGTGGCTGCGCGCGGGCTGGATATCGACGATCTGCCGCTGGTGATCAACGTTGATCTGCCGATCGTGGCGCAAGACTATGTGCACCGTATTGGCCGTACCGGTCGAGCGGGCGCCAGCGGCGTGGCGGTGTCCCTTGTGTGCGCCGATGAAGCCCCGCAACTGGCCGCGATTGAAGCGCTGATCCGGCAAACGCTGCGCCGTGAAGAAGAGCCGGGTTTTGAAGCCGAACACCGCGTGCCGCAAACTAGCGCGACGGGCCAGATCATCAAGAAACCCAAAAAGCCTAAGAAGCCCGAAGTGCCGCAAGCTGCGCCGGGCGCCATGCAGGTGCTCAGCAAAAAACCGCGCCCGCAAAGTGGCGAAAACAAACGCAAGCCTGCAGCGCAACGCGCTGTGGCCGCGGGTAAAGGCACAAGCTTGTCCAGCGGTAGCCCGTTCAGCGTGCAAAAGCCACGCAGCAAACCGGCCAGCAAGCCAGTTGCGGGTTCACGTAAGCCGGCTGGCAAACCCGCTGGTGACCGCGGCAAACGCCAACCCTGATCCGTGTGTGACGGCAACGCACACGCCATTCCATCTCGCATCATCCGACCTTAGCGAATTCCGCGTTTGATCAACGGAATGAGCGAGTCGATCGTCGCAGGTGTTTGGACACCCGCGCCGGTGTTGATGGTCAGTCCCGCGAAATGATAGGCAGCCGAGAGCACGCATTGCGTGACCGGCAGGAAGCCTTGCAGATAAAGTTGCTGGTCGAGCGTCGCGGTAATGTATTTGCTCTGCAGCCCCGAAATCGTGGCCGGTGCCAGATCGATGCCACCAATGATGATTTGCCCCGGCTTCTTGCCAGCCTGCTGGAGCGCCTGCGGAATGAACCCGGTTACACCGCCGTGCTGAGTCCCAATCGCCTTCAGATTAGGGTGCGCCTGGATAAAGGCGACCAGGATCGGCACGGCGAGCGATGAATCGGAATCCACCTGAGGTGAGATATTGAGCCTGGTCACCTTTACGCCGGCCTTCTCCAGCGTTTCGGCAAGACCACGGTCAGACTGACTGCGCACACTCTCGTTGAACACACCGTATTCCAGCGCCTCGTCGCCCTTCTTGATCCCAGCGTTGAGCATCGCCTGCGCGGTGATCTGCCCGCCGACGTAGAGTTCGACGCCGGCGTAGCCGAAGCCCTTCGCGTCGTAAAGTTTCTGGTTCTCGGGTAGCGGTGTGTTGCCGACGGTAACGATGATGCCCTGGTCTACCGCCTGCTTGATCAGTGGCGCGAAGGCTGGATCGCCCGGATGGCCCATGATGCCGATGCACGTCGGATGCGCCGCCATCGCCTGGCGAAACTGCGCAAGCATTGTCTCCGGGCTCCAGGCCGAGAACTGCTCGATCACCTTGATGCCTAAGGCATGCCCCGCGTCCGCAGCCCCGGTCTGACGTGGCAGCGTCGCGCCGTCGCCAGGGTTTCCGCCCATCTGCATATACATTGTCATACCGGCGCCGAGCGGCCCCGTCGTGGTCGGCTCAGTGGCAGCGGCCGTCTGCGCGAGGCCAAACGCGAGAATACTCGCCCCCAGGAGGGATCCCGTCATGATCTTGATCATTTCTGCTCCTTTCTCCTGATTTAACGGCTTTATCGCCCCCCAAGCCTGAATCTTTCGCGCAACACGCGCAGCTTGGCGGGATTCTCTACCAACAGATGCAGCGTCACAGCGACGATGAACACCACCCCTTCGATCGCCTGTACCCAGAAGCCGGCGATACCTGTCGCAACGATTCCGGCCTCCAGCATGCCTATCACGAAAGTGCCGAAGAAGGTACCCACGATCGTCGCCGTGCCACCAAACACCGAGGTTCCGCCGATGAACACGCCGGCCAGCGCCGGCAGCAGATAGCCCTGCCCCTGGGTTGAAAAATAGTTCAGATTCTCGAGCGTGAGCAGCACCGTGGCGAAACCGGCCAGCACACCCATCAGCGTGAACAATTTCACCGTCTCACGCACGACATTGATGCCCACGACCTTCGCCACGTTTCGGTTGTCTCCGATGAACAGCAGGTGCTCGCCAAAACGGTGACGATTGAGGATGAACCACATGAACACTGCGAGCCCGAGCGCCCAGAGCGCTTGCATCGGGATCACACCGAACAACGTGCCCGCGAATACTGCATAGGCTGAACCGTTGGCGAGCTCCTGTAGCGCATTGGAGAGCCCGCCGGACAGGATCGAAGCAACCCCAGCCCAGAGGAACTGCGTGCCGATTGTCACGATGATCGAAGGCACACCGACCACCGCGACCAGCACCCCGTTCACCACGCCGACCAGCGCGCCGCCCGCCAATGCCGCGATCCCGGCTAACCAGGCTGATCCGGTGGTGTTCACGCACCAGGCGAACAGGAAGCCCGAGAATGCCATCACGGAGGGGAAGGACAGATCAATTTCCCCCGCCGCAACCACCAGAGTGAGCCCGATCGCCAACACCGCCAGCGGTGGCACGGTGGTCAGGAAGGAGAAGTAGATTGGCCAGCCTAAAAAGACGCGCGGTGCGGTTGCCATGAACAGGCCGACCACCAACGCGAACACGACCAGGCTCGGCACTCCCTCGATGCGTGCAAAATCCGGCAGGCGAAAACGCACCAGCCGCGCCGGCTGTTCGTCTTTTATCGGATCACTCACGTCCTTGCCCCGCAGCCGGCGCCGGCCCGTGCCCGCTCTGCTGTAGCGAAATCAAGAACCGGGTGAGTTCCTCGAGGCTCATCTCACCCGACTTCATATCCGCGACGATCCGGCCACGATCGAGCACGACGAGCCGATCGGCGAGCTCGTGCACATGGGCGAGGTTATGTTCGATGTAGATGCAGGCGCGGCCGGACTCCTTGATCGACCGTACGAAGTCGAGAACCTTACGTACCTCGCTAATGGCAAGCGCAACCGTTGGTTCATCGAGAATGATCAGATCGCTGTCGAAATACATCGCCCGTCCGATCGCGATGCCCTGGCGCTCGCCACCGGAGAGTTTCGCAATCAGCGAATCCGCGTCGATCCCCACGCCGCGGAAACCGAGCTGGCGCTTCAAAATATCGTTGGCAATGCGCCGCTGTTCGGCAACTTTGATGAAGCCGAACCGGTTGGTGATCTGCCGGCCGACAAAAAAATTACGCCACAGCGGCTGCTTCTCGCCCAGCGATTTTTCCTGATAGACCGTCTCGAAGCGCAGTCGGTGCGCCTCGCGCACCGAAAAGCGGTTCCAGTCGACCTCCTTGTCCCGGATGAACAGCTTGCCCGTGCTCGGCCGCACGACACCAGTCAGTACCTTGATGAGCGTCGACTTACCCGCGCCGTTATCGCCGATCAGGCCGACGATCTCGTTCCGCCCAATGGCCAGATCGATGCCGGACAGCGCCCGTATCTTGCCGTAGGACAGGCTGATACCTTGGGCGCGCACGATATGCTGATAGGCGCACGTACCGGGCGCTGGCTGGTTCGGCATCACGCCACGCTCCAGCTCGAATGACCCACAGCGATGTTGTGAACGACGACAGCCATAGATCTTTCCCCTTTGCTTATCGATCGCCGCATCAACTTACATTGGAAGTGTCCCTGAAATTTAGCAAGCCTTAGAGTCCAGTTCAAGAATCGCTTACGAGACCGTTTATATTTCATCGGGAAAATATTAGTCCTGGGCACTTGAACAACGCACAACCTGAGGGATAGAAGAAGCGCGTCAGAAGGGTCCCCACAGGACGAGCGGCCACAAACGCCCGGTCAAAAAGGCGCAAAAAGCAGAGGTATCGGCATGCATCCGCCACTCCAGCGGCTATTCTTCAGACGCTTCGACTAACGCGTTTCAGGTCGGCTCTGCGGGTCGTCGTCAGCCATTCCGCGCCCCACGCGGAAAGGGGGGTGTATGTCACGTCCAGAACTACCTCGGCCCGCGCGACGCGCACTGCGTCGTCGGCAGTCAGCCGGACGCCGGTGGCTCGTCATCGGCAGCGCGCTCACCGGACTGTGCTTTGCCCATGCGACGCTCGCGGCGGGCAAACTTCCACAAGGCGGCACTTACGTGGCCGGCACGGGCGCAATAGCAAGCCAGGCCAACGGCCTCGTGATCACGCAACCGGGTTCGACGCGCGGCGTGATCGAGTGGAACAGTTTTTCGATCGGCAGGAACAACAGTGTGACGTTCGACAACGGCTCGGGCGCGACGCTGAACCGCGTGACGGGCGGCTCGCCGTCCGCCATCTTCGGCAGGCTCAGTGCAACGGGGAGTCTGTATGTGATCAATCCGCAAGGCATCGTCGTGGGGCCATCGGGCGTGATCAGCACCGGTGGCCGTTTCGTCGCGTCAACGCTCGATGTCTGCAACGACGCGTTCATGCAGGGCGGTGGTTCCCTTA
Organism: Paraburkholderia sp. 31.1; assembly: GCF_014397645.1. NCBI lineage: Bacteria > Pseudomonadati > Pseudomonadota > Betaproteobacteria > Burkholderiales > Burkholderiaceae > Paraburkholderia > Paraburkholderia sp. 31.1. The sequence continues at coordinate 47,070 of NZ_VZQN01000018.1, forward strand.
CGTTGTCGGGCGACCCGAACGCAAGCGTGATCAACCTGGGCAAGATCAGTTCGAGCAGCGGCGATGTGTTCCTGATTGCGCGACACGCCGTGATCAACGCGGGCACTATCACAGCGCCCAACGGTACGGCCGAACTGGCTGCAGGCGAACAGGTGTTGTTACAGGATTCGGGCAGCAGCAGACAGGTGTTCGTGCAGACGGGCGGCCAGGGTACCGTGGTCAACAAAGGGCGCATAAACGCCGCGCAGATCAGCCTGCAGGCCGCCGATGGGAACGTCTATGCGCTTGCTGGCGGCGGCACGCGCATCCGCGCGACGGGCACGGCGGATCGTGACGGTCACGTGTGGCTCGTCGCCGATGGCGGCCGTGTCAGTCAACTCGGCAAGATCTCCGCGAGCAACGCGGATGGCAGCGGCGGAACGGTCGACACGCAAGCGGCACAACTCGCATTCGGCAGGCATGCAGCCGTTCACGCGGGCCAATGGAACCTGTTGACACCCACATTCACAATCGATAGTGCGGCCACCCGGGCGTTGCAGCAGAGCCTGAATTCGGGCACATCGGTCGCGGTCACGACGACGGGCGTCAATGGCGCAACGGGCGACCTGAGCATTGCATCCAGCCTTATCTGGGAGGGAGCGGCTTCGCTGACGCTTGCCGCGTACCACAACGTCTCAGTGACGACGGGCACGACGATAGCGAACCGCGGTACCGGCAATCTGACCGTGCGCGCCGACGCAACGGGCAGCGACAATGGAGGCAGCATCGCGAATAACGGCATCATCGACTGGTCGGCAAGCACGGGTATCGTCAGTGCGCTGTACGACATCGGGGGCAACTACAGCGCGGGAACCATTCTGTTGAATCAGGCGTGGACGGCGCCACCTGACAGCGGTCTCGTCACGCAGTCGACCGCCTATGAACTTATCAACTCGCTCGCCGACCTCCAGAAAATCAACCAGGACCTTTCGGGCATCTACGCGCTAGGCAAGGACGTGGATGCAACGCCGCCGTCGGGCACGTTCAATGCGCCGATTGGCGCTTTCCCAGCGAGTCCTTTCACCGGACAGTTCGATGGCATGGGCCATACGATATCCAACCTCAAGATTCAGGCATCACCGTCGGACATCGACCCGGGCGTAGGTTTGTTTTCCGCCATAGGATCTGGCGGTGTCGTACGCGACCTGACGGTGCAAGGCGAGGTCAGTGGCACGGCTAACGCCGGCTACTATGGGATTCTGGCCGGCCTGTTGGAAACTGGGCTCAACACCAGCACCATTGCGTCCGTCCACACCAGTGGTACGGTCGCGGTCGAGAACGCTCAAGAGGCGGGCGGCCTCGTCGGCTGGTCCGATGGCACTATCACACGGTCCTCCAGCAATGCTGACGTGTCGTCGTCTCAAGGTTTCTCCGATGGTGGACTCGTCGGCTACAACGGGGGAGTCATCAGGCAGTCTTTCGCATCGGGGAGCGTTGTGGGCACTTCGGCCTATGCCGGCGGGCTGGCCGGTCAAAACGCAGGAACGATCACGCAGTCGTACGCGACGGGTGCAGTCAGCGCGACTGATGCAGCCGCGGGAGCGCTAGTGGGAGTGAATCTATATAGCAGTGTTGAGCAATCATTTGCCACTGGCAGCGTTCAAGGGCAGGGAGGCGGAGGTGGCATCGCGGGCTTCAACTACGGGCCAGTGACCATAAGCAGCGACGTGTTCTGGAATACACAGACGACCGGCGCCACCGTCGCTGTAGTGAGTGTGGCTCATGGCGCCCAGGTTGGCAACGCCCAGGGCCTGACCACCGCTCAGATGAGCAACCCCGTCAGCTTCGGTCCCACATACGACTTCGGACCTGGCGGGGTATGGGCCATGCCCGCCGGAGCAACGCACCCCGTGCTGCGGTGGCAACTGGGTCAGTAGATGGCGAAGGCTTGTCGACAGGGTGGAACTCGACACGACGCAGATGCTGTCGTGAAAATCATTTGGGCGGGACAACTCCGGGAGGTCGGCGATGAATTGCTCCATTCGCGCGAGGCTTATCCAGTCTGCCTGGATCATCCTTCTGGCCATGCCCTGTGCGGCATGGGCGCAATCGCAAACGATAGTCACGATCGCTGGCACTGGGGCGCAAGGGTAGAGAATCAGCGGCCCAACGCGCTGGCTAGCCAGGCGATGCATCGCGGGCCCCAGCACTTCGTTGTGCATTTTTGCGGCGCCACGTCGAAACGCTGCAGCCGAAGCGGCCGTTGAACCAGCGGGAAAACGCGCTCAGCGATGAGAAGCCTACCAGCGTAGCCACTTCAGACAGCGGCCGGTCGCCGCTACTGACATACCGCATCACCTGTTCAACCCGCACCGCATCGACAATCGACAGAAAGCTGTCACCCTGACGGGCGAGGTGGCGATTCACGGTCGTGCGATCCACGCCCAGATGCTGCGCGATCCGGTCGGCCGAGCAGGTGCCAGACGGCAAAAGCGCAATGACCAGTTTCCTGACCTTGTCGGACATGGTTGCGTTGGACTGAAGCAGCATCGAATCCAGATACTGGCGCACCTGCTGCGCCATGACCGGATCGTAAGCTGGAATCGCGGCGTCGAGATCCGCTGCGAGGCACACGATGCCGTCGAAATCCTGGTTGAACTCAACGGGCGCGCCAAATACACGCGCATGCATGGCGAGGCTGGCTGGAGCGCTGTACGTGAGACAGATGGTGCGCGGCTTCCAGGCGGCGCCCAGCACCAGGCCCAGCGTCCGGTACAGGACGCCCAGTATCAACTCCGTTGCCTGGCGCATCGAGCCAGGCATGCCGCCCATGAGGTCTTCGCGGATGATGGCGAGTCCTGCCGTTTCCTCGACGCGCATCACCACCGCTTCGTTCTGCAGGCGCAGATAGTGCGCCATCGATTCGAGCGCGCGGCGCAACGTCGGCTGTTCCCGCATCGCGAAACCGAGAGGGCCAAGGTTGGAGAGGTGGCGGGTCTCGGCCATGCGCAGCGCGAAATCCTCGACGGCAGCGGCCCGGGCGGAGGTTTCCAGCAACCGCGCCACTGCCTCGGCCGGAATCATGATGTCGGGGTTCAGCAACGCGGAACGGTCAATGCCGGCATCACTTAACTGCTGGTAAGGATCAAGGCCCACCGATCGGGCCACTTCGACGTAACTGGTCAGGGAGGCACTGCGAAGCAGATAGGACATATGGTTTTCCCTCGTGCATCAAAATGTAAATTTTTTGCCTCAATCTGTCAAACCGCTATTTGCCAGTATCCGATACTTGCCTCCAGAGACGCGTGATGACCAACGCGTACGGAATTCGAGAAGTTCGAGAGGAGGCGAAACAATGAGCAATGAGACGAGCCGCAGCGCGACCCCGGTCTGCGATCAGCTGCGCGCAACCGGCAACTGGAATCCCGCCTGGGATGCGATTGCAGAACTCGATCCTGTCTGGGCCGAGAAATTCATGGCGATGGGCATGCACACCGTGATGTCGGGTGTGCTGGAACCGAAGGTGTTGGAGTTCCTCGCCATCGCGGTCGACGCGTCCTGCACTCATATGTATGCGCCGGGCACACGCCGTCACATCCGCCGCGCGCTCGAACTGGGCGCCACCAGGGAAGAAATCGCTGCGGTCTTACAGGCGGTCAGCGTCCTCGGCATTCATTCCTCCAGTCTCGGCGCGCCGATCCTGCTGGAAGAACTGGCCGCCTTCGAGAAGGCAAACGTCGACGCTGCGCAGGCCGTTGCCTGACGTCAGCGCCGTCACTTCATTAATTTTCAAAGAGGAACACAGACCATGCATTTCCTTGACGACTCCCTGCTGCCTGAAAACCAGGAAAAACTCGTGATCCAGGTGGCGCCCTATGGGCCGCAATGGATCCCCGGCGATTCGGACGATATCCCGGTCACGATGGACGAGCAGGTGCAGAAGGCCGTCGACTGCTACAACGCAGGCGCGACTGTGCTGCACGTGCACGTGCGCGAGGAGGACGGCAAGGGCAGCAAGCGCCTGTCGAAGTTCAACGACATGCTTGCCCGTCTGCGCGATGCGGTGCCGAAGATGGTGCTGCAGGTCGGCGGCTCGATCTCATTCGCGCCGGAGAATGAAGGCGAAGCGGCCCAATGGCAAAACGATGACACACGTCACATGCTCGCGGAGTTGAACCCCCGTCCGGATCAGGTCACCGTCGCAATCAACACCAGCCAGATGAACGTGATGGAGTTGATGACCGAGGCCGACATCGCGGGTACCTCGCTCATGAACCCGGCGCTGCAGGCTGCCTATCGCGACATGATCGTGCCGTCCAATCCCTCATGGCACGTCGAACACATCAGGCGTCTCGTCGCCAACGGCATCCAGCCGCAGTTCATGCTGGGGAATCTGACGCAACTCGAAACGGTCGAGCGTCTGATTCGCAACGGTGCGTATAGCGGTCCGCTGAATATCAATTACGTGGCAATTGGCGGCGGCGCGGCCGGGTTGCATCCCGCCGACATGATCGAGTTTGCCCGCCGCACCCCGGAGGGCGCGGTGCTTACGTTCGAAACGCTGAACCGGAACGTGGTGCCGATGAATACGCTGGCGATTGCGCTGGGCCTGCATGTACGGGTCGGTATCGAAGACACGCTGTTCGGCCCGAACGGCGAGCGGGCGACTTCAGTGCAGCAGATCGAGCAGATGGTGCGCATTGCGCGCGAGCTCAATCGCGACATCGCGAGCGGCGAGGATGCCCACCGCATCTACCAGATCGGCACCCGGTGGGGTTCGGTCGACGAGACGCTGGACAACCTGCGCATGGTACCTAATCGCACGTCCGGCCGGCGCGACGTGCCGGCACGCAAGGTCGCCTGAGCGGGGATAACGGGGCGCAACGCGGCAGCGTATGGCGTTGCGCCTCGCTCTGAACCCTCTCAGGCATGGAGACAGATGATGTTCTGGAAGAAAAGCCCCTCTGCGGTTCTGGCATCGCTACTGGTGATCCACCTGCTGGCCCACATCGACCGCAATATGTTGCTCGGTTTCTCGCCGCAGATCATTAAAGACCTGGCACTCAGCAACACGCAATACGGCTTTCTGGTCGGCGCGGTATGGGTGCTGAGCTTCGGCGTGATGGCGATGTTCATGGGCACCCTTGCGGACCGCTTCAGCCGCACCCGGGTCATCGCCGCCGGCGTGCTGATCTGGAGCGCCTGCACGCTGGCCTCGGGCCATGCCCAGAGCTTTGAGCAGATGGTGGTGGCGCGCTTTTTCGTTGCCAGCGGCGAGGCGGCGCTGGTACCTGCCGCGGTGGCCCTGCTGGCTGAACTCTTCTCGGAGAAGCGACGAGGCACGGCAATGGGGCTGTTCTTCATGGGGATACCCATGGGCGTCGGCTGCAGTTTCCTGCTCGCCGGCAGCTTTGGCGCCACGCATGGCTGGCGGACCACGTTCTATGTCCTTGGCATCATCGGCGTCGCCGTTGCCTTGCCGCTCGCGCTGCTCAAGGAAGACCGTAGCCAGCTCGCACCGCAGGAACGCGGCGCACCGTTCGTAGCCCAGGCGCTCGCGGTGTTGCGCACCGTCGGCAGCAACCGTGCGCTGGGCTTCGTGATCGTTGGTTTCGTACTGGTACACCTCGTTTTTGCCAGCTTTTCCTTCTCGCAGTTGTGGCTCGTCAACGAGCGCGGCATGAACGCGGCTGGCATTGCCACCAGGATCGGCGCGCTACAACTGGTGTTCGGCACGCTGGGCGCGGTGATGGGTGGCGTCATGGGCGATCGTGTGGCGAGCAAACTGCGCGGCGGACACGCCAGCTTCATGGCGCTCCTTGTCGTGATCTGCGCACCGTTGATGCTGGCCTGTCGTTTCGTCCCGGTCAGTTCGCCGCTGTTCTACATCGGCATGTGCGCGGGATTCTTCCTGCCGCTGGCGGTGTACGGCCCGGGGGCGGCGGCGATCATGAGCATGGCACCCCAGAAGATGCGCTCGACGATCTTCGGTTTCACGATGCTCTCGATCAACGTATTCGCCCTTGCCATCGGCACCGTGGTCATCGGGATGGCCGCCGACCATTTCATCAAGGCTGGCGCCACCGCTCCGCTGACGGGTGTCCTGATCGCCACTGACGTGCTGACGATCAGTTCAGCGCTGTTTTTCGCCCTCGCGGCGCGCGCCTCGCGCAGGCAGCGTGCGCTCGCGCTGCACAACATACAACCTGTGAGGTAATGGACATGCAAGACCAACGTCGGAATCTGGAAGGGCGTGTCGCCCTCGTCACCGGTGCCGGTCGCGGGATGGGCGGTGCCATCGCCGTGGATCTGGCGCGCGCCGGTGCACGGGTCGCGATCTGCGATATCGACATGCCGGCCCTCGAAGAAACGCGCGCTGCCGTGGAAGCGGCCGGCGCGCCGTGTCTGGCGCTGCGCTGCGACGTCTCGTCCAGCAGCGAAGTCGCCAACCTGTTCGCCGCGATCGTCGAGCGTTTTGGGACGTTGCACGTTCTCGTCAACAACGCCGCGCTCGTGCCGAACACGCCGATCGATACGGCGCGCCGCAACAGGCATTACGCCTATCTCACCACGCCCGTGCAGCGGCAATCGCTGGCTTTCACCAGCAGCATCAGCGACGAGGAGTGGCATCGTTACTGGGACGTCAACGTGCACGGCCTCTTTTACTGCACCCGCGAAGCGCTCAGGCTGATGCAGCCGCAGCGCGACGGCAGGATCATCAACATCGCGTCGATTGCGGGCATCTCGGCCATGAGCGCCCATAGCCCGCACTACAGCGCCACCAAGGGCGCGGTGGTTGCCTTCACGAAGTCGGTCGCAGCCGAAGTCGCGGGTGCCAATATCTTCGTCAACGCGATGGCGCCAGGGGGGGTGGCCACTCCCGAATTCACGGAATACTTCGAAGCCGCCGGTGAGGAAAGGCGCAACCAGTTCTGGCAAGTGGTGCCAGCCGGACGCCTGGGCACGATGGAGGAATACGCCTCGACGGTGACCTATCTGGCCGGCGACCACTACCTGGTCGGCCAGGTGATCAGCCCGAATGGCGGCGTGGTGATATGACCGGATGCGCCGCGTGACCTGAAGCGATCACGCCTGAAAATCCTTGCATCGACCTCTTCAGCATCTGCCATAACAATCAGTTCTGCGAATAGGATTGTGAACGCTTCTGGAGATCGGCTTTGACAAAAGACGACTGACCGGCGGTAAAAGACCGCAGGTGCCCAATGGCTCGAATGCTGCCGTGGGCGATGTCGGCTCGTGACTCTGCATTAAAGAATGGACGGACGAAATGAACGGTTTGATGCTGCAAAAGCAGTTGCTGATTTCCTCGCTGATCGTGCATGCCGATCGCCATCATGGGGATACGGAGATCGTGTCGCGGCGGGTAGAGGGTGACATCCATCGCTACACCTTCCGCGACTGTCACCGGCGCGCGCGACAGATGGCCAATGCGCTCACGAGTCTGGGCATCAGGCCGTCCGACCGTGTCGGCACCCTCGCCTGGAACGGCTATCGCCACATGGAGCTGTACTACGGCATATCCGGCATGGGCGCAGTGATGCATACGATCAATCCGCGCCTGCACGCAGACCAGATCGCCTACATCGTCGACCATGCGGAAGATCAGGTCCTGTTCTTCGATCTGACGTTCCTGCCGCTGGTCAAGGCCATTGCCGGCCGCTGCAAGACTGTCAAGGCGTTTATCGCGATGACCGACCTCGCGCATATGCCGCTGGATACCGGCATTGCCAACCTGCTGTGCTACGAAGATCTGCTCGAGCGCAGCTCGTCGACCTACGTGTGGCCGAATTTTGACGAGGATACCGCCTGTGCGCTGTGCTACACGTCCGGTACCACCGGCAACCCGAAGGGCGTCCTCTACTCGCATCGCTCGTCGCTGCTTCACACCTTCGCTGCCGCACTGCCGGATGCGCTGAACTGCTCGGCGCGCGACGTGATCCTGCCGGTCGTGCCGATGTTCCATGTCAATGCGTGGGGCATTCCGTATGTCGCGTGCATGGTCGGGGCCAAGCTGGTTTTCCCCGGCCCCGGGTTGGACGGCCAAGCGCTCTACGAGCTCGTCGAAGCCGAGCAGGTCACCTTCGCGGCTGGTGTGCCGACAGTATGGCAAGGCCTGCTGACCTGGCTCGAGCAAGGTGGCCTGAACTTCTCGACCCTGAAGCGCACCGTCATTGGCGGCGCAGCCTGCCCGCCCGCAATGCTTCACACGTTCCAGGATGGGTATGGCGTGGAGGTCCTGCACGCATGGGGCATGACCGAACTGAGTCCGCTCGGGACCATCGGCGCGTTGAAAGCAAGGCACCTCGCACTGGGTCCGGAAGACCGTTGCGCCCTGCAATCCAAACAGGGGCGCGCGGTATTTGGCGTCGATATGAAGATCCTCGGTGAGAACGGCCAGGAACTGCCATGGGACGGCGTGAGCTCGGGCGATCTGCTGGTGCGTGGCCCATGGGTGGTGCGCAACTACTTCCGCAATGAAGGTGGCAACCCGCTGCGGATCGATGCCGACGCGCATGGCTGGTTCCCGACCGGCGATATCGCGACCATCGACGCCGACGGCTTCATGCAGATCACCGATCGCAGCAAGGACGTGATCAAGTCCGGCGGCGAGTGGATCAGCTCGATCGAGATCGAGAACCTCGCAGCCGCGCATCCCGCGATAGCGAGCGCGGCCTGCATTGCGGCGAAGCATATGAAGTGGGACGAGCGGCCACTGCTTGTCGCCGTGAAACAGCCCGGTGCACAGGTCACAGCCGAAGAATTGCTGGCGTTCTTCGAAGGAAAGATCGCGAAATGGTGGACGCCGGATGCAGTCGTATTTGTCGATGCGGTGCCGCTTGGCGCTACCGGCAAGGTGCTGAAGAACCAGCTGCGCGAAGCGTTTCAGGACTATCTGTTGCCGACTTAAGGAAGCAGGTGGCCTGGCGTGTTGAGTATTGAACGTACGTCTTGAACGTACGTCGTTACGGGTGGATTAAAGCAACAAAACTGGAGACGCAATGAAACTGAAATGGGTAGCTGCGGCCGCGGTGGCCGTCCTTGGAAGTCCGGCCTATGCGCAGTCGTCGGTGACGCTGTACGGCGTCGTGGATTCCGGTCTGCTATATCAAAGTACCTCGGCGGCCTCGTTCAGCCCGACGGCGAAGAATCTGGGCAAGGTATATCGCTACAAGGACGGCGGGATCTACGCGAGTATCTGGGGGCTCAAGGGTTCCGAGGACATTGGCGGCGGCTATCACGTCAACTTCAAGCTGCAGGGGTCGTTCGACAGCGGCACCGGCAAGTTCGGCCTGGCGGATACGCCGGGCGCGGTGGCGCAGTTCAACCAGTTCGCGACGCTCGGCGTGTCGGGACCGTTCGGTACGGTGAACTTCGGTCGCCAGATCGTGCCGATGGCCTACGCGATGGCCGATACCGACGTGCGGGCGGGCCAGTATTTCGGCAGCATCCTGACGGCATGGCTGGGCATGAACCAGGCCGCAGGCTGGTCCGGCACCAGCACCAACGGACCGATCGGCGCGCTGTACGACAGCAATGCGATCGTCTACGAGTCGCCGACATTCGCCGGCGTGTCCGCAGCGCTCGAATATGCGCCCGGCGGTGTGGCAGGCAGCTTCCAGGGCGGCACGCGCGAGTCCGCCGTGCTCAAATACTCGAACTATGGCCTCAATCTGAGAGCCGTCTACTACAACGGTCACGACACCAATCCCGGACCGACGACGGTGCCCACCGGACTCGCCAACAACCGCCTCTACTACCTCGGGGCGCTGTACACCTATCACGCCTTCTCCATTTCCGCGTCATATTCCAACGGCAGGAATCCGGCGCACGCGAATCTGGTCAACCTCGACCTGTATTCGGCCGGCCTCGGCTATCAGTTCTCACCGGCATTCAAGCTCACCAGTGGCGTGTATTACCTGAAGGACGCGAACAATTCGGCCAACAAATCGCTCGAGGTCGCCGGAGGCGCCGAATACAGTCTGTCCAAGGCCACTTTGCTCTATGGCCAGGTGGGTTGGGTGAACAACCACGGAGATATGACGCAGACGATTACGTACGGCCAGCCCGTCGCGCCGGGCCTCGGGACGACGGCGGTCATGCTCGGGATACGCCACTACTTCTAGGGATCCTCCGTATTGGGCTCGAAATGAAGACCTCTGGCCGGTGAAGCGTGCCGGCTCGCCACGCGGTAGCAGAACAGCGATTCCAACGGGGATCCCGCAAGACTTAGGAAGACTGGAGAAAGCAATGAAGGTAATCAGGGCACTCAAACTGGCGGTCGGCGCACTGATCGTGACGACATGGATCAATGCATGGTCCCAGCCTGGCGAATCGGGCAGTGGGCCAGCGTCAACCGTCATGGCGTCGCCGGGCAGCGGCGCTTCGGCGAGCTCCAGACAGGCTGATCGCGCGCTCGGCAGGAAGGTACGCGCTGCGCTCATGAAGGACAAGGAGATCAGTGCTTCAAACATCAGTGTCCGTGCGAGAGGTGGCGCGGTGACGCTGTTTGGCACGGTGCCCGATGCAGCGCAGATCGACAGGGCGGCCGGGGTTGCCGAAGCCGTGCCGGGCGTGACAACCGTGAAAAACAATCTGACACTCAAACGCGTATTCGGCCAGTAAGTGGTCATCCTAAGTAAGTCCGGACCGCTGCCAGGCTTGCACCGAAGCGACACCGCTCTGCCTACGACGTCAGTAACGCCCTACCTTGAACGGATCTCGGCAGCACAGAGGTCGCGCTGATGTGTGGCAATCTGCCATGTGTTTCCCCACGGATCTCTTACCGTTGCTCGCCTGTCGCCGTATGGCATGTCGGTCGGAACTTCGAGTGAGATCGCATTCGCCGCAATCGCTCGCAGGTAGGTCGAATCGGCGTCCTCGACGTAGACATACAGAAATGCCGGCATCGGATCGCGAAGGCCGTCTGCGCCGCTAACCATCACGACGGAATCGCCGATCATGATTTCGGCAGGCCGCCCGTGACGGAATTCGCCCTGTGCCTGAAACACCATCTTGATGAATGTGATCAGGTTTTCCGGATCCCGTACGACGATTCGGGGCGTGACGGTACGCCATCCATCGGGCTGAAATTTAGCCATCTTGGGCAGCCTCGGAAGAGATTCGCAAGGGCATTGTCCTCCGGGCGCCGGATGTCCGCAAAGGGGGGCGAACTCGGCCGAATCGGCATCCGGCTCGGTTCGTCGGCCAGAAGCGGAACTATGCAGCGGCCTCGGAAATTTCTCGTAAGCGGACGATTCCGGTCACGCGAGATTGATTGATCTGGTGAACGACTGCGAGTAGTGTCGCCAGAATCGGAGGACGGAAAGTCAGATCCGAGATACCAGAATGAGCGTCATCTAAGAGCTCGACTCAGTTTCAGGCCACACGGTGTATTTGTCTTGGAAGGGTGGAAGCTATGGCACATGAGCGACAGACCTGCACCGGTGCGCAGCTAGGAACGTGGAAGCTACAGTCCTTCACGACTGAAGACCTGGCCACCGGCCAGAAGACCGATTTGTTCGGCGCTCGCCCAAGCGGTTATCTCAGCTATGGTCCCGACGGCCGGATGTACGCAATTCTGGTCAATGAGGGACGAAAGGCGCCATCCGATCTGGTTCCTACCGACGCCGAACGCGTCGATCTCTACAGCGGGTTTAGCTCATACGCGGGGACCTACAGCATAGAGGGCGACAGGGTTAGTCATCGTATTGATGCATCGTGGAACCAGTCGTGGACAGGAACGACCCAAGTGCGTCAGTTCAGAATCGACGGCAAGTACTTGTACATTAAGACGCTGCCCGACAGGAACCCATTAACTGGCAAGGAAAGCACTTCCGTGTTGGTCTGGGTTAAGGTCGAGTAGAGTGGAAGCACGCCGGGCGTTCTCAACCCATACTTGACACACACGAGAGGCGACCACTCCCTTCCGCGCGCTTTGCGCGTGTTGGAGCGAGCGTTTTGAATGGGCGTCTGTTTTCGCAGATTGGCAACGACTGCTTGCGGCGGTGGCGAAGGACCGCACGGGTCGACTTGCGACGATCCTCCGCTGCGGGCCGGCAAGCGGTTCCATCGAACTATTGCATCGACCGGTTGAATCCGCCGACCGATATCCGAACGTTGCGATATGACAGCGCCTCTTCATCCAAAAAAACCGTCTTATTTTCGCTCGAAATCTGTCACCATTTCATGCGACACCGACCGTGAGCGTAGCGCTGGTCCTGCATTGCGGAAGTGTGTCCTAACGGGAGAGTCCTGATGAGCAAGAAGTCCGAAACGAGCGGTAAGAGTGGCGCGAATGAGTCGACCGCTGCGACGCTGGCCGCGCTGGCGAATTACATCAGTGAATTCGTCATCAATGGGACGCTCGACACCAGATGCGCCGCGAAACTAGTTAAGCGCCTGAGAAAGGAAGCGGAAACCATTTTGGAAAATGGAAGCGCGACAAAGCTGGCACAAAAGGATCTTAAGAAAGCGTTCGACACGGTTGACGCTGCAGTCCAGGACCACGATGCGAAACTGCTGGTCACAGCTAACGCAGCACTACGTACAGCAGACGAGGAGAAAAAGGCGGAAAAGTAGCACTGAAGACTCGCACGCCTTGACGCCGTAGTAGCTGCGTCCTCCGCCAAAAGCTGTCTCTCGCGCAGGAGCGTCCGCGTGACTGCTGGTGCTGATCAGACGTTCGGCGAAGTGTCAAAAGGTCTCTTGCGACAAGCCGAGCTACACAAATCGGTTCACCGGCGCGTACGGCTCGAAGTATCGATCCATCACGCCGATGCACGCATTCAGGCTATGTCCGGCGCATGAATGGCAATGTAGGCGTTTCATGTCTCACCAGTCCGCCCCGCGCCCTCATCCAAACCGAACACAATAAGCAGGCGGCAAATGCGCTGAAATCAAATGCCAGCTTTCGCCGCCGTCGTCGGACGTCCATAGCGCGCCGGTGGTCGACGCCATTGCGAGGCGCGTGCCGGAGTCATCTACAGCGAGCCCGTGCCGATACACGAGGTCATACGCCGGTGCAGGCGGCAACCCGTTCGAGAAACGCTCGAACGTGCGGCCGCCGTCGCGTGTGCGCGTGACGACGAACTGGCCGTCCACCGGGATCCGGCACTGGTCTTTCACGGCGGGCACAAACCACGCGGTGTCCGGCTCGCGCGGATGCACGGCAACCGCGAAGCCGAAGCTCGATGGCTGCGCTTCGATCCGCTGCCAGTGCGCCGCGCCGTCGGTCGAGCGGAAGATCGCGCAGTGATGCTGCGTCCACAGCGCTTCTGGATTTGCGGCGCATTGCACGACGCGGTGCGGGTCTTGCACGTTGGCATCGCCGCGCCGCTCCGGCGGCATGTAGTCGGCCTCCATGCCTTCGGCACTAACGCGCCAGGTCGCGCCGCCGTCGGCGGTTTGCCAGACGCCGCCACACGACACGCCGATCGTCACGTGCCGGCTGTCGCGCGGATCGACCATCACGGAATGGATGCCCGGCGCGTCGTAGCCGCCTCCGAACCATTCTCGGCGCTCCGGGCGATCCCACAGCGCCCGGTTGAGCAGCCATGTGTCGCCGCCGTCGTCGGAACGGAAGAGCCCGCCGGGAATCGTGCCGGCCCACAGGACGCCCGGCTCGTCCGGGCCGCCGGTTTCGAGCGACCAGATTTGCTGGAGCGTCCAGGCAGGAGCCGGCGGGCTGGGCACGGCGGCGCTCGCATTGTCCGCGCTCGTGTCCGCGCCGTCACCGGCATGCGTCTCGTCGGCAGGCTGCGGCGGGTAGACGGGGACCGCGCACTCTTCCCAATCCTCTATGCCCGCGCGCCGGCGATGCAGCTTCACGCCGAAGTGGCCTAGATTGAGCGCGGCATACAGCGAACCGTCGCGCGGATCAGGCAGCACCATGCTCACCGGCTCGCCGACGAAATACGGCTCACCGAGCGTCCAGCCGCCCTCGCCGTCGGCTTGCAGAACGAACAATCCCTTGCGGGTTGCAACAAGCAATCGATCGCTCATGTGGAGTGTCTCCTGTCGACCCGAGTTGGCGCTTTAGCGCTTACTCTGGTCCCATGCAAAGCTCGAGTAAGAGTGGAACCTTCTTATCCGCCCGACAACGCCTGTATGACGTAAACCCGGCTTTCCTCGCCGAGCGCATCGGACAGATGTTGTCGGTCGCGCACCGGCCGGCCGTCGACAAACACGGCGAGATGTCTTCGCAGTGAGCCCTGATCGTCAAGGATGTAGCCGCGCAGTCGAGGTTGCGCGGCGAAGACGGCCTTCAGTGCTTCGCCGAGCGTGCCCGCGTCGATCTCGCGCTCGGGCGTTGCGATATGCCGTTGAATCGAAGCAGCGAAGAAGATGTGCGCCATGGCGGGTAGCCGAGCGGGAATGGCCTGTTCGTCGATTCTGCAGTTTAGACGATCCGCCGGGTGCTTCGGGGCATCGCCATACAACAGACGACAGGTTGCGCCTCCGAAGCGGCCGTTGCGGTGTCGCGAGTCCGAAAGTCGGCTCGGGGTCGCGTGCCGCCGAACGCATCGAGCATCATTGACCAGATACAAACGTTCGCCGCTTGCCCGAATCGTTGCAGCCCGCGTTCTCAAGTCTCGCGATCGATTTCGCGCGGGCTGCAAGCGTCATTACTGGCCGGTTGCGCTCTTCACTGCGCATTGCCCGACGATACTCTCCCCGTCACTGAATTTGAACGTGACGGGAACCGTCGAACCGACCGTCAGCGGCTTCTTTTCCTTCTCGAACATCACGTGATACCCCCCCGGCGCGAACGCGAGTGTCCCGTTGGCCGGGACGGTCACCTTGTCGACCATGACCATCTTCGACGTGCTCCCGGTAGTCTGCGTCTGATGCAGCATGGACATCCCGAACGCATCGGTGCTAACACCTTCGAGATCGACGGGCTTGTCTCCCATGTTCATCAGCTTGAAGTAGCCGCCGGACGGCACGTCGCCCGGCATCGAGCGGATCCAGCAGTCGGACACCATCATGGCGCCCGACGAAGCGGCGAAAGCGGTTAGCGAAGCAGCCGCGAGCGGCAGCGCGATAGCCAGGCGGAAGAAGGGGTGGTGCATGGCATAACCTCCTGTTCTACGTTAAGGAAAATGTGATGGGTTGGCGGGACGTACGTCGCGGCACCGGGGCGCCGCTCGATCGTCATATCGGTCGCATGTCTACATGGTCGCTCCGCTATCCGCCCGTCGGCGACGTATGGCCCAGCACCGCAGCCAGCGCAAGTATGGCTAGCATGACGAGCGCTTCGACAGAGACAACGCCGTCGAAGCGGCGTTGCGCGGCAGGGTAGTCCGGATCGTTCCGCTCGGCAAGCACGAGCAGATCGGGCAGAATCGCCATCCGGTTCCAGCCGCCGAGCAATGTCGCCAGGACCACACATGCAAGCTTTGCGGCGAGCAACCGGCCCCAGTGTGTGCGCAACAGCGGCGCGCTGGCCTGCGCCGTGTCCTGAACGGCGTTGTAGAAACCGGTGACGAGAACAAACACGAGCGCAGCCGTCGCCAGATGAGACAGCGCCGAGCAGAACGCAGCCCTCCGGCCGGGCGGACGGCCTGGTTCGCGTTCGAGCCGGCGCAGCAGGATCGCGGCGACGATGACACTGCCGGCCCAAAGCGCAGTCGCGGAAAGATGGACGACGTGAATCGCCTCACGCCACGAGAAGTCGCCGGAGTCGGCCGCATGGCTCGCGGCTGCCTTGCCCGCGACCCACAGGACGAACCCCGCAGCAAAGAGCGCTGAGCCGCGCTCTTTCTTGAGGCCACTCAATGCCGCGAGCAGCGCGCCGGCAACGCCGATCGACCATGCCTTACCGAAGTGGGACTGCGTCAGTACTGGGGCGATAGCCGAACCAGCTTCACCGAGCGGCGAACCGCTCATGATTGCGGCCTGAAGCCAGAGGTACGCCAGGGCGGTGAGAGCGAGTGCGACTGACGCGACGGTCCGCCAGACTCGCGTCGTGTCTTGCCCTGGCAATCCGCTACGCGCGCCCAGGACGCCGCATGCAAGAGCGCCGGTAGCGACGGCAAACAGAATGTCCTGCATCGCGGCCAGTGCAATCTGGGCGACGACGAGCGGATCCACCGTTACTTCACCGTGAACGTGTAATGCCCCTGGGTGCGATGGCCGTCGTCGGCAACGGCGACCCACGAGACGGTATAGGCGCCCGGCACGAGGGGATTTAGCCCTACCGACATGTGCTTCCTGTTCGACGGGTCAACCGCAGCTTTGCCGCTCGTCACGGACTTGCCTCCCGAGTCGGTGACGGCGATCGAGCTGAAGGCGGGCTCCAGACCATCGTCGAAATCGATCGCCACGTCCTTCTGCGAGGTCGTGACGGTCGCACCGGCCCCCGGCGCCTCCTGGGTCGGGTAGGCGTGCGCCTGCGCGAGATTGCAGCCGGCGATCATCAGCGCGGCGATGGCCGCGCGTGCAATCGTGTGCAGTTTCATGAGAGGACTCCTTACACGTTAGAACAGCGGCTTGCCGAGCGTTTTCGGCGCAATATCGTCGAAGAAAAGATGGGCCTGTACCAGGATGCCCACATGCGAACCGCTCGCGCTGTTGATTGGTATCTGGGCTTCGACACCGAACTGGCCATAGCGGTTGATCCAGATGAACCCTGGATTGATTGTGCCAGTGGTTTGGCCCTGACTTCTCGATAGCGGAAACTCGACGATGGGAACAATGTTCGAGAGCGGCTGCGGCAAGCCGAAATCGTGCACCTGCTGCTGCAGATAGGGCAGGCTGTACTGGACCGTGAAACCATAGTCGAAAGAATTGGGCTGACCGGCCCCGGTGGTCAACGAAGGCCCAGCTTCGGCGGTAATGGCAACGGGTCGGAGATAGGCCAGTGAGTCGGGCAGATCGCCCATACCCTTGCCCACGTAGATCGTCGGCGAGATGGTCGAAAAGCTGTCCGCAATCGCGTGGCTGCCGGTTCCACCCAATTCCGCATGCACCCCGACTGAAGTCATGAATTCGTGCGGGGCGTTCACATACAGCAGATACTTCAGGCCGACTCCAAAGTTATCGAACCCGCGCGCAGTCGGATTGTTCTGCATCACGTAAGCGCCGTCGACGGACAGGGCAAGCCTTGACGTGATCAGCTTGTCGTACTCGAAGCTGAACGTATTGATGCTTTGATCGCCGTTGTCTCCAGGAACACGCTGATGCCCGTATTCGAAGTTAGCTTCATCGCCGACACCTGGATCATCGACAGCCAACGTTGACGGAAAGACGCGGTCGCCCGCGATGGCATGGGCAGCGGCTGGCGATGAGGCGAGCAGGAGCGCAGTTGCGGCGAACGAGATCGTTGCCGTGGCGAAGAAGGGTTTCCCATGGCGCAAGGTATTGGTATTCATGTTTCATCCATTGATCGAGGTCGTCATCGCGCCGCCGCGTGTCTGTGAAGAGACACGACGACGCCTGGCGATGCGTTCGTGCACGGCATCGCCACCAGGGCTCAATTCAGGATGAAACGGGGGGCGCGCGCGGCTGGGCGGATGCCAGCGGTTCGACGCGACGGATGCTCTCGAACCGCGTCGCAACGCGATGCTGGATGGCCCAGACCGTGACCGCAAATTCAGGCTGGACGCTCGGCAGTACGGGCGTGTGCGCAATCAGGTTGCAGTAGCCGCAAGCATGCCAGTGAGCAGCCAGCGAGTGGGAGGTGTCCTCGTTGCCCGGCGGATTGCCTGGAGTCGAATGTGCGGAGCAGAGCGAGGCTGAAGGAAGCCCAGCCTCGTTGCGGTCAGCCAGTGCGTGTGAAACCGTCGGCGCGAGCGTTGCCATCAGGATTGCCAGCAATCCCAGATAGGAGCCCAATTTCCGGCAGAAGCAGCTCAGCATAAGGCCGACGATTCGATATTGGTCTGGTGAAGGTGAATGCGGCGCATTATGCCATGTGTTGTTACTTGCAGGCATCGACCTATGACAGCTTGCCGCGTTGCCGGAAATCTCAAGTAGCCCTGGAATGAGACGCTCGCAGGCCGCGCCTGACTGACTCCTGAGGGTCGACAACAGCCGAGCGCATCGGGTGGTAGCCGGCCCATCTCCAGCCATTCGCTCGCGTGCGCCCGCGCGTGCTCTATCGGCGGTTCCGCAGTAGCCAGCGGATGTTCACGCTCGTCGCGTCATCAGCCTTAATCAACAAATACCACAGGGGCAACAACTGCGGCGCAAAGGTTGAGCGTTGCCGGGAATTCCGATCTGAACCAGTTCTTCAAGCATTTGCTGATGGGTCTTCGGCTGGCTCGAGTGAGCAAAAACCGCCACAGCGACGGCGCCAGCCACGGCGACCACGAAAGCTTCAACGAACGATTTCATGGGCCGTGGGAGCAAGGTGGCCGAAATGCATCGGCGTCGGCAACCTCACCAAAACTGAGCCAGCTACAAACCACCTCGGTGGGCAAAGCAGATCTTTACTTCTCCCGATCGACCGCTCAAACCGACTCCCGCAGCACCAGCTGATGCTGCAGGATGCGCGACGCTGGGCGTTGGCCGTCGAGCAACGCCAGCAGCATTTCGGCCGCCGCGGCGCCCAGCTCGACCATGGGCTGGGCCACGGTCGTCAGCCCCGGCTCGAAGATGCCAGCGATGGGCACGTCGTCGAAGCCCATTACCGCCACGTCGTGCGGCACCCGCCGGCCGGCTTTGCTAAAGCCCTTGATCGCGCCGATGGCCAACGTGTCCGACACGGCGAACACGGCGCTCGGTGGATCCACCACCGCCAGCAGCTTTGCCGCCGCCTGGCTTCCGGCGGCGTAACTATTGTCGCCAGTAACGCAGACAAGCTCGGGCGCAGGCGCGAGACCGGCGCGCAGTAGTGCCGCGTCATAGCCCTCGCGGCGCTGACGCGCATACAGGAAGCGCTCATCGCTGGTGATGAAGCCGATGCGCCGGTGGCCCTTGTTGATGAGGTACTGCACGGCATCCGTACCGGCCTGGCGGTGGTCGATGCTGACATAAGGCACGTCACTACCGGGCAAGAATTCCGAGCAATTGACCCATGGCTTGCCGTTCGCCGCCTCGCGCCGGGCTGCCGGGTCGGACTGGGCAACACGGCCACGGCCCCGCCAATGGCACGCCCAATGCGGCCCGCATCGAGCGCGCTGTGGGCGTGCTGGACATGGCCATGGCGTTGCGTCGAGGTCGGCCGCATCGCGCGAGCGGCGAACTGGCGTTACACGTGCTGGAGGTGCTGGATGCCTTCGAACGCTCGTCGCGCGAGGGGCGGCACGTCGATATCGAGACCGTCGTGCAGCGACCCGTCGTCGTGCCATTGGGTCGAGGCGAAGAGGTGTTTCTCGCCGACTGACTCACCTGACTTCCGCAGTGATCAAGCCGGTTGCGACGTAATCCGACTGCGGCCATCAGACCACGCCCCGGCTGATACAGCTCGCGCGACTCACCTCGCCGCCGACTATCCACGACCGGGCACAGCCGCGCCATCGCCGTTGCTGGCCGTCGCCGCGTCGCGCGTCTCGGGCATCGCCGCCCACACCAGCAGCACCGCGAGCGCACCGGCCGCCGCGAGACCGAAGAAGCTCACCGTGTTGCCGAAACGATCGGCGACGAAGCCCGCCGCCGTCGTGCTCAACGTCGCGCCGATGCCGGCCGCGAGCCCGAACAGGCCGATACACAGGTTGTAGCGGCCCTTGTCGCCGGCGACGTCGGCGGCGATCAGCGGCAGCATCACGCCGAACACCGCGGCGCTCAAGCCGTCGAGCATCTGCACCGGCACGAGCAGATAGGGGCTGCTGATGCCCGCGAACAGCAGCGCGCGGATCGGCAACGCGGAGAAGCCGAGCAGCAGAATCGGCCGGCGGCCCCAGCGTTCGGCCGAGCGCCCGACCCACGGCGACATCATCGCGACGATCGCCTGCGGCACGATGATGCATGCCGCAATCACGAGCTGCACGTTGTCTCCCATGCCGGCCGTCACTTCGCCGGCGGCCAGGTTCAGCATCGCCGCGTTCGACAGATGGAACAGCACGATGCAGGCGGCGAACAGCAGCATGCGCTTGTCGCGCAGCAGCTCGCGCAGGCTTTCGCGCCGCTCGAGCTGCTCGGGGGTGGGCGCCGCTTGCGGCAGCTCGATCGTGTCGGTGCGCTGGATCATCGCGAGCGCGATCAGCGCGGGAACCGCGAGGCCCGCGGTCAGGACGAACACCGCGCGCGGCGAGTAGTACTCGCCGAACAGTCCCATCAGACCGGCCGCGACCGCGCTGCCGATCGACGCCCAGCGCGCATTGCGGCCGAGCCGGTCGCCGAGATTCGCGCGACCCACCAGCGCGAACGAGATCGCCGCGAGCGCCGGCGTCAGCATGCAGCTCGCGAAGCCGTGGAACACCTCGGCGGCGATCACCGGCAGCACGGTCGGGCTGATCGCGAGCAGCATCGCGCTGAGGATGATCGCGCCGATCGCCCACGCGGCCGCCGCTTTCTTGTTGCGCAACGCGTCGACCGCGGCGCCGCCGGGCACCTGGCTGACCATCGCGCTGATCGTGCCGACCGACAGCACCATGCCGATCTCGCCCTGGGTCCATTTGTGCGATGCGAGGTAGGACGCGATGAACGGCCCGAAGCCCGTCTGCACGTTGGCGACGAAGAAGTTGAGCCAATCGAGCGCGCGCAGACTTCGCGCCGTGACCATAGTACGGACCGTCATCGGACCGCCCGTGCGTTGGAAACCGCGACGGCCGACGACGCGGCCGGCGGCGCCGAGGCCGCCGGCGCGGCGCTGGCGGCAGGCTGCGCGGGCGGCGCCGGCGACACCGCGCGAATCGGCTTGTCGCTCGCGTAGAGCGGCGTCGCGTTGATCTGCGCGTCGCTCAGATCGATCTGCGGATGCAGTTCCTTGTCGCGCGTGACGAAGCGCAGCGCCGACCAGTTCGCGGCGATCGTGCGCCGGTCGGGGCTGACCAGGCCGCCGACGTCGAGGACGATCGCCTGCGGCTGCGCGTTGCCGTCGATCAGCACGTCGACCACACGGCCCACCTTGGCGCCGTTCGCGCGCTCGACGGTCGCATCGAGCAGCGGCAGTTCCAGCGGGTTCGATTTGTTCGCGGTGCTCGGCACGGCCGTCGGGTTCAGCGTGATCGGCGGCCCCTTCGCGGTCGGCGTGAAGTGGAACGCGCCCCACGGGAAGTTCACCTTGCGGTCGCCGACGCCGAGGAAGCCCTGCAGATTGACGACCATCTCGCGCGGCTTGCCGGCTGCGTCGGCGATCATGTCGACCGCGCGGCCGACCACCTTGCCGTCGGGCTTCTGCACCTGGCTGTCGAGCAGCGCGCGCGCGTCGCTGCGCTCGATCGTGCGCAGCACGATCAGCGGCGGCGGCGGCGGGGGAGGCGGCGGAGCCGGCACGACAACGGGCGGCGGCGGTTCGACCTTGTGCGGCTTCACGACCGGCTTCTTCGGTTTCTTCGGCTCCTCGGGCCCCTCGTTCGCCTCGCTCTCGACCGGCTCGGGCGCGGACGCCGCGACCGGCGCGCTTGCCGGCTCGACCGGCATCACCGTCGCATCGACGATCGGCGCCTGCTGCGTACCCCACAGCAGGCTGCTGCAGCCGGACAGCGCGGCGAACGCGAACAGCGCGGCCACGGTGCACAGCCAGCGGAACAGTCGAAGCACATCGAGCGAATCAGGCGAATCAAGCGAATCGAGCGGGCGAAGCGATCCAAGCGGTCCAAACGGGACAATCGGCAGGCGCCCGGCGGGGCGCGGAAAACCGCCAGTCATCAGGAAAAACTCCACGGGCAGGTGCGGACGGGCGCGATGAGCCGCCGCGGTTGGATGGGGTACGGCCCAGAGTTTAACCTGCGCTGCCGCGCGGGCAGCCTTTCGCCGGTTGCGTTACAGGCGGTTTCGCCGATGCGCTGGCGGTATGGCGCTGCACGCCGCGTGCCTGGAACGCGATCGCCGGGGTGGGTTCGGCGCGTTTCGCGGCTGCCCGTATGCCGTAGGTGTATACGCGCGCAGCGCTCGCGTGAGCGACCGTCGCGCAAAAGATATAAGTCGCGCGACATGTCCGGCATGCCATTCATGCGATTGGACACATAGTTCGCTTCACCTACATTTCGACTCAGAAAAGCGTTACCCACACCAACCAATCCACGAGACGAACCTGATGACGGCCGCTTTAGCGGCCGTTTCAGCGCGCTGATAAAGGAGGCACTCATCATGATGGAACCCCAGGCCCTCGCGAATGCCGACGTCGCGAGCGAATCCTTCGACACCGAATCATTCCGCGGTAAGGGCTTTCTCGACCGCTACTTCGACATTTCCGCGCGCGGCAGCACGCAGCGCCAGGAGATCGTCGCCGGCATCACGACCTTCCTCGCGATGGTCTATTCCGTGTTCGTCGTGCCTGGCATGTTCGGCAAGGCAGGCTTCGATACCAGCGCGGTGTTCGTCGCCGTGTGTCTGACCACGGCGTTCGGCTCGCTGCTGATGGGCGTGTGGGCGCGTCTGCCGATCGCGATCGGCTGCGCGATCTCGCTGACCGCGTTCACCGCGTTCGGCCTCGTGCTCGGCAAGGGCCTGCATCCAACCGTTGCGCTCGGCGCGGTGTTCCTGATGGGCGTCGTGTTCACGACGATTTCGGTGACCGGCGTGCGCTCGTGGATTTTGCGCAACCTGCCTGTCGGCATCGCGCACGGCACCGGGATCGGCATCGGCCTGTTCCTGCTGCTGATCGCCGCGAACGACGTCGGGCTCGTGGTCAAGAATCCGGGCGCGGGGCTGCCGGTGTCGCTCGGCAATATTGCGGCGTTGCCGGCGCTGATGTCGGTCGCCGGACTCGCCGCGATCGTCGGGCTCGTGCGGCGGCGCGTGCCGGGCTCGATCCTGATCGTGATCGTCGCGATCTCGGCGATCGGGCTCGCGATCGATCCGGCCGTGGCGTTTCACGGCATCTTCGCGGTGCCGTCGTTGAGCGCGCCGGGGCATGCGTCGCTGATCGGCGCGATGGACGTGAAGGGCGCGCTGTCGATGGCGGTGCTGCCGAGCGTGCTCGCGCTCGTGATGACCGCCGTGTTCGACGCGACCGGCACGATCCGCGCGGTCGCGGGCCAGGCGGGGCAGCTCGACGAAAACGGCCGCATCATCAACGGCGGCCGCGCGCTGACCGCCGATTCGCTGAGCTCGATCTTCTCGGGCCTGCTCGGCGGCGCGCCGGCGGCCGCGTATATCGAGTCGACGGTCGGCGTCGCGGCGGGCGCGAAGACGGGGATGGCGGCGGCGGTCGTCGGCCTGCTGTTTCTCGTCGTGATGTTCTTCTCGCCGCTCGCCGCGCTGGTGCCTTCGTATGCGACCGCGCCCGCGCTGATGTACGTGGGGCTGCTGATGCTGTCGAACGTCAGCAAGCTGCATATGGACGACATGGTCGACGCGATGGCGGGGCTCGTGTGCGCGGTGTTCATCGTGCTGACCGCGAACATCGTGACCGGCATCATGCTCGGCTTCGCGACGCTCGTGATCGGACGCGTCGTCAGCGGCGAGTATCGCAAGCTCAATGTCGGGACCGTGGCGATCGCAGTCGTGCTGGTCGGGTTTTATGTCGGCGGCTGGGCGATCTGAGTTTCGTTGCGGCTCCTTGACTTTCGCGTCAGCGTCTCTAAACCTTAATCTTGAGGTCAAGCCCTGCATCCGCAGGAAAGGAGACGCAGATGGAACCGCAACATCGCATCGGCAGCCAGGAAGAGTGGCTTGCCGCGAGCCGCGCGCTGCTCGCCGACGAAAAAGCGCATATGCGCGCCGGCGACGAACTCGCGCGCAAGCGCCGCGAATTGCCGTGGGTCAAGGTCGACAAGGTTTATACGTTCGATACGCCGGAAGGCCGCAAGACGCTCGCGGAGCTGTTCGACGGCCGCAGCCAGCTGATCGTTTATCACTTCATGCTGGGCCCGGACTGGGAAGAGGGGTGCGTCGGCTGCTCGTTTCTGTCGGACCATATGAGCGGCATTCTCACGCATCTGGTCCATCACGACGTCAGCTATGTGACGGTATCGCACGCGCCGCTCGAGAAGATCGACGCGTTCAAACGGCGCATGGGGTGGACCTTTCCGTGGGTGTCGTCGAGCGGCAGCGATTTCAATTTCGACTACCACGTGTCGTTCACGCCGGAGCAACTGGCGAGCAAAAAGGCGTTCTACAACTTCACCGAGCAGGACGTCGGCATCGACGAACAGCACGGCCACAGCGTGTTCTACAAGGACGCAAACGGCGACGTGTATCACACGTACTCATGCTACGCACGCGGCGACGAGCGCTTCGTGAACATCTACGCGCTTCTCGACATCGCGCCGAAAGGCCGCAACGAGAACAGTAATCTGACCGACTGGGTCAGGCATCACGACCGCTACGACGACCACGCGCGCGCGGCTTGCCCGGCGTGCGGATCGTACACGGTGTGAAGCGGTGAGGCGGTGAAGCGGTGAAGTGGTGAAGCGGTGAAGCGGTGAAGCGGTGAAGCGGGTCGACGAAGGGGGCGAGGGGCGCGCGCCGCGCTAGCTGGCGCGGCGCCTCTGTGCTGCATCAGCTCGCTACAGCGCCATCTCGAAGGCGGGTCTGAGGAACATTTCCATCGCCATCACGATGAGGCTCATCGCCGCGGCCGCGAGCGTCAGCACGCCGTATTCGTCGTAGCGCGTGTCGTACAGACACGCGACGACGAACAGAATCGCCATCAGGTTAGTCAGCCAGTCGAAGTTCAGCGCGAAGCTCATCGGTCGAATCGGGGCGTGTGCGCGACGGTGGAATCGCACCGTCAGGTGCCCGCGATTTTATCGAAAGGAGCTTACGGATTCGCAACGACCGCGCTTACATAGCTTACGTCGCGCGGCGCGCAAAGCCCCGTCAAACGGTGCTTTGCGGCCCCATCATGTCGCGTTCGATCCATTCGATCACCGACCTGCGCCGCGGTTGCCAGCCGAGCAGTTTGCGCGCGCGTTCGCCGCGCACGCGGCTGTTCGAGCCAAGACCGTACGAGGCCATTTCGTAGCCCCATTCCTGTTTCGCGTCTTCGAGCGGCCAGTCCTGCGGCGCGCCGAGCTTCATCGCGCGTGCGATCGCGGCGCTCATGTCGCGGAACGATGCTTCGCCGCTTTCGACGAAATAGAACGTGCCGGCGGGGGTTTTATCGAGTGCGAGGCGATACAGCTCGGCGACGTCGTCGATATGCACGTTCGACCAGACGTTGCCGCCGCTGCCCACATGACGCACGACGCCGCTTTTCTGCGCCTGGCGCACGAGTCGCGGCAACTGCACGCTCGCGCTGCCGGCCACCGCGCCGTGACCGTAAATCAGCGTGTTGCACAGCACGGCCGAGCGCACGTTGCGTTGCGCGGCGTCGAGCACCAGTTGATCGATCGCGACGCGCGCGGCCTTGTCGGCGGTCGGGGTGGGCAGCGCGTCTTCGTGATAGATGCGTGCTTCACCCGCTTCGCCGCCCGACGCATCGCCGACGATGCTCGACCCGCTGGTGTGCAGGAACACCTTGCCCGAACCGGCGAGTCCGTCGATCAGTGCGCGTACCGCGCCTTCGTGATCGCTGCTCGCGGCGTTGATCACCGCGTCGGCCGCTTGCGCTTCGGCGATCAGCAACGCGCGGTCGTCGAGCGTGCCGAGCACGGGCTCGATGCCGAGCCGCTGCAACTCGCCGCTGTGTTCGGGTTTGCGAATCAGCCCGCGCACCTGATGGCCGGCGCGCGCCAGATGCGCCGCGATCGAGCCGCCGATGAAACCGCTTGCGCCAGTAACGAAAATCTTCAAGACGTTCTCCTGAGGGAAATGCCAAGACCGCAATCTCTTGCATGGGATCGGAGTAAGCGCTAAAGCGCCAACTCCGATCGACAGGCACGCAGTATCGCTCGCGCGGATTCTCGCAAAAAGCGTGTTAGTCTCAAATCAATCTTGATCTGAAATCAACAATGAAAACCTCCACCGACGAATTGCTGGTGTTCGTCACCGTGATCGACAGCGGCTCGATTACCGCGGCGGCCGAGAAGCTGGGGCAGACCGTCTCCGGCGTGAGCCGCGCGCTCACGCGCCTCGAGCAGAAGCTCGACACCGCGCTCGTGCGGCGCACGACGCGGCGTCTGCATCTGACCGAGGAAGGCGACGCGTTCCTGCGGCGCGCGCGCGCGATCCTCGACGCGCTCGAAGAGGCCGAGGAGTCGGTCGCGCGCGGGCGGCAACGGCCGTCGGGGCGCTTGCGCGTCGATGCGGCGTCGCCGTTCATGCTGCATTGCGTGGCGCCGCATATGACCGCGTTTTCGGCGCTGTATCCGGAGATCCGGCTCGAATTGACCAGCAACGAGCGGATCGTCGATCTGCTCGAACAGAAGGTCGACATCGCGATTCGCATCGGCGCGCTGCAGGATTCGACGCTGCATGCGCGCGCGCTCGGCGAGAGCAGGCTGCGCGTGCTCGCGAGCCCGGCGTATCTGGCCGAGCACGGCGAGCCGACCACGCTCGACGCGCTGCACGCGCATCGGCTGATCGGCTTTACGGCGCCGGAGCATTTGAATCGCTGGCCGTTGCGCGAAGGGGGCAGGGGAACGAAGCGCGCCAAGGGGCAGCGCGACGAAGCCGCGCTGCTGAAGATCGAACCGTCGATCACCGCGTCGAGCGGCGAAACCTTGCGGCAACTGGCGCTGTCCGGCTGGGGCGTCGCCTGTCTGGCCGACTTCATGACCGCCGGCGACGTGCGCGAAAACCGCCTCGTGCCGATTCTCGGCAACCTGCTCGTCGATGAACGGCAGCCGGTGCATGCGGTGTACTACCAGAGCGCATCGCTCGCGGGGCGCGTGCAGTGCTTTCTGGATTTCATCGCGGCGCGGGTCAAGCTCTGATCCGCGTCGCAGAGCCTTCTGTCCTATAACCCAGATATCGGCGGAGCCGGCGTGTCCGGCTTCCCGCCAGCGAGAGAGCGCCCAATTTTGGCCAGATGGCGACCCGCGCCGCGAAGGTGTATATACAACTGTGGGCTAAATCACGGCGGCCACGCCGGCCCATGCGTCCAGC
Source organism: Paraburkholderia sp. 31.1 (assembly GCF_014397645.1). Classification (NCBI taxonomy): domain Bacteria; kingdom Pseudomonadati; phylum Pseudomonadota; class Betaproteobacteria; order Burkholderiales; family Burkholderiaceae; genus Paraburkholderia; species Paraburkholderia sp. 31.1. The sequence continues at coordinate 74,109 of NZ_VZQN01000018.1, forward strand.
ACCCGCCGCCTGCGACCTGCCGCCAAACCCGCCGCGCTCCCGCCGAGCCACGTGCCAAATAATGGAAATCCCCAGGCACGAAATCTCGAAAAACAAGTTGTATATACAAGGCCCGCCGGCTAGACTTATTTGAACTTGTATAGACAGGACGACAACCATGATTCTGAAGCCCGGCTACCTGAGCCTCCCGCAACTGCGCCAGATCGCGCGTGAGCAGGTCACCCTGCAACTCGATCCCGCAAGCCACGCCGCCATCGACGCGTGCGCGCAGGCCGTCGCCGACATCACCGCCAGGGGCGAGCCGGCTTATGGCATCAATACCGGCTTCGGCCGCCTCGCCAGCACGCACATTCCGCGCGATCAGCTCGAACTGCTGCAACGCAATCTGGTGCTGTCGCACGCGGTCGGCGTCGGCGAGCCGATGTCGCGCCCGGTCGTGCGTCTGTTGATCGCGCTGAAGCTGTCGAGCCTCGGCCGCGGCCACTCGGGCATCCGCCGCGAGGTGATGGAGGCGCTGATCGCGCTGTTCAACGCCGACGTGCTGCCGGTGATCCCGGTCAAGGGCTCGGTCGGCGCATCGGGCGACCTCGCGCCGCTCGCGCATATGTCGGCGACCCTGCTCGGCGTCGGCGAAGTGTTCGCGAAGGGCGAGCGCATGCCGGCCACCGAAGGCCTCGCGCTCGTCGGTCTGAAGCCGCTGACGCTGCAGGCGAAGGAGGGTCTCGCGCTGCTGAACGGCACCCAGGCTTCGACCGCGCTCGCGCTGTACAACATGTTCGCGATCGAAGACCTGTACCGCACGGCGCTCGTCGCTGGCGCGCTGTCGGTGGATGCGGCGATGGGCTCGGTCAAGCCGTTCGACGCGCGCATCCACGAACTGCGCGGCCATCGAGGCCAGATCGACGCGGCCGCGGCGTATCGCTCGCTGCTGCAAGGTTCGGCGATCAACGTGTCGCACGCCGATTGCGACAAGGTGCAGGACCCGTACAGCCTGCGCTGCCAGCCGCAGGTGATGGGCGCGTGTCTGGACCAGATGCGCAATGCCGCCGAAACGCTGCTGATGGAAGCGAACGCGGTCTCCGACAATCCGCTGATTTTCCCGGACACCGGCGAAGTGCTGTCGGGCGGCAACTTCCACGCCGAGCCGGTCGCGTTCGCGGCCGACAACCTGGCGCTCGCCGTGGCGGAAATCGGCGCGCTCGCCGAACGCCGCATCGCACTGCTGATCGACGCGACGCTGTCGGGCCTGCCGCCGTTCCTCGTCAAGGATGGCGGCGTGAACTCCGGCTTCATGATTGCGCATGTGACGGCCGCCGCGCTCGCGTCGGAAAACAAGACGCTCGCGCATCCGGCTTCGGTCGATTCGCTGCCTACGTCCGCGAACCAGGAAGACCACGTGTCGATGGCGACGTTCGCCGCGCGCAAGCTCGGCGATATCGCCGACAACACCGCGAACATCCTGTCGATCGAACTGCTCGCTGCCGCCCAGGGTGTCGATCTGCGCGCGCCGCACAAGACCAGCCCGAGCCTGCAGAAGGTGATGGACCTCGTGCGCAAGGACGTCGCGCACTACGAGCTCGATCACTACTTCGCGCCGGACATCGCGGCGGTCACGAAGCTCGTGCAGGCCGGCGCGGTCGCGAAGCTGAGCCCGTTCTCGTTCGCGTCGGAACAATGAGTCGTCGAGAGCGCGGATCACACCCATGAACGCACCCGCTTATCAGGGCATCAAGGACTTCATCCTCGCGCGCATTCATGCGGGCGAGTGGGCCGAAGGCGACCAGGTGCCCTCCGAAAACGAGCTTGCGCGCGAATTCAGCGTCGCACGCATGACGGTCAACCGCGCGTTGCGCGAGTTGACCTCGGAGCAGGTGCTGACACGTGTACAAGGCTCGGGTACTTTCGTCGCCCGTCCCAAGTACGAGTCGACCCTGGTAGCGATCCGCAGCATCTCCGACGAAATCGTTGCGCGCGGTCATCGCTATCAGGCGAGGGTGCTGAACATCGGCGCCAGCATCGCCGATGCGGCGCTCGCCGAAGAGATGCAGGTGAGCGCGGGCAGCCCCGTGTTTCATTCGCGCCTGCTGCATTTCGAAAACGAGGAGCCGGTGCAGCTCGAGGAACGCTGGGTCAATCCGGCCGTCGCACCCGAATACGCGCTGCAGGACTTCACGAACACCACGCCCAACCAGTACCTCGTGCGCGTCGCGCCGCTGCAGCGCGTCGAGTACCGCATCGAGGCGCTCGCCGCCGACGAGATCACGCGCGAGCTGTTGAACATGAGTGAACGCGAGCCGTGTCTCGTGCTGCACCGGCGCACGTGGTCGCAAGGCGAGGTCGCCTCGATCGCGAATCTGTGGCATCCGGGCACCCGTTACCGCTTCACCGGGCATTTCTGAATTCGCTTTTTCGTCTTCGCCGAATCTTTATCGAACCTCTTCACGCATGATTAGGGACACCATGAACAATCCGAAACACGTCGATCCGCGTCTCGATCCGACTCGCACGATCCGCGCACCGCACGGCGCGGAAAAGACCTGCAAGACCTGGATCGCGGAAGCCGCGTACCGGATGATCCAGAATAATCTGGACCCGGAAGTCGCCGAGCACCCGCACGCGCTCGTCGTGTACGGCGGCATTGGCCGCGCCGCGCGCAACTGGGATTGCTTCGATCAGATCCTCGCGTCGCTGAAGGACCTGAACGAAGACGAAACGCTGCTGATTCAGTCGGGCAAGCCGGTCGGCGTGTTCCGCACCCATGCGGACGCGCCGCGCGTGCTGCTCGCGAACTCGAACCTCGTGCCGCACTGGGCGACGTGGGAACACTTTCACGAACTCGACCGCAAGGGCCTGATGATGTACGGCCAGATGACCGCGGGCAGCTGGATCTACATCGGCAGCCAGGGCATCGTCCAGGGCACCTACGAGACCTTCTTCGCGGTCGCGAACCAGCACTTCAACGGTGACCCGAAGGGCCGCTGGATTCTGACCGGCGGTCTCGGCGGCATGGGCGGCGCGCAGCCGCTCGCGGCGACGATGGCGGGCTTCTCGATGATCGCGGTCGAATGCGACGAGACGCGCATCGACTTCCGTCTGAAGACGCGCTACGTCGACAAGAAGGCGAAGACGCTCGACGAGGCGCTCGCGATGCTCGACGAAGCGAAGCGCGCCGGCAAGCCGATCTCGGTTGGCCTGCTCGGCAATGCCGCCGACGTGTTCGCCGAGTGCGTCGCGCGCGGCATCACGCCGGACTGCGTGACCGACCAGACGAGCGCGCACGATCCGATTCACGGCTACCTGCCACAGGGCTGGACGGTCGGCGACTGGCGCGAGCGCATGAAGACCGCGCCGGAAAGCATCGTCACGCCGGCCAAGCAGTCGATGGCCGCGCAGGTGCAGGCAATGCTGACGCTGCAGGAACGCGGCGCGGCAACGCTCGACTACGGCAACAACATTCGCCAGATGGCGCTCGAAATGGGCGTGGAAAACGCGTTCGATTTCCCTGGCTTCGTGCCGGCGTATATCCGGCCGCTGTTCTGCGAAGGCAAGGGCCCGTTCCGCTGGGTCGCGCTGTCGGGCGATCCCGAGGACATCTACAAGACCGATGCGAAGGTGAAGGAACTGATCCCCGACGATCCGCATCTGCACAACTGGCTCGACATGGCGCGCGAACGCATCGCGTTCCAGGGTCTGCCGGCGCGGATCTGCTGGGTCGGCGTGAAGGATCGCTATCGTCTCGGCCAGGCGTTCAACGAAATGGTCGGGAACGGCGAGCTGAAGGCGCCGATCGTGATCGGCCGCGATCACCTCGATACCGGTTCGGTCGCGAGCCCGAACCGCGAAACCGAATCGATGAAGGACGGCTCGGACGCGGTCAGCGACTGGCCGTTGCTGAACGCGCTGCTGAACACGGCGGGCGGTGCGTCGTGGGTATCGTTGCATCACGGCGGCGGCGTCGGCATGGGCTTCTCGCAGCACGCGGGCGTCGTGATCGTCGCGGACGGCACGCAAGCCGCGCACCAGCGCCTCGGCCGCGTGCTGTTGAACGATCCGGCCACCGGCGTGATGCGTCACGCGGATGCGGGCTATGAACTCGCGCAACAGACGGCGCGCGAGGCCGGTCTCAATCTGCCGATGCTGGGCCGCTGATCGTGACCATGGCCAACCACGCGGGCGGCATGGCAGGCGTCACGCTGATTCGCGGCGCCGACCTCGTGGCGGCGCCGTGGAAAAACGGCGGCGGGCTCACGCGTGAGGTCGCGGCGTTTCCGTCGCCAGGCGGCGGGCAGGGTGCGGCGAGCGCCGACTTCGTGTGGCGCGTGAGCGTCGCCGAGGTTGCGCAGGCGGGACCGTTCTCGCGCTTCGACGGCGTCGACCGGACGCTGGTGTTGCTGTCTGGCGCGGGCATGCTGCTCGATGAGCTGGGCGACGCGGGCGTCGCCTCGACGCATGTGTTGCGGCAGCCGCTCGACATCGCGCGCTTCGATGGCGCGACGCGCATCGACGCGCGGCTCGTCGACGGCGCGACGCGCGACTTCAACCTGATGGTGCGGCGCGACGTGGCGCAGGGCGAGTTGGACGTGTGGCGCACTGGCACGCGGCAGGATGCGCCGCGCGTGCTCGACGGCGACGTGGCGCTGCTGTTTTGCGCGGGCGGCGCGGTCACGGTCGGACTGGCGGCGGACCACGCGCAAGCCGTGCGGCTCGACACCGGCGATACGCTGCGCGTCGACGGGCCGAACGCGCTCACTTGCACGCTGACGGGCGACGGCGCGGTGCTCGCGATCACGATCCGCTACACGCGATGACGAATCAACCGTGATAGGGCCTCACATGCGCTCCATTACGGACAACCCATCCACAGACACGCAACGAGCGGCAAAGAGCACGCGATGAAGCAAACCGTCTGGCATCACCTGAATTTGTGCCCGCAGGGCGATCCTCGCCACACGCTCGCCGATGCCGCGATTGCGGTCGACGGCGGCCGTATCGCGTGGCTCGGCGCTTTCGCCGATTTACCCACGCCCTATGCCGCATGGCCGCGCGAAGATCTGCGCGGCGCATGGGTGACGCCGGGCCTGATCGATTGCCATACGCACCTCGTGTACGGCGGCCAGCGCGCCGACGAATTCGCGCAGCGGCTCGCGGGCGTCAGCTACGAAGCAATCGCGCGACAGGGCGGCGGCATCGTGTCGACGGTGCGCGCGACGCGCGCCGCGGACGAAGCGTCGCTGTTCACGCAAGCGGCCGCGCGGCTCGAACCGCTGCTCGCCGAAGGCGTGACGGCGATCGAAATCAAATCGGGCTACGGTCTCGACCTCGCGAGCGAGCGCAAGATGCTGCGCGTCGCGCGGCAACTCGGCGAGCGCTATCCGGTCACGGTCTATACGACGTTTCTCGGCGCGCACGCGTTGCCGCCTGAATTCGCGGGCCGAGCGGACGCGTATATCGACGAAGTCTGCAACACGATGCTGCCCGCGCTCGCGGACGAAGGCCTCGTCGATGCGGTCGACGTGTTCTGCGAGCGCATCGGTTTTTCGCTGGAACAGAGTGAGCGCGTGTTCAACGCGGCCGCGCGCTACGAGCTGCCGGTCAAGATGCACGCCGAGCAGTTGTCGAACGGCGGCGGCACCGCGCTCGCGGCACGGCATCGCGCGCTGTCGGCGGATCACCTGGAGTTTCTCGACGAAGCCGGCGTCGCCGCGATGAAGGAAGCGGGCACCGTCGCGGTGCTGCTGCCGGGCGCGTACTACTTCATCCGCGAGACCCAGTTGCCGCCGCTCGAACTGCTGCGGCGCTACGAGGTGCCGATCGCGATCTCGACCGACAGCAACCCGGGCACCTCACCGGCGACTTCGTTACTGCTGATGATGAACATGGCGAGCACGCTGTTTCGCATGACCGTGCCCGAGGTGCTGCAAGGCGTCACCACGCACGCTGCGCGCGCGCTCGGCAAGAGCGATCGGCACGGTGCGCTGCAGGTCGGTCGCGCGGCCGACTTCGCGGTGTGGTCGGTCGATTCGCTGGCGGAGCTCGCTTACTGGATTGGCCGGCCGCTCTGCGCGCGCGTCGTGCGCGCGGGCGAAACCGTCTATACGCGGCGCGAGTCGCGTGTGACCTGAACTAGAACCTGAGAGATGACGCAATCCAATCAATCGCTGTTCGCCGCTGACGCGTATCTGCCTGAGGGCTGGCGCCGCAACGTGCTGCTCGAATGGGACGCTCACGGCACGCTGACCGCGGTCACGACGGATCAACCCGAGGCGCCGGCGGGGGTGCCGAAGGCGGCGGGCCCGCTGATGCCAGGCATGCCGAATCTTCACTCGCACGCGTTTCAGCGCGCGATGGCGGGGCTCACCGAATATCGCGCCAATGCGACGGATAACTTCTGGTCGTGGCGCGACCTGATGTATCGCTTTGCCGCGCGCATCACGCCGGAAGGCCTCGCGAGCGTCGCGCAGTGGCTCTACATCGAGATGCTGAAGGCGGGCTATACGTCGGTGTGCGAGTTCCACTACGTGCACCACGCGCAGGACGGCCAGCGCTACGCGAATCAGGCCGAGCTTGCGCAACGCGTGGTGGACGCGGCATCGGCGAGCGGTATCGGCATCACGATGCTGCCGGTGCTGTATCAGTACAGCGGCTTCGGCGCGCGCGCGCCGCGCGACGATCAGCGGCGCTTCATCAATACGCCTGAGAGCCTGCTCGATCTGCTCGGCACGCTACGCGCCGCGCGCCCCGAACATGCGGCGCTGCGTTACGGCGTGGCGCCGCATTCGCTGCGCGCGGTATCGGAGGCTTCGCTGCGCAGGTTGCTCGGCGGCATCGACGCAACCGTGCCTGTCCACATCCATATCGCCGAACAGACCGCCGAGGTCGACGCGTGCCTCGAAACCGAAGGCACGCGGCCGGTGCAATGGCTGCTCGATCGTTTCGATGTGGACAGCCGCTGGTGTCTCGTGCACGCGACCCACGTCGATGCGAACGAAACGCTCGCGCTCGCGAAGAGCGGCGCGGTCGCGGGTTTGTGTCTGACCACCGAGGCCAATCTCGGCGACGGCATTTTTCCCGCGCAAGACTATCTCGACGCGCACGGCCGCATCGGCGTCGGCTCGGATAGCCATGTCGGCGTCGATTGGCGCGCCGAGTTGCGTCTGCTCGAATACGGCCAGCGTCTGACGCGCCGGCAGCGCAACGTGCTGGCGTCGGCGCAAGCTCCGCATGTCGCGGATCGTCTGTACGCGGCCGCGCTCGACGGCGGCGCGCGTGCGACCGGCCGCGCGGTCGGCGCGTTGCAGCCGGGCCATCGCGCGGACTGGCTCGTGCTCGACGCCGACCATACGAGCATCGCCGGGCATGAGCGCGAGGCGTGGCTGTCAGGCGTCGTATTCTGCGAGCACGGCGATACGCCGATCCGCGACGTCTACGCGGGCGGCGTCAGGGTTGTCGACGATCGCCGGCATCGCGACGAAGAGGGTGCCTATGCACGCTATCGCGCGGCGCTCGCGGAACTGCTCAAATAACGGCCATGACCCGCCGAACTGATTCTCCGATCCCACCGATTCCGGACTGACATGACTGCTTCGAACCTCACGCCGGTTTTCTCGCTGCATCAGGGAAGCCTGCCGCTGCTGATCTCGATCCCGCATCTGGGCATGCAAATCCCCGCCGACATCGCCGTGACGATGACACCGGTCGCGCAACGCACCGACGATTGCGACTGGCATCTCGATCGCCTGTACGCATTCGCGAAGCGCCTCGGCGCGTCGATCCTGACGCCGACCTACGCGCGCTACGTGGTCGACCTGAATCGTCCGCCCGACGGCGCGAACCTGTACCCGGGGCAGGACACTACGGGTCTGCTGCCGGTCGACACGTTCGACAAGGAGCCGCTCTATCGCGACGGCCATCTGCCCGACGACGCCGAAGTCGCGCGCCGTCGCGACGCTTACTGGAAGCCGTATCACGACGCGCTGACCGGCGAGCTCGCGGCGCTGAAGGCGAAGCACGGCAAGGTGCTGCTGTGGGAAGCGCATTCGATCCGCTCGCGCGTGCCGCGTTTTTTCGACGGACGTCTGCCGGATTTCAACTTCGGCACGTCGAACGGTGCGAGCGCCGCGCCGGGCCTGGCTGACGAACTGGCCGCGCTGGTCGGGCGTCACGGCGGCTATACGGCGATCGCGAATGGCCGCTTCAAGGGCGGCTATATCACGCGGCAATACGGGCAGCCCGAGCAGGGCGTGCATGCGGTGCAACTCGAGCTGTCGCAGATCACCTACATGGAAGAGCGCCTGCCTTATGCATACGATGAAGACCTCGCCGCGAAGGTCGCGCCGCTGCTCGAAGCGCTGGTAACGACGGCTCTCGCTCGCGTGAAATGCGCCTGAAGCTTGTATTCCTTTCTCACCACGCGGATCACGATTGCTGCAGGAACGCGCGGCATCGCGGTCCGCGTCGGCCTGCATCGGTCAGCGTATCGCGAAGGTGTAACAGCATGTGTCCGTGATTGCGTGCCGGCGCGTTCATATGGAATGGTTTGAGCGTCGAGCGCGCACAGCGTATCGTGCGCCGGCTGTTTCAAGACGCGGCGCGCCATGAAAAAAAGCCCCGCGAAAGCGGGGCTTTTTGATGTGCACCGCGTCCATCGGACACGGTTTCACCGCCATTAGTGGCAGCGCTTTTCCCAATGATGATGCACGCGCACCTTATGGCACTCGTGGTGATGCTCATCGGCCTGAGCGGGGACGATCGCGCTCAGCGTGGCAACGGCTGCGGCGATGGCGAGAACGATTTTCTTCATTACAAAACCCTTAAGTCAGTGTTGTGGAGCAAGCCATGCAGCACGACGCGTGCCGCATCGGCGTGTAAGCATGCCACATCAAGCGGCCGCGGATAGGACCGGCGCGCGAATACGTGTGTCAATGCAACAGGCGATGTGTCGTAAGCCCTGTTTTAACGCGCTTTGCGCTGAATTGGCCGGTGCGTACCGTGTCAAATGTGTACCTTCGACATCTGGGCTCCACCGCACGCAAAGCGGCATAGCGGCATCGCACGTGACACCGCGAGACGACGACCCTTTCAAAACGATGACATGCGCGATGCGGTCATCGATTCATCAGGCGAAAAGATGGAAGACCCAGCGATGGAAGATTCCGACGAATTGCTGCTGCCAGTCTGGCGCGCGAACCTGGTGTTGCTGACCAGCGAGGTCGGCGCCGCGAGCCGGCTCGCGCGCATGATGACGTTTTCCGCGAGCTACCTGAAGCTGATGCTGTCGGGCCAACGCGAATTCAGCGAGGAATTCGTGCGCGGCGTCGAGGCCGTCACCGGTTTGCCGGGCGGCTGGATGAACGTGCCGCACACCGGTCACGAGATCCCGCCGAATGCGCGCGAGGCGATCGACAACGAGCAGCCGCTCGCGCGCTTTCGGGGCACCGCGCATCCGGTGCGCAAGAAGACGGTGTTGCGGCCCGAGCCGATTTTTGGGCAGCCGCCGCCCGCGCGACGCCTCGAGGAAGAAACGCTCGATGTCGAAGCGCACCGCCGTCATGCGCATTTTCGCAAGGTGCGCGATCTCGCGACGCAGGAAGTGCGGCGCTTCGAGCGGCATCTGCTGCACGCGCCGGTGGAGCTTGCATCGATGCGCGCGAAGGTCGAGGACGTGATGGCTGCGGCCGAACTCGACGACCGCATTCAAGCCGACCTGGAGGGCCGGCTGGAACAGATCGACAAGCACCGGCACATGCTGCTGCGGCACGTGGAAAAACTGCAGGCGCTGCTGAGCCAGCTCGACGACGGCGAGTGAAGACGATCGACGCCGGCCGCTGCGTCGCGGGTGCGCCTGTGACTCCAATGCCGCTCGAGCTCGACGCGGCAACGCCGACCCCGGCCCGAAACGCACGGGTCGGCGATGTGCTACAACGACGACACGAACCTGTCCGAGGTGGATCTTGGGGAACGTCGGCGTCACGTTGGCGCACACGTCGATCGCGATGATCGGGCTCGCGTGCCGCGTGCGCGGCGTGCGCGCCGCGGCGTTGCTTGCCGCGCTATCCGCCGCGAGCGGCATCGTCTTGCCCTTTTGCGCGGCAGCCGGCGAAATCGTCACCTCCACCAACGAACGTGCCCCTGCGACGATCGAGCGCGACGTCCATTTGTTCGTGATCCAGAAAGACGGTTCCGTCGAGGAACACGACGACACGCTGATGCGCGCGGACACGGCCAGCGGCGTCGACGAGATCGCGCAACGCTACGTGTGGTTCAACAAGGACATCGAGCAGGTGCAACAGTTGGCCGCCGAAACGATCGACCCCGACGGCACCGCGCATGCGGTCGGTCCCGAGGCGATCCGCGACGTGCAGGAGCCGCGCTCGTCCGGCGCGCCGAGCTTCGAGGACGGTGTGTTGCGCACCGTGATCTTCCCCGGCGTCACGATCGGCTCGCGCGTGCACCTGGAATTTCGCAAGACCCGCGCGAAGCCGCTGCAAGCGGGCACCTTCGCCTATCTGGTCGAGCCGTCGCTCCAGCCCGTCGACGAGCAGCGTCTGATCTTCGATCTTCCCGCCGACGTGCCGCTCTATGCGGATGCGCGCGGCTATGTCGCGATGCCGCCCGTCACCGCGAACGGCCGCACGCGCTACGAGTTCGACTACCGGCACGGCCCCTATGCGCGGCTCGAAGCGGGCGCGGTCGGCTACGCGAACTGGGGCGACCGGCTGATGGTGTCGACGGTGCCGGACTTCGCGAGCTTCGCCGCGCGCTATCGCGGTCCCGCCGAGAACGACGCGACCCGCGACGATCCCGCGATCATCGGTCTCGCACAGCAACTGACGGCCGGCCTTACCGATCCTCGCGACAAAGCCCGCGCGCTGTACGACTGGACGCGTCTGAACATCCGCTACGTCGCGCTTTTTCTCGGCGAGACGGCGGCGATTCCGCACAAGGCGGCCGACATCCTGCGCAACCGCTATGGCGACTGCAAGGACCACGTCGCGCTATACGGCGCGCTGCTCGCGGCCGCCGGCATTCGCAGCGAGCCGGTGCTGCTCAATCTCGGTCCGTACTACACGTTGCCCGAGGTCCCCGGCTACGGCGCGAGCGCGATCAATCACGCGATCATCTGGATTCCCGAGCTGGCGCAATTCGCGGACACGACGGCGGGCGGCACCGCGTTCGGCTATCTGCCTGGCGGCGTCATGGACCGGCCGGTGCTGCTCGTCGACGACGGCGTGCTCGCGCGCACGCCGGCCACTCAACGGCGCGAACGCAAGGCGCGCGTGCAGATCGACATCGACGAAAACGGCACCGCACATTATGCGTACCGCGTCGAAGATCGGGGCTATACCGCGGAGCTCGAACGCAACACGTTCCGCCGCGCGACGCGCCAGGGCGCGCAGCAGCTTGCCGCCAGGCGTCTGCTGCAAACGGGCTTGCACGGCTCCGCGCAATTGCAGACCGACGACGTCGCCGTGACCGGCGGTCCGTTCGCGACGTCGATGCAGGGCAGCGTGCCGCATCTGATCTGGCCGGACGGCACGACTGCTGTGCGGGCGCTGACGAGCCTCGCCGGCGGCATGGGCTCGCAGGTCGAGGCGTGGCTCGCGGAGCCCGTCAGAACGCAACCGTGGGCGTGCATCGGCGGGGAGTTCGATGAAACGCTGGAAATGAGCTTGCCGCGCTTCGTGCGCGTGACCGACCTGCCGACCGACAGCACGGTCGAGGACCCGTTGCTCACGTTTGCGTCGCACTACGTCTTCGATCCGGCGACGCGCACGTTGCAGGTCAACCGGCATCTGCGCGCCGCGTTCGGCCATCAGATGTGTACCCCAAACGAATTCGCGGCGATTCGCGACGCCCTCGTGCGCATCGAGCGCGATCTCGATGCCGAGGTGGTCGTCCGGGCGGCGAGCGCGTGGCAGTAGCGCGCCCCGCGCCGGCCACGCGCCGGGCAGGGCCGCGACGATCTACCGGACGTGGAGCTTAGGTGCCGCTCTTCGTCACGACCGGCACCCACGCGCCGTTCTTCACCTGATACAGCGTCGACGCGCCGCTCTTCAACGCGCCGGTGCTGTCGAACGAGATCTTGCCGGTCACGCCGTCGTAGTCGATCGACTTGAGCGCCGGACGGTACACGTTCGGCGAGTCGGATTTGGCCTGCTGCATCGCCTTGATCGCGACCCACGCGCCGTCGTAGCCGAACGGCGCATACGACAGCACGTCCGCGCCGAAGCGCTTCTTGAACTTCGCGTTGAAGTCCTTGCCACCCGGCAGTTGCGCGAGCGGGCGGCCGTATTCCCAGGCCATCGCGCCGTCGGACGCATCGCCCGCGAGCTTGATGAAGTCCTCGTCCATCACGCCGCCGCCGCCGACCAGCTGTGCGTTCAGGCCGAGCTGCTTCATGCGCCGCGCGAAGCCCGCCGCCTGGCTGTCGAGGCCGGCGAAGAACACGAGGTCGGCATTGGCGCCCTTGAACTTGGTGATCTGCGTGCTGAAGTCGACCGCGTGGTTGTCGGTGTAGTCGCGCGCGACGATGTTGCCGCCGTGCGCCTTCACGGCCTTCTCGAACTCGTCGGCTTCGCCCTGGCCGAACGCGGTGCGATCGTCGATGATCGCGATGCGCCTGGCCTTCGTCACGTCGACGGCATAGGCGCCCGCATTGCCGGCGTTCTGCGCGTCGGTCGAAATCACCATGAAGGTGTTCGCGAAGCCGCGGCCCGTGATGATCGGATTCGTCGCGGCGGGATCGAGCACCGGAATGCCAGCCTGCTCGTAGACCTGCGAGGCCGGGATCGTCGTGCCCGAGTTGAAGTGGCCGACGACCACCGCGACGCCCGAGTCGACCAGCTTCTGCGCGGCCTGCACGCCGACACGCGGGTCGGCCTGGTCGTCCTGCGAGACGATCTCGAAGTGCGCGACCTTGTCGCCGATCTTGATCTTCTGCGCGTTGGCTTCGTCGATCGCGAGCCGCACACCGTTTTCCAGATCCTTGCCGTAGCCGGCATTGGCGCCCGTCAGCGGCGCGGCAAAGCCGATCTTGACCGGCAGGTCGTCGGCGAAACTGGCAACAGGCGCGACGGCAAACATCGCACCCACGAGCATGGCCAGCGGTTTCAGCGTGTTGCGAAGACTCATGGTCTCTCCTTGCATCGACGGTTGTTATGAAAGCGGTACGACAGCAAAGCGGTACGACACGTGAGGCCGAGGCAAGCCCTCGCGCATCGCAAGACTACGAAGGATCGCTCGCCGCTCACAATGCTGGAATACGCGCACTGGCGTTGAGCCTCGCAGTGTGTTCGCGACGTCAATCTGGGGCGAATATAGAAAGCCAAATTGCCGTCGTCTTGGCAATTCGTGGCGTTTTGGATGAGCATTTCGGCATAGGCGGCAACAGGTGCATGTGGTGCACATGGAGCGTGCGTGAGGCATGCAAGCTGGCTTGCCGTGCGAAGGTCCGCCTGGGCTGCGGATTACGGCATATGCTTAAGAAGCCGGCGCGAGCGCGCCGGCCGGTGTTGCGGTGTTGCGTTGTCGGAGGAGATTCGAGCCTTTTGCCTAGCGCTCGCCTTGCTGGCGCAGCAGCTCTTCACGCAGACGCAAAAGCGGCGCCTTCGTGTCTTCGTCGGCCCACGTGTCGAGATCGTCGATCGCGCGCTGGCAGCCGTCGAGCACCACGTCGAGATCGACCGGCACGCCGTTGTTCAGCGCGAATTCGATCGTCTCGGCGAACTGCTGGCAGTCGTCCTCGCCGTACGAGATGTCGAGATTGCCGGCGATGATTTCGGCGATGTTGCTGCGTGCCTTGTCGTCGGCCGTCACCATCTCGACGATGCCGCGCGCGACGGCGGCCGAGTAGTAGAGCGCGATATCGAGCCATTGCGCGGGATCGAAGTCGGGCTGGTCGAACTGGTTCTCGAAGAACTCGATCGCTTCCTGTTCGTGCGCTTCGTCCGCGTCGACGCTGATGCACAACTGCTCAAAAAATTCTTCCCGCTCGCTGCGGATATGACCGTCCATCGAATGCCTCGTCTGCTGAATGCCGGATGCTGAAAATGCCGTGGCGCGAGGGCGCAAGCCCTGGTCCACGCGGCACGCATTATAGGACGGCCGCCAGCAGGGTGCTGGCGAGGGCGCTCGGCAACGAGCGACGTGTCTAAGTTATCTAAGCGGTTTCCGCGACCCACGCATCGAACCACTCGCGCGGCTGGGCGATTTCATTTTGCATCGCCACCAGTTCGAGTTCATAGCGTCCGGCCTGCCAGGTCGCCTTGACGACCGCGTTGACCGCGGCGAGCGTGTGCTCGAAGGCCGAGCGGATCGAATCGCCTAGCAGCGTGCGCGCGACGAAGACCGCGCTCGTCAGATCGCCGACGCCGACCGGCTGGCGCGCGAACGGATAGAGCGGACGCTGTCCCATCCATGCTTCGCGTTCGGTGACGACGAGCATGTTGAAGCGGTCGGCGGGGCTGTTGCGATCGAGCAGATGCTTGACGAGCACGAGCTTCGGCCCACGCGCGAGCAGCTCGCGGCACGCGGTGACGGCTTCCTCGAACGTCTCGATCTCGCGACCGACGAGGCGCTGCAATTCGATGTGATTCGGCGCGATCCCGTCGGCGACTTGCGGCATTTCTTTCACGAGGAATTCCTGGATGCCGGGCTCGACCTTGTAGCCGCCCGTGGCGCCCATCACCGGATCGCAAAAGTACCAGGCGCGGGGATTGGCCGCCTTCACGGCCTTGACGATGTCAATCACCGCCTGCGCCTGTTCCTTCGTGCCGAGATAGCCGGAAACCACTGCGTCGCAGCGCGGCAGCATGCCGATCGCGCCGATGCTGTCGACGAGATCTTCCATCTGCGATGCGTCGATCGCGCTGCCGCTCCAATGCCCGTATTGCGTGTGATTCGAGAGCTGCACGGTGTTGAGCGGCCACACGTTGACGCCGAGCCGGCACATCGGAAACACGGCCGCGCTGTTGCCGGCGTGACCGAACACGACATGGGACTGGATGCTCAGAACGTTTTTCGTCATGGTAAGGCTCGCGCAACCGGTCATGCGCGGTCAACAAAACACTGGAAGGGGAGGCTCGCGCGGGCGGGCCGATGGCCCGGCCGCCGTGCGGCAGACATGCCTGATACAGATGGTGCAGGAAAAACCCACGAACTGCATAGCCGGCAAGCCAGCAAACGATACAGGAGTTTGACAGCCGCGAGTTGATCCGTCCCCGTGCTGTTGCGCCGAACCATCAAACGCGCGTGAAGATTAACGAAACCTGACCGTTCAACGTGCGGCCGGATGCTTCAGACGAGTTCGCGATACAAGGCCAGATAGCGGTCGGCCGACGCGCCCCAGCCGAAGTCCTGGCGCATCGCGCGGCGCTGCGTGGCCTTCCATTCGGTGCGGCGTCCGTACAGCGCGAACGCGCGGCGGATCGCCGAGGCGAGTCCCTTCGGATCGAAGCGTTCGAACACGAAGCCGGTGGCGAAATCGTCGGCGAGGTTTTCGAGCGATGAGTCGGCGACCGTATCCGCGAGCCCGCCGATGCAGTGCACGAGCGGCAGCGACCCGTAGGCGAGCGCATAGAGCTGGGTGAGCCCGCACGGCTCGAAGCGCGACGGCACCGCGACTACGTCGCTGCCGGCGATGATCGTATGCGCGAGGGTTTCATCGAAGCCAAGCTCGACCGCGACCGATTCCGGATGCGCCTGCGCGACCATCCTGAGGCCATTCTCGAGCGCCGGATCGCCGGTGCCGAACACGACCAGTTGCCCGCCGCGCTTGACGATCTCGGGCACCGCGCCGAGCAGCAGATCGAGGCCCTTCTGCTCGGTCAGCCGGCTGACGACGCCGAACAGCAGCGCGTCGCTTCTCTGCACGAGGCCGAAGCGCTTTTGCAGCGCTTCCTTGCAGGCGAGCTTGCCCGCCAGCCTCGACGCGCTGTAGTGCGTCGCGAGCAGCGTATCGGTGGCGGGATTCCACACCGTGTAGTCGACGCCGTTCAGGATGCCGCTCAGATCGTGCGCACGATGGCGCAGCAGCGCATCGAGCCCGCCGCCGTGCGCGAGCGTCTGGATTTCGCGCGCATAGGTCGGGCTGACGGTCGTGATGCGCTCGGCGTAGTAGAGCCCCGCCTTCAGGAACGACAGCTGACCATAAAACTCGACGCCGTGCATGTTGAAGAAATCGTGCGGCAGGCCGAGCAGGCCGAACTGATGCGCGGGAAAAATCCCCTGGTAGGCGAGGTTGTGGATCGTGAACACGCTGCGCGCGGGCGCGCGGCCGTGCTCGCGTTCGGCGGCCTTCAGGTAGGCGGGCGCGAGCCCCGCGTGCCAGTCGTGCGCGTGGACGATCTGCGGCGACCACGTCGGGTCCGTTTGCTGCGCGAGTTGCGCGGCGACCCAGCCGAGCAGCGCGAAGCGCTGCGCGTTGTCGCCGTACGGCACGTGTTCATCGTTCAGATACGGGTTGCCGGGGCGATCGTACAGCGACGCGGCGCGGATCACGTAGACGGCGAGCCCGTTGGTGGGCAGCGTGCCGCGTTCGAGCGTCACGTTCGGCGCGCCGAAGCGGCTGCCCAGTTGCGCGACCGGCTGCAGATCGCGCAGGCCGGCGAGCACGGCCGGAAAGCCCGGCAGCAGCACGCGCACGTCGGCGCCGCGCTCGATCAACGCGGACGGCAGCGCGCCCGCGACGTCGGCGAGACCGCCCGTTTTGAGGAGGGGATACAGCTCGCTTGCGACGTGCAGCGCGCGAATCGTCATAGGCCGGGTCTCTGTCGGGGTGGCAGGGTTGCTCGGGGTCGGCAAATAGTCAGCGGTGGTTCGGGCGAAGCCGGGTGAAGCAAGGTGAAGCCTGGCCGGCGGCGCGTGGCCGCCGGCGCGGGCAGCGGTGGGCGCGCTACTACGGATGCTCGCGCAACGCCTCCTGCGTGACCAGCACGACGCCTTCGTCGGTGCGATAGAAGCGCTCGGCGTCGCGCGCCGGGTCTTCGCCGATCACCGTGCCTTCCGGAATCGTGCAGCCACGGTCGATCACGACCTTCTGCAGGCGGCAACTCGCGCCGACCGTGACCTGCGGCAATAACACTGCCTCATTGATATTACAGAACGAACTCACTTTCACGTTCGATGACAGCACCGAGCGCGAAATCTGCGAGCCCGAGATCACGCAGCCGCCGCAGACGATCAGATTGTTGCCCGAGCCCTGCAGCCCCTTCATGTCGCGTACGAACTTCGCGGGCGGCAGCTGCTCCTGGTATGTCCAGATCGGCCATGACTCGTCGTACAGGTCGAGCGTCGGTATCGTCGACGCGAGGTCGAGGTTCGCGGCCCAATACGCGTCGATCGTGCCGACGTCGCGCCAGTACGGCTCGACGCTCGGGTCCGACGACACGCACGACATGCTGAACGGATGCGCGATCGCCACGCCCCGCGTGACGACGCGCGGCAGGATGTCCTTGCCGAAGTCGTGATCGGTATCGATCGCGGCGATGTTCTCTTCGAGCTGCGTGTACAGGTAGTCGGCGCTGAACACGTAGATGCCCATGCTCGCGAGCGCCGTGTCGGGGCGACCGGGTATCGCAGGCGGGTCGGCCGGTTTTTCGACGAAGCCGGTCACGCGGCGATTTTCGTCGACCGCCATCACGCCGAACGCGACCGCTTCCATGCGCGGCACCTCGATGCAGCCGACCGTGCAGTCGGCGCCGCTGTCCGCGTGATCGGCGATCATGCGCGTGTAGTCCATCTTGTAGATGTGGTCGCCCGCGAGCACGACCACATACTTCGGGCGGATCGAGCGGATGATGTCGAGGTTCTGGAACACCGCGTCGGCGGTGCCGCGATACCAGTGCGCGCCTTCGACGCGCTGCTGCGCGGGCCACAGGTCGATGAACTCGCCCATCTCGCCGCGCAGGAAGCTCCAGCCGCGCTGCAGATGCCGCAGCAGCGAATGCGCCTTGTACTGCGTGACCACCGCGATGCGGCGGATGCCGGAATTCAGGCAATTGGACAGCGCGAAGTCGATGATCCGGTATTTACCGCCGAAGTGCACCGCCGGCTTCACGCGCTTGTTCGTGAGCGGGCCGAGCCGGGTACCGCGTCCGCCGGCGAGGACGATCGCGAGGGTAGTGCGCTGTAAGTCGTTCAGCCGTGCCGGAGTATTCATATTTGTCTCCTGTCGATCGGAGTGAGCCCTTCAGCACTCGCTCCGACCGCATGCAAGATGGTTGCTTGATTGATATACCCCCGGGGATGATCTGGTCGCTTCCTCTGCGCTGATGATTCGGGCTGCCTGGCAGTCGTGCCGCATTGCCGTTCTTCGCTGCCTGTTTTCGCGGGTCCGTCAGTCAGTTCTAGCACCGATTGGACGCGAGCGAATAATGTTTATTGCGGGGGCCGCGTGGCGGATCATCCTCAAACGATCGCCTGTTACGGCGCGTTTTTCGGTGCGGCGCAACACATTGGCCACGAGGTCGTGTCCGGACGATGCTTGAGCCCACAACGCGCAATATGCATGCCACATCTCCGCGGCCGCGTGCCGTGCCCGCAGTGCGCGACTGGCGGCGGAGTTCGGCGGCGCATCGTAGAATCGTGCGCTCCCTGCCTCGTGCATCCCTATTGCGTTTTTTGCAGAGCATCCCGATGAATCTTCACCGCCCATTCCTGCTTGCCCTGTCGAGTGTCTGCGCCTGTGCGATGTTGTGCGCGGCGTCCGTCGCGGTGGCCGCCACACCGGCGGGCGTGCCGGTCAGCGAGGCGAGCCCGACCGCCGCGAGCGCCGCGGCCGCGTCTTCGCTCGACGATTCCGGCCCGGCCTACGGTCCGGAGCTGCAGGGCTTCAGCTACCCGGCGCCGGTCGAACGCTTCGAATTCACCTCGCAGGGCGTGCCTTTGCAGATGGCCTACATGGACGTGAAGCCCGCGCATGCGAACGGCCGCACCGTGGTGTTGCTGCACGGCAAGAATTTCTGCTCGGCGACGTGGGACGCGACGATTCGCCGGCTGAGCGATGCCGGCTATCGCGTGATCGCACCGGACCAGATCGGCTTTTGCAAATCGAGCAAGCCCGAGCATTACCAGTACAGCTTCCAGCAACTCGCGCGCAATACGCATGCGCTGCTCGATTCGCTCGGCGTCGGCGAGGTGACGGTGGTCGGCCATTCGACGGGCGGCATGCTGGCCGTCCGCTATGCGCTGATGTATCCGCGCGAAACGCAGCAACTGGTGCTCGTGAACCCGATCGGACTCGAGGACTGGAAGGCGAAGGGCGTGCCGTCGCTGTCGGTCGACCAGTGGTATCAGCGGGAGCTGAAGACCACCGCGGACGGCATCCGCCGCTACGAACAGGCGACCTATTACGCGGGGCAATGGCGCGCGGACTACGAACCGTGGGTGCAGATGCTCGCGGGCATGTATCGTGGGCCGGGCAAGCAGATCGTCGCGTGGAATTCCGCGCTGCTCTACGACATGATTTACACCCAGCCGGTTTTTTATGAGCTCGGCCAGCTCAGCATGCCGACGCTGCTGCTGATCGGTCAGAAGGACACGACGGCGATCGGCAAGGACGCAGCGCCGCCCGAGGTGCGCGCGAAGCTCGGCCATTACCCGGAACTGGGCCGCGCGGCCGCGAAGGCGATCCCGCATGCGACGCTGGTCGAGTTCGCGGGGCTCGGTCACGCGCCGCAGATGCAGGACCCGGAAGCGTTTCATAAGGCGCTGTTGGAGGGGCTGACAGCGGCGCCGGAAAACCGTTGATCGATCACGTGGGTTTCTGTCGCGCAGTCATAGTCCTGCGTCGCTCGCCGTTAAGCGAAGCTGCCTGGGGCTATTTTGCGGTCCGTCGCGGCGTTCCGGAGAGGGCCGCCTGCGGACAGGCGGTATTCGGCCAGTTTCGGTCACTCGACGTGGATGCCTGAATTGCTGACAATCTGGCAATACTAATACTCCCAATGCCCAAGGTCAGCAAATGCGACCGCATATCCAACTGCGAACAGCAACTGAAGACGACATGTCGCGTATTGAGACGTGAGCGCTGGCCGCAGGCGTGAACGCACAGCGGGCAGTGATGGTCGCGGGCATTCTCGATCATGGCACCGATACGCATGTACAGGTCAAAGCAATGCGGGCAAGTCACTAGTCGCATTCCCATCAGTTAATCTAGTTTGCCGCCAGGCCACCGTAAAATGTCTGCTGGCCGAAGCATGGCCCAGCCTTGATTTCCTGCAATCTTATTCGACGGGAACGTGATGTTCATTTTTGTTGACGAGTCTGGATCGTTCGTACTGACGGATAAGGAGGACGCATGGTGCGTGGTGGCAGCGTATGTGTTACCAGAGTCCAGCCGGAAACAACTCGATGCGCTCATGTTGTCCGTGCGACGCACACACGGCAATCTTCAGGAGGTCAAACTTGGAAACCTTTCGGAAGATTCGTACGTTAAGTTCCTGACGCAACTGAGACAGGTTGGCGGGCTCGCATTTGCGGTAGGCGTCAATGTGAGTTTCCATCGTCATGATGAAATCATTCAGCATCAGCGTAGCCAGGTCGAGAAAATCCGGGAGCGCATTGACCTGATGGTTTTCGACGAGGGTAAGAAAGCGGTTGCAGACCTCGCCGATAATTTCGAAGCACTGTCGCTTCAACTCTACACACAGCTCTGTCTGCAGCTCGAACTGTTCCACGTTGTGCTCAAGGGTGCATCGCTTTATTACGTTCAGCGTAATCCAGTTAGCCTGGCTCACTTCCGTTGGCGGGTCGATCAAAAGGGTCGGGCGCCAAACAAATACGAAAAGGCCTTCCGGGATATCTTGCCCGCAGCGCTGCAAACCAAGTTTTTGCGTGATCCAATGATTTCTTTGGAAGGGGAGGACTACAGTCACTTTGCGCGATTCGAATACGAGCAGGGAAAAGCCCCTGACCACCTGAGCAAGGTGTACGGGCTAGACGTTGACACGAAGAATAACAACGTCGTCAATATCGGTAAGGTGATCCGGGAAGACTTCAAGTACGTTGATTCAACCTCATCCCCAGGAGTTCAGGTAGCGGATCTGCTGGCCTCGGGAATTCGACGCGTCCTTCGGCACAATTTTGACCATGTTGAGCGCGTTGCCTTGGCACTCGGGGCCAACTTTTTACAACCACTGAGGGACGAGACGACCATTCGCCTGATTTCCCTAGATCAGACGGGGCACGTGGACGAGTCGGCGGCCAAACTCCTTCGGCTTATGGCCCGTGATGCTTTGCCGCTACTCAGGGATGACTAGGTCGACACGTGACTTGCTACAGTTCGACAGCGGTAATTCCAAAATCGGTTGCTGGATCACGGACAATTTGACAAAACTGAATCTGGCTACCGCTTTCGCCGACTGCTTCCTTTATCCTTGCGATGTCTGCCTCGGGTGTCCGCAAACCGAAACATATCTGTATGAGCGACTCGCGCGGAATTGTGAACAAACCATGATTGAACCGCACGATTCTCGACTCCTGCTCGTAGCTCCAGTCAGGCGCTTTTGCGGTCAGGTAGATTTCCGTGAGTTTTACCCTCAGCTCGTACAGATCATCGGTCGGCGGATCATCAAGTAGCCAGTCAGTGAGCACGTCCGCTTCGTAGCGAACCTTATCGACACCGATAATTTTGCTGGCCGGATCAGCAAAAAAATTTTCGGAAAACCGGTAAAGCAGGCATACCCCTTTGTGTTCGTCCGCATAATGTGACCACATAAGCGAGTTATACAAATTGAGCGAGAAGGAACAAACCCCCACTTGCTCAAACATCTTTGCCCACACTTCAAAAAACTTAACATCATCGAGAAACTGCTCAAGCCACTTTTTATGCGCGCCGGATGATTTCGCCGCAGCTCGGGCGAACGACCCCTGTAAGTTTATCTGGCAGTCGAATGGATCGTTCAATCTGGAAGGCTGGGCGCACCAGATGGTCGAACCTGCCAGAGATTTGATGAGGTGCGGCGTGACAGGTTTAAACTTGAAGAAATCAAACGTAGCAAATTCCACCGTTGCCCCGCCTTTAGTTGATTGCGATCTTGGGTAAGCGCTGTTCGTCGCATTATAGGTTGACCACTTCATTTCCGTGCCGGTAGGCTATGGCATTCCGAAGGTCGCTTGGCAGATGGCCGCGCTTGCCTCGCGCGCAGCGACGGCCAAGGCCGACATGAGCGATGTCGTATTCGGCGGGGTCAATTCCGCGCTGAAGGAAACCACCCCGCTCTCGCTGCCCGACGGCAGCAGTGGCAACATCATCAAGGATGCTTTCCTGTCGGCCCCGCAAGGCTTGCTGCGGCCTTTGACTCAGGTCGCGCTCAATACGTCGGCATTCGGTTCGCCCATCACACGTGATTTTTCACCCGACCAGTACCGCTCCATGCACGGCCAACTGAATATCGAGGAATCGTTCAAGCATCTGGCGGACTCCGCGCGCGAAACGACGGGCCTCGATCTCGCACCCAAGGAATGGAAAACACCGGCGAACGGCTACAGGATAGGGCCGCTTCCGCCGAGGACATGGCGTTCGAACAGTTCATCCAGGAAGTGCTGCTGTCTAAATGCCGCCAGCCGGCCAACTTGAACGGCTGCTTTCGACGAAATCGAAGGTCCGTTCGGGGTCGGCATGAGCCAAAACGCATCGGGCAGCACGCGGCCATCAAGCGTCATTCGCCCCTCCCGTTAGACAGACGTTCAGACGTTGGCTCCGCATTGCAAACGGTCCTTGGCCTTTGGGACACGAGCGCCGGTATCGTCCATCGCCATAGGCTGTCCACAGCACGTGTCACAGGCGACTGGCAGAACCCGGTCGCGTCGTGGCGCAGTTTCGCGTTGATTTCGTAAAAGCATCCGGAGATGCCGGTACACGCCAGGCGGCCACAAGCGCACAGAATAAAAGCGCGAAGAAGGCGCAAAACGCAGAGATATCGGCATGCGTCGGCGACGCCAGCGGCTATTCTTCAGACGCTGCGACTATTGCGTTTCCGGTCGGCTCTGCGGGTCGTCGGCAGCCATTCCGCGCCCCACGTGGAAAGGGGGGGGGTATGTCACGTCCAAAACTACCTCGGCGCACGCGACGCGCACTGCATCGTCGGCAGTCAAACGCACGCATGTGGCTCGTCATCGGCAGTTCGATCACCGGACTGTCCTTTGCCCATGCGGCGCTCGCGGCGGGCACCCTTCCACAAGGCGGCACTTACGTGGCCGGCGCCGGCGCGATAGCAAGCCATGGAGACGGCCTCGTGGTCACGCAACCGGGTTCGACGCGCGGCGTGATCGAGTGGAACAGTTTTTCGATCGGCAGGAACAACAGCGTGACGTTCGACAACGGCTCGGGCGCGACGCTGAACCGCGTGACGGGCGGCTCGCCGTCCGCCATCTTCGGCAGGCTCAGTGCGACGGGCAGCCTGTATGTGATCAATCCGCAAGGCATCGTCGTGGGGCCATCGGGCGTGATCAGCACCGGTGGCCGTTTCGTCGCGTCAACGCTCGATGTCTGCGACTCCGCGTTCATGCAGGGCGGTGGTTCCCTCACCTTGTCGGGCGACCCGAACGCAAGCGTGATCAACCTCGGCAAGATCAGTTCGAGCAGCGGCGATGTGTTCCTGATTGCGCGACACGCCGTGATCAACGCGGGCACTATCACAGCGCCCAACGGTACGGCCGAACTGGCTGCAGGCGAACAGGTGTTGTTACAGGATTCGGGCAGCAGCAGACAGGTGTTCGTGCAGATGGGCAGTCAGGGCACCGTGGTCAATAGAGGGCACATAAAGGCCGCGCAGGTCAGCCTGCAGGCCGCCGACGGCAATGTCTACGCGCTCGCTGGCGGCGGCACGCGCATCCGCGCGACGGGCACGGCGAATCGTGATGGCCACGTGTGGCTCGTCGCCGATGGCGGCCGTGTCAGTCAACTCGGCAAGATCTCCGCGAGCAACGCGGATGGCAGCGGCGGAACGGTCGACACGCAAGCGGCGCAACTCGCATTCGGCAGGCATGCAGCCGTTCACGCGGGCCAATGGAACCTGTTGACGCCCGCTTTCACGATCGATGATGCCGCCGCGCGCGCGTTGCAGCGCAGCCTGAACGCGGGCACGTCGATCGATGTCACGACCACAGGCGCGAACGGCGCAACGGGCGACCTGGGCATTGCTTCGAGCCTGAGCTGGAGCGGTCCGGCTTCGCTCACGCTTGCCGCGTACCACAACGTCTCCGTGACGACGGGCACGACGATAGCGAACAATGGTGCGGGCAATCTGGCCTTGCGCTCCGACGCTTCGGGCATCGATAACGGCGGCAGCGTCATCAACAATGGCACCATCGACTGGTCGAAAAGTACGGGCATCGTCAGCACGCTCTACGATATGAACGGCAGTTACAGCCCCGGCACGCTTGTCGGCAATGCGGCCTGGAGCGCGCCGCTCTACAGCGGGCTCGTGACGCAGATCACCGGCTACCAACTCGTCAATTCGGTCACCGACCTTCAGAACATCGCGAACAATGGTGCCGGCAACTACGCACTCGGCAAGGACATCGATGGGAGCAATGTCGCGTTCACAACACTCGCGTACATTTTCGCGGGCCAGTTCGACGGTATGTGGCATACGATTTCCAACGTCTTGCCGAGCGATTTCGCGATTTTTGGTGAGATTGGCGCAACCGGTGTCGTGCGCGACGTGAACGTCAAGTCGAACGTCAGCACAACGGCTAACAATCTTTCCTACGCCGCGATACTGGCCGTTTACAACTACGGAATGATCGCCAACGTCTTTACATCCGGGGCCATTGTTTCAGAGACCAGCGATTCAATCGACTGGTTCGCCGGACTTGTCGCCACTAACTACGGGCTGATCGCGCGCTCGGGCAGCAGCGCAACCGTCCGGGCTGGTGTTGCCGGCGGGCTGGTCATCGGTAACGAAGGCACGATCACTGAGTCATACACAACCGGATCAGTCACCGCAGATAACGTTTTCGGGTACGCAGGAGGACTCGCGGTGAGCAACGGCGACCACGGAACGATCACACAGTCCTTCGCGACGGGTCCCGTGAGTTCGGCCTCGATCTTCGTCGGCGGCATCTGCGCCTACTACGGCTGCGTTGGCATTGGGAGCGACGTCTACTGGAACGTACAGACAACGGGACAGTCGTCGAGCGGCGGCAACCTGCCAGCATCGAACGGGCTCACTACGGCCCAGATGAGCGCCCCGGCAAGTTTTGTCGGCTGGGACTTCGGTCCGAGTGGCGCCTGGACGATGCCGCCCGGGGCCACGCACCCCGTCCTGACCTGGCAAGTCACCGGGCAGTGAGCCATACCACCGCACCGACGCTTGCATGAGCGTCAGACGCGTCTCGCGATGCGGCAGACGAGTTTTTCGCGAGTTTCGGCTTGCCGTGGTCGTTCTTCCTTCCGGATGACATGCACCGATTCACGCAGAGCGTACGACCGAAAGCCGTCTTGGTACCCGTCCGCATGGCCGGGATTCGCGAACGTTCGTTGGCGAAGCAGATCCGGCCAACTATCCGCCTGACACCGATCAATTGGACGACCGAGGTACTCCGCAAACCGCCATTCGGTCGGCGAAAGCGCGAGCGGCCGAGATGGGTCTGGAAGCGCCTTTCCCGGGAGATCCGCGAACAAGCATTTTGCTGCCTCTGGCACACCTGTATTCCGCTCAAAGCCTTATGGGATAGGGATTTTGGGGACATCGGCGAAAAGTCTATTGTGATGACCGTTGTGCGCAACCTGTTTTTTATGAGTTGGGGCACCTCAGCATGCCGACGCTGCTGCTGATCGGCCAGAAGGACACGACGGCAATAGGCAAGGATAAAGCGCCGCCCGAGGTGCGCGCGAAGCTCGGCCATTACCCGGAATTGGGCCGCGCGGCCGCGAAGGCGATTCTCCATGCGACGCTGGTCGAGTTCGCGGGGCTCGGTCACGCGCCGCAGATGCAGGACCCGGAAGCGTTTCATCGGGCACTGCTCGATGGACTCGCGGCGGTGCCGACCAATCGTTGAGCGTTCAAACGGCTTTCTGTCCCGCTACCGTACTCCTGCGTCGTTCACCGCCAGGCGAAACGTCCTGGTAGCTACTTTATGGCCCTTCGCGGATTTCCACGGAGGACGCTTGCGGACAGGCTCTAGTCGGCCAGGAACTGCTTGCGCCCTGAAGACAGCCTAACCGTCAACCGAAGTAGCGGGATGCATTTCAAGCGCCGCGTTGGCGTCCCTTTTAAACGGAACCGCCGCCAGCACCGATGCAAGTACCATCAGACCTCCGCCAAACCATGCCCAGCCAGAAAGATGCTCACCGAGCCATACGTATGCGAATAGCGCACCGAACGCGGGCTCGCTTCCCATCAGCAAAGCGACGCGCGTTGGGTTGCTGCGCTTGACGGCAAAGTTCTGTGCGAAGAAAGCGAACAACGTACAGGCGA
Source organism: Paraburkholderia sp. 31.1 (assembly GCF_014397645.1). Taxonomy (NCBI): domain Bacteria; kingdom Pseudomonadati; phylum Pseudomonadota; class Betaproteobacteria; order Burkholderiales; family Burkholderiaceae; genus Paraburkholderia; species Paraburkholderia sp. 31.1. Next base: position 100,529 of record NZ_VZQN01000018.1, read on the forward strand.
GCACGAGGTAAGCGATGCTCGCCCAGAAGTCACCGTGCCCACTGAGCGACGGCAGCGCATCCCAATGTTGTGACGGCAGCACGAACGCCGCCAGGACACTGCCCAATGCAACGACGCCTGCCTGGACCGCCGTCACCGACAGCGGAGCAAGTTCCGATTCGCGCATCACACGCTTGGTCACGCACACCATCAGCGCACGCAGTAACGCCGCAAGAAGAATCAGCGCGTCGCCCGCGGTCGGAATGATCACGCCTGCGCTCACGAACGCGGCGCCCGTCAGCGACAGGCCCACGGCGATCCATTCGCCACTCGACGGCTTTCGTCGTAACAACACCCATTCGACCAGCGGCGTAAGCGCGACACACAGACTGATAAGGAACGCCGCATTCGACGCGCGTGTGTGCGCTATCCCGAAAGTCTCGGCCAAAAAGATGCCGAGCAGGATTGCACTGGAGCCGAGCGCACCCAGCAAGGCGGACGCTTTGACGTGTCGGAGCGAGCGCAACGCCGGCGACAACACGAGGAACGTCAGCCCGAAGCGCAACGCCAGCAGACCGAGCACGGGATAGATCGTGAGCGCGCCTTTCACGACCCCATAACTGGTGCCCCACACCATCGCGACCGCAAGCAGCATCAGGTCGGATATCCATAACGGGCTCTTTTGCTTCGACATGACGGACCTTCTGTTTTTCATTCGAACGGCCCAAATTGTCGGGTATTGCATTGACAAATATAATCCGGGTCAGTGGAACATCTTTTATGTTTGAGATGCACAAATAGCTGGTGAGGGTGCGAGGGTCGCGATGAATCCCAATGAACTCTTTGCGTTGCTACCCGACATGGCGACGTTTGCGAGGGTTGTCGACGCCGGCAACTTCTCCATTGCCGCGCGGCAACTGGGCAGTACACCGTCGACTGTCAGTCGGCAGATCAAGCGCCTTGAGGATTCGCTTGGCACGCGGTTGCTTGAGCGCTCGACCCGTAGCATCCGTTTGACGGATTCAGGCGCGCAGATCTACCGGTATTGCCGGGATATGGTCGGCGCAGCGTCGGGCGCCGTCGACGTCGCGGGACAAGTGACGGGTGATCCGCGAGGCAAGGTCAGCATCAGTGCGCCGATTTCATTTGCGAGATCTGTCATCCATCCGCTTGTTCCCGAATTTCTGCGCATGTGGCCCGACGTGGATGTCCATCTGGTCTTCGCCGACCACGAAGTCGATCCGCTACGTGACGATGTCGATATGGTGATCCGACTCACGCGTTCGCCTCCGCCAGGCCTTGCTGCCCGGCGACTTGGAGCGGTCAAATGGGTTCTATGCGCGTCACCTGCCTATCTCGCGGAACGGGGGACCCCGGCCGAGCCGCACGACCTTGCTCGGCATGCATGCATGTATCTAGGGGAGACGGTCGACGACAATCGATGGCATTTCCGCCGCGATTCTGAGACACAGTCGGTCGAAGTGAAGGGGCGATACATCGCCAATGATGCGGGCGCGCGATTGGATGCTGCGCTGCATGGCCTGGGCATTGCGAGCTTGCCCGATTTTGCTGTTGCGCAGGCGATTTCCAGGGGCGACATTGTCCGGGTGCTGACCGACTGGGAATTCGAGGCCCGTACATATATGGGACCGGTCTGGCTGCTTTATCCGTCGAGCCGTTTTTTACCGTCTCGAGCACGTGCGCTCATCGATTACCTGGTGAGCCAGCTTCACGACAGGTAGGCTGCTACACCGACGGCATCGGGCGCGCAGGGCTGCGCGCCTCCTTTGCTGTCAGCCGTGGTAGAAGCCGTCGGTGACCGAGTTTTGCAGCACGCCGTCGACATAGACGCCGACAGGGTCGCCATCGGCGGACGTGAGGATCGAGCCGATGTGCTGGCCGGGTAGTTTCATCCGGCCACCTTGGATTTTGGTCATCTCCTGGTGATCAAGTTCTGCAGTGTTCTGGATGTCGTCGATGGTCAGCGTGTTCATGATGTGTCTCCTTGAAAGAGGGTTGTACAAACATTTAAGCGGCCGGCTGCTTGCAGCACACAACGCACATGTCATGCCATCCGGGCGTGACCTGTGCGGAGCGCATCCCCCCGTGAATCGCGATGATGCGAGTTTGGGCGCCACCATCACTTAGCCAAACGAAGTTGGAAAATCGCTGACATGGCCTTGCTTTCCTTCTCCTACACGTACTTCAGGTCTGCCTGCTTCGCTATCCGCCCGCCACTCATGTGCGTGCCCCACATATACGCTTTGCTGCTCCTGGCCATCTCCGTCAGATCATCTACTCTTTTTCCTGTTCGAAAGCGAGGCTCCACGCCCGATCCTGACTTAATCGGTGTTGCCGGGCGCCGTGGACACGCAGATGTGTCCAGGCATGAACGACAGCAACGAATCGCAGGCGTTCTTGACCGAACCGCCTCACTGGTCGATGGTGGCGCATCGATTACACGTACGTGGACCTCCTGGCGGCATCCGACGTTCAAGTTCCGATGTCGCCATTTTTAATTCATCCATTGAAAGGAAATCACCCATGGACCTGAACCTGACAGGCAAGCTCGCACTGGTGAGCGGCAGCACAGCCGGCATCGGTCTCGCTATCGCCACCACGTTGGCGCAGGAGGGCGCTCGTGTGATCGTGAACGGCCGCGCCCAGTCATCTGTGGACGACGTGGTCGCGCAGCTGAAAGCGCAGACGGGCAGCGACGTGCAGGGATTTGCGGGCGATCTCAGTACCGCCGCTTCAGCAGAAGAGCTCGCGCGACGCTATCCGGACGTGGAAATTCTGGTCAACAACCTGGGCATCTTCGAGCCCAAGCCGTTTGAAGAGATTCCCGATGCGGACTGGCAGCGGTTCTTCGACGTCAATGTCTTGAGTGGGGTACGCCTCGCTCGCCTGTTTTTGCCTGCGATGAGGCAGGCCAACTGGGGGCGCATCATTTTCATTTCGAGCGAAAGTGCGGTGCAGATTCCCGCTGAAATGATCCACTACGGGATGACGAAAACCGCGCAGCTGGCGGTCTCGCGGGGGCTCGCCGAAGCCGTTGCCGGCACGGGCATTACAGTCAATAGCGTGCTGCCGGGGCCGACGAAATCGCGGGGAGTGGGTGAATTCGTGGAGACCCTTGCCAAGGCCGACGGCAAATCGTTTGAAGCGTTCGAAACAGAGTTCTTCGAGAAGGTCCGTCCCACCTCGCTCATCAAGCGATTTGGTTCGCCGCAGGAAATCGCGTCGCTCGTGGCCTATATCGCCAGTCCGCTTTCGTCGGCCACGACGGGAGCCGCGTTGCGGGCCGACGGGGGCGTTATAAAAAGCGCCTTCTAGTAGACCCCGAAGGCATTGGGCCGACTTCTCACACGACCGGCCCCAACTCAGTGCAAAGACAAGGGCGGCTTGCCATGAGCCGCCCTTTTTTCGTGCGTCGCCGTGTCCGCCGATCGGTTCGCGAACCGCTTATCGGGCCGCCATCATTTCATCGCGCACCTCGGCGCCGATCTCGAACGAGCGCAGCCGCGCGGCGTGATCGTAAATCTGCGCGGTCAGCATCAACTCGTTCGCGCCGGTCTGCTCGATGATCGATTGCAGACCTTCGCGGATTGCGTCGCGATCGCCGAGCACCGTGCAGGCGAGCGCACGCGCGACGTTGTTCAACTCCATCTCCGACGCGTCGAGCCGCTCGACCGGCGGCTGCAATTGTCCCGGCGTGCCGCGCCGCAGATTGATGAACTGCTGCTGCAGCGACGTGAACAGGCGTGCGGCTTCGTCGTTCGTGTCGGCGGCGAACAGATTGACGCCGACCATCGCATAGGGCTTCGCCAGCGTCGCGGACGGCCGGAACTGCGTGCGATACACCTGCAACGCGGTCATCATGTAATCGGGCGCGAAGTGCGACGCGAACGCGAACGGCAGCCCGAGCGCCGCGGCCAGTTGCGCGCTGTACAGCGACGAACCGAGCAGCCACAGCGGCACGTTCAGGCCCGCGCCCGGCACCGCGCGAATGCGCTGACCCGCGACCGGCTCGGCGAAATACCGTTGCAATTCGACGACGTCGTCGGGGAAGGTTTCGGCGCTCGCCTGGAGATCGCGGCGCAGCGCGCGAGCGGTGGTCTGATCGGTGCCGGGCGCGCGGCCGAGGCCGAGATCGATCCGCCCCGGATACAGTGACGCGAGCGTGCCGAACTGCTCGGCGATCACGAGCGGCGCATGGTTCGGCAGCATGATGCCGCCGGAGCCGACGCGAATCGTCTTCGTGCCGCCGGCCACGTAGCCGATCACGACCGAGGTCGCCGCGCTCGCGATACCGGTCATGTTGTGATGCTCGGCGAGCCAGTAACGCTTGTAGTTCAGCTTTTCCGCGTGCTGCGCGAGTGACAGTGTGTTCCTGAACGCGTCAGCCGGCGTGGCACCCGCGGTGACCGGCGAAAGATCGAGAACCGAGAAGGGGATCATTGTCTGTTGATTGCGATGGGCGGCGCTTTTGCGCGATGGGGCATTGTGGCAAAGCGGCGCCTTTTCTGCTGGCGGCGCGGCGATGCCCCTGTCGACCGAAGGGTCGGCAGGACCGATGAGGCGCGCCGAGGCGCGACCCATGGCGCGGAAATTGCACGTGCGTAGCGTGTTCGCGCGGCGGTGCTTGGCATTCGCAGTGCGCCCGAATCAGCAATCCAGCGAGTGACCGTGCGCCGATCGGAATTCGAGTGTACGGTTAAGTATCGGTGCGGTGACGCGACCCGTTGCCGGACATCCGGAATGTAGCGAAGGAGTTCCCGATCCCATGAATGTCGTCAAAGAGTTTCGTACCCGGTCATTCCAAGACGTGTCCCACGCATTGCTCGACCGCGAGGAGATCGCGCTCGTCGACGTGCGTGAGGAAGATCCGCACGCGCGCAGTCATCCGTTGTTCGCCGCCAATCTGCCGCTGTCGCGGCTCGAACTCGACGCGCCGCTGCGGCTGCCGCGCCCGGCCGTGCCGATCGTCGTGTTCGATGCCGGCGAAGGCCTCGCGAGGCGTGCGGCCGAGCGCTTCGCCGAACTCGGCTATACCAACGTCGCCTTGCTAGAAGGCGGCCTGCAAGGCTGGCGCGAAGCGGGCGGCGAGTTGTTCAAGGATGTCAACGTGCCGAGCAAGGCGTTCGGCGAACTGGTCGAAAGCGTGCGTCATACGCCGTCGCTGTCCGCGCAGCAGGTGCAGGCGCTGCTCGATCGCGAGGCCGATGTCGTGGTGCTCGACGCGCGCCGCTTCGACGAGTTTCAGATCATGAACATCCCCGGCAGCATCAGCGTGCCGGGCGCGGAGCTGGTGCTGCGCGCCAGGCAGCTCGCGCCGGATCCGGCCACGCGCATCATCGTCAATTGCGCGGGGCGCACGCGCAGCATCATCGGCGCGCAGTCGCTGATCAACGCGGGCGTGCCGAATCCGGTGGCCGCGCTGCGCAACGGCACGATGGGCTGGACGCTCGCCGGTCAACCGCTCGCGCACGGCAGCGCGCGGCGTGTCGAAGGCGCGGTCGACGACGCTTCCCGTCTCGCCGCGGCAGACGGCGCGCGCGCGCTTGCCGACCGGGCGCGCGTGCGCCGCACGTCGCGCGACGAAGCGCGCCGCTGGGCCGACGAAGCGATGCGTACCGTCTATCGCTTCGACGTTCGCAACCCGGAGGAATACGAGGCGGGCCATGTACCCGGTTTTCGCAGCGCGCCGGGCGGCCAGCTCGTGCAGGAAACCGACCTGTTCGTGACGGTGCGCGGCGCGCGCGTGATCCTCGCGGACAGCGACGGTGTGCGCGCGAACATGACCGCATCGTGGCTCGCGCAGATGAACGTAGAGGTGTACGTGGTCGATGGCCTGACGGCGGCCGATTTCGCCGAGAAGGGCATGGCGCCGTTGGCGCGCAACGCGGTCACGCCGCCCGACGTCGACGACATCGCGCCGGCCGAGCTCGCCGCGCTGCTGCAGTCGACGGGAACCGTCGTGCTCGACTTCACGAGCAGCACGCACTATCTGAGGCGGCATATTCCGGGCGCGTGGTTCGTGATCCGCAGTCAGCTCGCCGACGCGCTGCGCACACTGCCCGACGCGAAGCGCTTTGTGCTCACGTGCGGCAGCGACGTGCTCGCGCGCTTCGTCGCGCCGGAGCTCGCCGCGGCGACCGGGCGGCCGGTGCAGGTGCTGCGCGGCGGCACGATCGCGTGGATCGACGCGGGCCTGCCCGTGGAGTCGGGCGGGACGCGGATGGCGTCGCCGCGGATCGATCGTTATCAGCGGCCGTATGAGGGCACCGAGAACGCGCGCGAAGCGATGAGCGCGTATCTGGAGTGGGAGCATGGGCTCGTCGCGCAACTCGCGCGCGACGGCACGCACGGCTTTCGTGTGATTTGATCGGCCGGCGATCCGGGGGCCGGCCATCCGGGGGCCGGCCATCCGGCGGCCGGCCATCCGGGGGCCGGCCATCCGGCACCCCGCTTGCGCCGCGCGAATCTTCTGCCAATTCGGTGTAAACGCGCTCTCGTCGAAAGCCTCCGATGCGTTTAAATTAGCGGCATCTGGAAGGCTTTTCGAGGGACCAGGGCGGCCATAAAAGGCAGCGGTTTGTCATTCGGCGATGGCGCAAGGTGAGTAGCCAAGGTTGCTCATCGCTTCGTCTGGAGCAGACCGCTGCGCGCCGTCCGCGGTGCTTCGCGCAAGGCGGCCAATGAGCCGCCGTCACTTCCGGTTGATCCTGTCGACCGACATGGCGACGCTGTACGCAGCGTCGCCTTTTTGCTTTTGGCGTGCCCATCTCAGCCGACCTCAGCCGATCCATTAGCGCTGCGCGCAACACGTTGCGTGCGTCGCCGCACCCGTCGCGCCCGCGTTGCTCGCGGTTTTCTCCGTGCGCGGTTATCCTTGTAGTACACACTACAGACCGGCCAGGCGCCGCGACGACAGATCCCACATCTCCGGACAGGAACCGAAGTGAGCCTCAAACCGCTGGGCGTCACGCTACTGATAGCGTGCTTTGCGCTGACCGGCTGCGACCAACAGCAGAGCGATCAAGCCGTGCAAAAACTCAAGGACTTTTTCAACGCCGTCAAACCGGACGCGTTGCTGCTCAAGAACATGACGCCGGGCGTCACGACCGAAGCGCAAATCCTCGCGCAGATGGGCAAGCCCGAGACCACGCGCACCTTCACCGACGGCTCGAAGCGCTTCGAATATCCGCGCGGCCCGCAAGGCCTGAACACCTACATGGTCGACATCGATCGCGACGGCAAGCTGCAGGCGATCACGCAGGTGCTGACCGCGGACAACTTCGCGCAGGTTCGCTCGGGCATGACCGAGGACGAGGTGCGGCGCTTGCTTGGCAAGCCTGGACAGGTGGCGGTGTTTCCGCTGAAGCCGGAAACCGTGTGGAGCTGGAAATGGCGCGAGGGCGGCGTGACCGAAGAAGGCATCTTCAACGTTCACTTCGACCGGAACCAGAGGGTGTACACCACGTCACGCTCGGACGTGATCCGCGGGCGATAGGCGGGGGCAATGTCGATCAGAAGACGGCCGGATAAGCGGGCCGAAAAAGCGGGGTAGGCATGATACGTCGACGTCGATACAGCCGGATCGGGCTGGTGTTGGGGGGCGGCGCCGCGCGCGGCTGGGCGCATATCGGCGCGATTCGCGCGCTGCAAGACGCGGGCATCAGGCCCGACGTCGTGTGCGGCACGTCGATCGGCGCGCTGGTCGGGGCGGTCTATGCGAACGGCGATCTCGACTGGCTCGAGGAGTGGGTGTCGCGTCTCACGTGGCAGACCGTGGTGCGGCTGCTCGATCTGCGCATCTCGGGCGGCCTGCTTGGCGGGCGCAAGGTGATCCAGCTATTCGCCGACAAATTCGCCGGCTGCTCGATCGCGCAACTGCACATGCCGTTCGCGGCGGTCGCGACCGAACTCGACACGGGCCGCGAAATCTGGCTGCAGGACGGCAGCACGATCGACTCGGTGCGCGCATCCATTGCGATTCCGGGCATCTTCACGCCGGTATGGCACAACGGCGTGTGGCTCGTCGACGGCGGGCTCAGCAATCCGGTGCCGGTGTCGGTCGCGCGGGGCATGCGCGCGGACTGCGTGATCGCGATCGATCTGAACAACGACATCCTGAACGGCCGCGATTTCGGCGGCCCGGTCATTCAAACGCCCGCGCTCGATCCCACCGCACCGCCGCCCGTCGCGCTGCGCCGCAACGGCAAGCCATGGCCGCGCTGGCTCGCGCCGGCGGAGGCGAGCGCCACCGACGACGTGCGCGTGCCGCCGAAGCCAAGCGCGCAGGTGCCGTCGATGCTGAGCTCGATCGCGCAAAGCATCGACATCATGCAGGTGCGCATCACGCGCAGCCGGCTCGCTGGCGAACCGGCCGATATCCTGATCCAGCCGCGTCTCGGCGGCATGGGCATCTTCGATTTTCATCGCGCGGCGCCAGCCATCGAGGAAGGGCGCGAGGCGGTCGAGCAGATGCTGCCGGCGATTCGCGCGCGGCTCGGGCTCGACTGAGCGCGAGCTGTCAGGCGTCGGAGCCGGCGTGGACGCGCTGATGCAACAGCGCGACGCGATCGGGCGGTGCCACCGCCGTCGGCGCGGCCTATCGAAAAAGCGACCCGAAACTGGCGAAATCGCCGCACGGCCAGGCGCGTGCGGCGCGCCCGACAACACGATAACCCCCGTGAAACCAAGCGCTACGAGCGTTCCGTCGTGCGTCGAAGTGTCATGTTGCGTCGCAGCAAACCACCCGCCGGGTATTTGAGAAATTGATTTCAGCTTGCGAGACTCCGCGCCATGCCGGAGCAGCGAGCAGCCCATGAAGCCGCCGCCATCCGCGCCAATTCAACGAACCTGGATGGAGACACGCGTGTTCCTATACGGCTTTGGTCCCGTGCTGCTCGCCGGCACGCTCCAGACGATCGAGCTGTCCGTTCTGTCGCTGGCGGCCGCTGTGTTGCTCGGCCTCGCGGGCGCGGCGGCGAAACTCTCGTTCAACCGGCCCTTGCGGGTCATCGCGACCGGCTACACGACGCTGATCCGCTCGGTGCCCGACCTCGTGCTGATGCTGCTGCTGTTCTACAGCATCCAGATCTGGCTCAATGATCTGACCGACATGTTCAGCATCGAGCAGATCGACATCGATCCGTTCGTGGCCGGCGTGCTGACGCTCGGTTTCATCTACGGCGCGTATTTCACCGAGACTTTTCGCGGCGCCTTTCTCGCGGTGCCGCGCGGCCAGCTCGAAGCGGGCAGCGCGTACGGCATGAGCGGCGTGCGCGTGTTCACGCGCATCCTGTTCCCGCAGATGATCCGCTTCGCGCTGCCCGGCATCGGCAACAACTGGCAGGTGCTCGTGAAAGCCACCGCGCTCGTGTCGATCATCGGTCTCGCCGACGTCGTCAAGGCCGCGCAGGACGCGGGCAAAAGCACCTTCAACATGTTCTTCTTCATCCTCGTCGCCGCGCTGATCTATCTGGCGATCACCACCGTATCGAACCTCGCGCTGATCTGGCTGAACCGCCGCTATTCGATCGGCGTGCGACACGCGGAGCTCTGAGCGTCATGATCGACATCCTCAATCAATTCTGGAAGGCGTATCTGTTCTGGGACGGGCAACGCCTGTCGGGTCTCGCGGTCACGCTGTGGCTGCTGGTCGCGTCGATCGCGATCGGCTTCGTGTGCGCCGTGCCGCTCGCGGTTGCGCGCGTGTCGAAGAAGCGCTGGCTGTCGACGCCGGTACGTCTGTACACCTACGTATTTCGCGGCACGCCGCTCTACGTCCAGCTGCTGTTGATCTACACCGGCGTGTACAGTCTCGCGTTCGTGCGCTCGCACAGTCTGCTCGACGCGTTTTTTCGCAGCGGCTTTCACTGTGCGATCCTCGCGTTCGCCTTGAACACCTGCGCGTACACGACCGAGATTTTCGCGGGCGCGATCCGCTCGACCTCGCACGGCGAAGTCGAGGCGGCGCGTGCCTACGGCATGAGCGCGTTCACGATGTACCGGCGCATTGTGATACCGTCCGCGCTGCGCCGCGCGTTGCCGTTGTACAGTAACGAAGTGATCCTGATGCTGCACGCGACGACGGTCGCGTTCACGGCCACGGTGCCCGACATCCTGAAGGTCGCGCGCGATGCGAACTCGGCGACCTACCAGTCGTTCAACGCGTTCGGGCTCGCGGCGCTGATTTATCTCGTGGTGTCGTTCGCGCTCGTCGCGCTGTTCAGGCGCGCCGAGCGTCGCTGGCTCGCGCATCTCGCGGTGCGCACGCACTGAGCGCGCGTTGACGACATAGCATCGGGCGCCTCGAGCTTCGGCAGGGCGGCGTCCGCACCAGACCGATCCGTATTCTCACTGGGAGAGCATCTTGCTCCATACCACTCAAACCGAAGCTTGCAAGCTCGCCGTACAGGACATCCACAAGAGCTACGGCGACAACGAAGTGCTCAAGGGCGTGTCGCTCAACGCGAACAAGGGCGACGTGATCAGCATTATCGGCGCGAGCGGCTCGGGCAAGAGCACTTTCCTGCGCTGCATCAATTTTCTCGAGCGGCCGAACGCCGGGCAGATCATCGTCGACGGCGAAGCGGTCAAGACGAAGACCGATCGCGCCGGTAATCTCGAAGTCGCCGATCACAAGCAGCTTCAGCGCATCCGCACGAAGCTCGCGATGGTGTTCCAGCACTTCAACCTGTGGGCGCACATGAACGTGCTCGAGAACGTGATCGAAGCGCCGATTCATGTGCTCGGTCTGAAGCGCAAGGAGGCCGAGGACCGGGCGCGCGAGTATCTGGAGAAGGTCGGGCTCGCGCCGCGTCTCGAGAAGCAGTATCCGTCGCATCTGTCAGGCGGCCAGCAGCAGCGTGTCGCGATCGCGCGCGCGCTCGCGATGGACCCGGACGTGATGCTGTTCGACGAACCGACCTCCGCGCTCGACCCCGAACTGGTCGGCGAAGTGCTGAAGGTGATGCAGAAGCTCGCCGAGGAAGGCCGCACGATGATCGTCGTCACGCACGAAATGGGCTTCGCGCGCAATGTGTCGAACCATGTGATGTTCCTGCACCAGGGCCGCACCGAGGAGGAGGGCAATCCCGCCGAGGTGCTGAGCGCGCCGCGCAGCGAGCGCCTGAAGCAGTTCCTGTCCGGCAGCCTGAAGTAAAGCGCGGCTCGCTTTTTACGGACACCCGATGGCCCGCACGTCCAGCCCGGCTCGCACGACGCAGGTCGCGATCGTCGCACTGCCGCCCGTGTCGATGTCGGGCGTCGGGCCGATCGTCGACGCGCTCAATCTCGCCAATGAAATCGACGGCCGTGCGCTGTATCGCGTGCAGGTATGTTCGTGGGACGGCCGCGCGGTGCCGCTCGCGGGCGGCGCGCAATGGCCGGCCGATGCCGCGTTCGGCGACGCGATCGCGTGTGACTGGCTGATCATCGTCAGCGAGCGGTTCCAGCAGTTCGCCGACTACCGGCTGTTTCTCGCGAGCCTCGCGCGCGTCGGTCAGCGCACGCCGCTCGTCACCGGTATCCACCACGGCGTGTGGTGGCTCGCGATGGCGGGGCAGCTGTCCGGCTATCGCGTCAGCGTGAATTGGGAAACCTATCAGCAGTTCTCTGAACAGTTCGAACGCTCGATCGTCACGCAGCAGATCTTCGAAATCGATCGCGATCGCGCGACCTGCGCGGGCGGCCAGGCGACCGTCGACTTCATGCTCGCGATGATCGGCCGCGAGCACGGGCCCGAACTCGCGGAGCGCATCGCCGATACGCTCGGCGTAGGCGTGCTGCGCGCGGGCGAGGAGCGTCAGCGCATTCCGTTCGTGACCGCGCCGGGCGAGCGCCACCCGCGCCTGAACGACGCGCTGCTGCTGATGGAAGCCAATATCGAGGACCCGCTGACCACCGATGAAATCGCCGGCTTCGTCGGCGTCTCGCGGCGGCAGCTCGAGCGCCTGTTTCGCCAGTATCTCGGCTCGATGCCGTCCAAATACTATCTGGGGCTGCGGCTGTCGAAGGCGCGCACGCAATTGCAGCGCACCAGCAAATCCGTCGTGCAGATCAGCCTCGCATGCGGGTTTGCGTCGGCGGCGCACTTTTCGAATGCGTATCGGGAGCGCTTCGGCGTCACCCCGCGCGAGGATCGCCGCAACTGGATCGACCGCCAGACCGGCGCGCACGGCGGCGCGAGCGAGCCGCGGCCGGCCGCGCTGATCGAGCGGCCCGAGCTCGATTGACGCAAGCCATCTGAAAGCGAAACCGCGGCAAGTTCAGCGCAAAGCTCGACAGCCGCGACGCGCGGAACCTCATAGAAAGCGTCGCGTATGCGCAAGACGTGCCGCGCGCGGTTTCCTACACTAGCTGTATTACCTGTCACCCGTAAAAGGAATTGCCATGAACGAACTGACTGTGACACGCCAGACCTTCGACGAAGTCATGGTGCCGGTGTTTGCCCCCGCCGCCTTCGTACCGGATCGCGGTCTCGGCTCGCGCGTGTGGGACACGCAAGGCCGCGACTACATCGACTTCGCCGGCGGCATCGCCGTCACCGCGCTCGGTCATGCGCATCCCGAGCTGCTGAAGGTATTGCATGAGCAGGGCGGCAAGCTGTGGCACATCGGCAATGGCTACACGAACGAGCCGGTGCTGCGCCTCGCGAAGCGCCTCGAAAGCCTCACGTTCGCCGACCGCGCGTTCTTCGCGAATTCGGGCGCCGAGGCGAACGAGGCCGCGCTGAAGCTCGCGCGCCGCGTCGCGTTCGACCGTCACGGCGCGCAGAAAGACGAAATCATTTCGTTCGCGCAGTCGTTCCACGGCCGCACGCTGTTCACCGTCAGCGTCGGTGGCCAGCCGAAGTACTCGGAAGGCTTCGGCCCGGTGCCGGCCGGCATCACGCATCTGCCGTACAACGACATCGAAGCGGCGAAGCAGGCGATCGGCGCGCAGACCTGCGCGGTGATCGTCGAGCCGATCCAGGGCGAGGGCGGCGTGATCCCGGCCGATCCGGCGTTCCTGAAGGCGCTGCGCGAAGCGTGCGACCAGCACAACGCGCTGCTGATTTTCGATGAAGTGCAAACCGGCGTGGGCCGCAGCGGCTTCTTCTACGCGTACGAGGACACCGGCGTGACGCCGGACATCCTGACCACCGCGAAGGCGCTCGGCAACGGCTTCCCGATCGGCGCGATGCTGACCACCAAAGAGCTCGCCGCGCACTTCAAGGTCGGCGTGCACGGCACGACTTACGGCGGCAATCCGCTCGGCTCGGCGATCGCGGAAAAAGTGGTCGAACTCGTCAGCGACCCGAAGCTGCTCGAAGGCGTACGCTCGCGCAGCGAAGTGCTGAAGGGTCATCTCGCGAAACTGAACGAGCGCTTCGGGCTATTTACCGAAGTGCGTGGCAAGGGTCTCCTGATCGGCGCCGAACTGAACGACACGTTCCGGGGCCGCGCGAAGGACTTCGTCACCGCGGCCGGCCAGCACGGCGTGATCATGCTGATGGCGGGTCCGGACGTGCTGCGCTTCGTGCCGTCGCTGATCATGCCGCTCGACGACATGGCCGCAGGCTTCGCGCGCCTCGAGACGGCCTTCGGCGAACTCGTCGGCGCGAACGCGCAGGCGGCGTCGCATTGATGTTCAGGCAGTCCCGCACGCCCACGCTGATGCAGCGGATCATGCGTCACATTCAACAGGAACGATGATGCTCTTCGTACGTCCAGGCCGCCTTGCCGATCTCGATGCGCTCGAGCATATGGCGCGCACCGCGCAGCCGGTGCTGCATTCCCTGCCGCACGACCGGCGCGCGCTCGAAGCGCGGGTCGCGTTGTCGGAAGACTCGTTTCGCGCGGAGGTCGATTTTCCGGGCGAGGAGTTTTATCTGTTCGTGCTCGAAGACTCGCAGACCGGCAAGCTGATGGGCACCGCGAGCATCGTCGCGGCGGCCGGGTACGCGGACCCGTTCTACGTGTTTCGCAACGACGCGCTGATTCATGCGTCGCGCGAACTGCACGTGAATCGCAAGATTCACGCGCTGACGATGTCGCACGAGCTGACCGGCAAGAGCCGGCTCGCGGGCTACTACATCGACCCGTCGCTGCGCGGCGACGCGGCCGCGCAACTGATGTCGCGCGCGCGGATGATGTACATCGCCGCGAATCGCAAGCGCTTCACGCCCGAGGTGTTCTCGCTGCTGCTCGGCGTGACCGACGAAAACGGTGTATCGCCGTTCTGGGAAGCGGTGGGGCGCAAGTTTTTCGGCCGCAATTTCGCCGACATCGAAGTCGAATCGGGCGGCCGCAGCCGCACCTTTATCGCCGAAGTGATGCCGACCTATCCCGTGTATGTGCCGCTGTTGCCCGAAGCGGCGCAGCGCGTGCTCGGCGAGCCGGACGCGAACGCGCTGCTCGCGTATGAGATTCATCTCGAGGAAGGCTTCGAGACCGATCGCTACGTCGATATCTTCGACGCGGGTCCGGTACTGACCGCGCAGGTGGATCGCAGTGTCAGCGTCAAGCACAACGAAACGCGCGTCGTGCGCGAGGCATCTGCGACGCACGGCGCAACGTACCTGATCGCGCACAACGGCGCCGCCGGCGAGTTCCGTTGCGTGCTCGGCGATCTCGCGCCCGGCAAGGAATCGGGCGCCGGGTTGTCACAGGCGGCGCGCGCCGCGCTCGGCGTACGGGAAGGCGATGCGGTGCGCTGCGTGCCGCTGCATCAGCCGCAGGATGAACAATCGGGAGACGCGCAATGATCGTCGTTCGCGTAGTACAACGAGGCGATGTGGATGCGCTGATGCGGCTCGCGCAGGAAACCGGGCCGGGCCTGACCACCTTCAAACCGGATCGCGATGCGCTCGCGGCGCGTGTCGAGCGCGCGCGCCGCACGATGGAAGATCAGGCCGCGCCGCACGAGGCCGGTTATTTCTTCGTGATGGAAGACACCGCGACCGGCGACGTGGCCGGCGTCTGCGGTATCGAAACGGCGGTGGGTCTGCAGCAGCCGTTCTACAACTATCGCGTGAGCACGGTCGTGCACGCGAGCCAGGATCTCGGCATCTGGACGCGCATGCACGCGCTGAACATCTCGCACGACCTCACCGGTTATGCGGAAGTGTGCTCGCTGTTCCTGAGCCCGCGTTATCGCACGAGCGGCGTCGGCGGCTTGCTGTCGCGCTCGCGCTTCATGTTTCTCGCGCAGTTTCGCGAGCGTTTTCCGCAGCGTCTGTGCGCGGAGCTGCGCGGCCATTTCGACGAGCAGGGCACGTCGCCGTTCTGGCGCGCGGTCGGCTCGCATTTTTACCAGATCGATTTCAACGCGGCCGACTATTTGAGCTCGCACGGCCGCAAGGCGTTTCTCGCCGAGCTGATGCCGCGCTATCCGGTGTACGTCGAACTGTTGCCGGAAGAGGCGCAGCGCTGCGTCGGCCTCACGCATAACGACACGATTCCCGCGCGCCGCATGCTCGAAGCCGAAGGGCTGCGCTATGAGAATCACGTCGATATTTTCGACGCGGGTCCGGTGCTCGAATGCCATATCGCCGATTTGCGCACGGTGCGCGAAAGCGTGCTGGTGGCGGCTGAAATTGGCGAGGCAGCGGAGCAAGCCGCGCAGGACGGGCCGAAGTCGATGGTATCGAATACGTCGCTCGGCGATTTTCGCGTAGGCGTCGTGGCGGGCGTGCCGCGCAACGGCGTGTGCCGCCTGAGCGCGGCCGAGGCCGACGCGCTGCGCGTGCAGGCAGGCGATCCGCTGCGGGTGCTGCCGTTGAAACACAAACAAGGATGATCATGAGCGAGCTTTTCATCGACGGCGAATGGGCCGCCGGCACAGGACCCGTATTCGCATCGCGCAATCCCGGCACGGGCGCGGTGGTGTGGCAAGGCAACAGCGCGTCGGCGGACGACGTCGATCGCGCGGTACGTAGCGCGCGCCGCGCGTTCGCCGCATGGTCGGCGCTGACGCTCGACGAGCGCTGCGCGGTGGTGCGCCGCTTCGCCGCGCTCGTGACAGAGCGCAAGGAAGCGCTCGCCGAAGCGATCGGCCGCGAGACCGGCAAGCCGCTGTGGGAAGCGCGCACCGAAGCGGCCTCGATGGCCGCGAAGGTCGAGATCTCGATTCAGTCCTACAGCGAACGCACCGGCGAAAAGCGCTCGGCGATGGCCGACGGCACCGCGGTGCTGCGGCATCGTCCGCATGGCGTGGTGGCGGTGTTCGGGCCGTACAACTTCCCGGGCCATCTGCCGAACGGGCATATCGTGCCCGCGCTGATCGCCGGTAATGCGGTCGTGTTCAAGCCGTCCGAACTCGCGCCCGGCGTCGCGGCGCTGACCGTGCAGATCTGGCGCGACGCGGGGCTGCCTGCCGGCGTGCTGAATCTCGTCCAGGGTGAGAAGGACACCGGCATCGCGCTCGCGAATCACCGGCAGATCGACGGACTGTTCTTCACCGGTAGTTCGGATACCGGAACATTGCTGCACAAACAGTTCGGCGGACGGCCGGAGATCGTGCTCGCGCTCGAAATGGGCGGCAACAATCCGCTCGTGATCGGCCCGGTCGCGGACCTCGACGCCGCCGTGCACCACACGATTCAATCGGCGTTTCTGTCGGCGGGGCAGCGCTGCACGTGCGCGCGCCGCATCTTCGTGCCCGACGATGCGTTCGGCGAGCGCTTCCTCGCGCGCCTGACGGAAGTGACCGCGCGCATCGGCGTCGGTGAATACAACGCCAAGCCGCAGCCGTTCATGGGCGCCGTGGTGTCGGCGCGCGCGGCCTCGCGTTTGATCGGCGCGCAGGAGCGTCTGCTCGCGAGCGGCGCGAAGGCTCTGCTGAAAATGGAGCAGCGCGATCCGCAGCTCGGCTTCGTCACGCCCGCGATTCTCGACGTGACCGACGTAAAGGACCTGCCCGACGAGGAGCACTTCGGTCCGCTCGCGCAGATCATCCGCTACCGCAATTTCGACGACGCGCTCGAACGGGCGAACGATACGGAGTTCGGTCTCTCGGCGGGCCTGCTCGCCGACGACGAAGCGCTGTGGGCGCATTTCCAGCGCACGATTCGCGCGGGCATCGTCAACTGGAACCGGCCGACCAATGGCGCTTCTTCAGGAGCGCCGTTCGGCGGGCCGGGCCGCTCGGGCAATCATCGGCCGAGCGCGTACTATGCGGCCGACTACTGCGCATACCCAATGGCCTCGGTCGAGAGCGCGCAACTGAACATGCCCGCGAGCGTCTCGCCGGGCCTCCAATTCTAAGGATCGACGATGCTGCAAGCCACTGAAGCCAATTTCGACGGCCTGGTCGGCCCGACTCACAACTACGCGGGCTTGTCGTTCGGCAACGTCGCGTCGCAGAACAACGAGAAGTCGGTCGCGAATCCGAAGGCCGCCGCGCGCCAGGGTCTGCGCAAGATGAAGCAGCTGGCGGACCTCGGCTTTCATCAGGGCGTGCTGCCGCCGCAGGAGCGTCCGTCGATGCGTCTGTTGCGCGAGCTCGGTTTTTCCGGCGACGATGCTTCGGTGATCGCGCGCGTCGCGAACAACGCGCCCGAACTGCTCGCGGCGGCGAGTTCGGCCTCGGCGATGTGGACCGCGAACGCGGCGACGGTGAGCCCATCCGCGGATACGCACGACGGCCGCGTGCATTTCACGCCGGCCAATCTGTGCAGCAAGCTGCATCGCGCGATCGAACATGAGTCGACACGCCGCACGCTGCGCGCGATGTTCAGCGACGCCGACCGCTTCGTCGTGCACGAGGCGCTGCCCGGCACGCCCGCGCTCGGCGACGAGGGCGCGGCGAATCACACGCGCTTTTGCGAGCAATACAAGGCGCGCGGTGTCGAATTCTTCGTGTATGGCCGCAGCGAGTATCGTCGCGGGCCGGAACCGAAGCGCTATCCGGCGCGCCAGACGTTCGAGGCGAGCCGCGCGGTCGCGCATCGTCATGGCTTGCAGGAAGCGGCGACCGTGTACGCGCAGCAGAACCCTGAAGTGATCGACGCGGGCGTGTTCCATAACGACGTGATCGCGGTCGGCAATCGCAACACGCTGTTCTGCCATCAGCTCGCGTTCGTCGAGCAGCAGGCGGTGTACGACGAGCTGCGCGCGAAGCTCGCGAGCCTGCACGCAGGGTTCAACGTAATCGAAGTGCCCGACGCCCAGGTCAGCGTCGCCGACGCGGTGACGTCGTATCTGTTCAACAGCCAGCTGCTGACTCGGCCCGACGGCAAGCAGGTGCTGGTCGTGCCGCAGGAGTGCCGCGAAAATCCGCGCGTGGCCGCGTATCTGGATGAGCTGACTGCGCACAGCGGTCCGATCGACGAAGTGCTCGTGTTCGATCTGCGCGAGAGCATGAAGAACGGTGGCGGCCCCGCATGTCTGCGGTTGCGCGTCGTACTCGACGACACCGAACGCGCGGCGGTCGCGCCGGGTGTGTGGCTCGACGACACGCTGTTCGGCCGTCTCGATGCGTGGATCGAAAAGCACTACCGCGATCGTCTCGCACCCGCCGATCTGACCGATCCGAAGCTGCTGGTCGAGTCGCGCACCGCGCTCGATGAGCTGACGCAAATCCTCGCTCTGGGCTCGCTGTATGACTTCCAGCGCTGAGCACGCGATGGCGGCCCCGAGCGCGATGCTCGACGATTTTCTCGCGTGGACGCTCGCGGGGTCCCGGCCTGCCGCGCAGCAAGCGCAAGGCACGTGTGCGAACGGCGTGCGCTGGACGTGGCAGGGCGACGGTGTGCTCGTCATCGAGCCCGCGGAGCAGCACGCGGACATCCGTAGCGTGCTCGTGTCGGCCGGCGTGCATGGCGACGAAACCGCGCCGATCGAACTGCTGTCGCGCATCGTCGCCGATATCGCGCAGGGCCGCGCCGTGCTTGCCTGCCGGTTGCTCGTGATTCTCGGCAACATCGAGGCGATGCGCGACGGCGGCCGCTATCGCGACGACGATCTGAACCGGCTGTTCAGCGGCCGTCATCTGCAACTGCCGCACAGTCATGAGGCGCCGCGCGCGGCCGCGCTCGAACAGGCCGCGACGCGCTTTTTCGCCGACGCGTCCGCCGCGCCCGGCGCGCGCTGGCATATCGACATGCATACGGCGATCCGCGCGTCGGTGTTCGAGCGCTTCGCGCTGTTGCCGCATACCGGCAAGCCGTTTTCGCGCGCGATGTTCGAATGGCTCGGCGACGCGCGTATCAGCGCGGTGCTGCTGCACACGACGAAGGGCAACACCTATTCGCACTTCACCGCGCAAGCGTGTGGCGCTGCTGCGTGCACGCTCGAACTCGGCAAGGTGCGGCCGTTCGGCGAGAACGACCTGACACGCTTCGAGGGCGCGGATCTCGCGGTGCGCGCGCTGCTGGCCGGCACGCGCGTGGGTTCGCGAGCCAACACGCAAGCCGACGCGCAAGCCGCTCTGCCGCGTGTGTTCACCGTCGTCGATCAGCTGACCAAGCAAAGCGACGCATTCGAGCTGCTGCTCGCGCCGGACGTGCCGAACTTCACGCCGCTCATACAGGGCAGCTTGCTGGCGCGCGACGGCGACTATCAATACACGGTGCAGCGCGACGAAGAGCGCATCGTGTTTCCGAACCCGACGGTCAAGCCCGGCCTGCGCGCCGGTCTGCTCGTCGTCGACACCACCGCCGACACACTGTCCAGGCTTGTCTAGACAGGTTCCATGTACAATCGCGGGCTTCGCGGCTGTCGCATCCACGGGTCACGCCGGCCGCGCGAGTCCGAAGCGCGGCGGCGTAATCCGCCTGTGCGCGCCGAATCGGCTCCGTTTCAGTCCACACCGTAAAGGAACATCCGTAATGAAGAAGAATTGGCCCAACCTGGCCGCACTCGCGCTGGTCGCGACGGCGGTGTTGACGGCAGGCACCGCGTCGGCGGCTGAGATCAAGGAAGTGCGCTTCGGCGTCGAGGCGTCGTATGCGCCGTTCGAATCGAAGTCGCCCGCTGGCGAGTTGCAGGGCTTCGACATCGACGTCGGCAATGCAGTGTGCGCGAAGCTGAAGGCCAAATGCGTGTGGGTCGAGAACTCGTTCGACGGCCTGATCCCGGCGCTCGAAGCGCGCAAGTTCAGCGCGATCAACTCGGACATGACGATCACCGACCAGCGTCGCCAGGCGATCGACTTCACCGATCCGATCTACGCGATCCCGAACCAGATGATCGCGAAGAAGGGCAGCGCTCTGCAGCCGACGCCCGCATCGCTGAAGGGCAAGCATGTCGGCGTGCTGCAGGGCACGATCCAGGAAACCTATGCGAAGGCGCGCTGGGCGCCGGCCGGGGTCGACGTCGTGCCCTATCAGACGCAGGATCAGATCTACGCGGACCTCGCGTCGGGCCGTCTCGATGCGTCGTTCCAGGACGCCGAAGCGGCATCGAAGGGCTTTCTGAAGAAGCCGCAGGGCGCGGGCTTCGAGTTCGCCGGTCCGGCCGTCAGCGACGACAAGCTGCTCGGCGCGGGTGTCGGCTACGGCGTGCGCAAGAACGACAAGGCACTGAAGGATGCGCTGAACGGCGCGTTGAAGGAGCTGAAGGCGGATGGCACGATCGACCGCCTCGCCGCCAAATACTTCGACGTGAAAGTCGTGCTGAAGTAACGATGCATCGAAGTGTGCAAAACGGCCGCGCGTTGCGGCCGTTTTGCTTTCTGCACGCGTGTCCCAAACGTTCAGCAAATATTTCGAGATATTGCCTCGTAAGCCTGTTCGTGCCCAATGACGCTGCGATAAAATTGCGACGCACACTGCCGCGCGCGACGGAGCTTGCAACGTCACGGAAACGCGCCAACGTGCAGCGAAAAACAGAACATAGCGGCCAGGCGCCAGCGGCGCCGAGCGGGGGACTGGAATGACCACCATCGCAATCGAGACTCTGAGCCACAGCGGCACGACCGACGACGCGTCGCTCATCGCCAGCTACGCAAGGCAGCCCATTCTGAATCGGGACGGCATGCTGTGCGGCTATGAGATCAAGGTGCGTGCGCCCGAGCTGCCGCTCGCCGACGCGGACCGCATCGCCCCGCAAGCCAATACCGATCTCCCTCCCGAAACCGACTCCTTGCCGGGCCGCGCGTCCACGCCGGTGCAACGCGTCGCGCGCGCGATCGTGCGCGGGCTCGTGCAGGGCGACGTGCGCGGCGCGCTGACCGGCCATCCGGCCTACGTCGACGTGAGCCGCGAGCTGCTGCTCGACGACGCGATCCTGAGACTGCCCGCCGAGCGCTTCATGCTCGAGCTGCCTTCATCGCTCGAAGTCGACGACGCGTTGATCGCGCGTATCGTGTATCTGCATGGCCGCCGCTACCGCTTCGCGCTCGACGACGTCACGCAGCCCAACGAGACTTTCGCGAAGCTGCTGCCGTACGCCGAAGTCGTCAAGATCGACGTCACGCGCACACCGCGCGCGCTGCTGCCGAAGCTCGCGAGCGTGCTTAAGTCGGCTGGCAAGCTGCTGCTCGCATCAGGTGTCGATGCGCAGGCCGACTTCGAAACGTTGCACGAGCTCGGCTTCGACCGCTTCCAGGGTTATTACTTCGCGCGCGCGCAAAGCTCGGCGACGCGCCGAGTCAGCGCGCCGCGCCACGCGCTGCTCAATCTGCTGCAACTGCTCGCGGGCGACCCGACGGTCGCGCAGCTCGAAGCCGAGCTGAAGCTGAACCCGGTGCTCGTCATGCATCTGATGAAGCTCGCGAATTCGAGCGGCCTCGCGGTCGGTCACAAGGTGACGACGCTGCGCGACGCGATCAACGCGACCGGCACCGACCGCATCGCGCGCTGGACGCAGCTGCTGCTCTACGCAGACGGCCGCAAGGTCGCGCTGGAGGACGATCCGCTGCTGCAACTCGCGGCCACGCGCGCGCGCTTCATGGAACTCGCGATCGAGCGCATGCCCGAGGCGGGCCGCGACGAAGCCGATGCGGCCTTCCTGACCGGTGTGTTTTCGTTTGTCGATGCGGTGTTCGGCGGCTCGCTCGAAAATACGCTGAACATCCTTACGCTATCGCGACCGATCCAGGCCGCGATCCTGCATCGCGAGGGCAGGCTGGGTCTGCTGTTGAGCGCGGTCGAAGCGCTCGAAGGCGGCGCATGGGAGCGCGTCGCCACGCTATGCGAGCGTCTTGCTCCGTTGACCGTGGAAGAGGTCGCGCAGATGGGTCTCGCGGCCGGCGCATGGGCCGGCGTCGCGGATCGCAGCGCGGAAGGGCTCGAGCGGATCGAGGATTGAGTGGGGTAAAAGCCCCGCACGGTGCCCGGATAAAATCGTTTGCGGGCAAACACGGAAAGGATCGAAGTGAAGCGGCGTGATCAACGATCACGCCAGGTCTTCACATCGTCTCCATTTCCCGCATCTGCCCCTGGCCGAAAAAACGTCCTAACTCCCGTGCCAGTTCGTTGAGCACGCTCATCTCCTTCTGCGAGATGCGGCGCGCCTCCTGCGTATGCGACCAGTCGCCGTAGAGCAGCGCGACCGTCTGATCGGTTTCGTCGACGATCGGCAGCAGCACGAACGCGCGCGCGTCGTCGAACGAGCGCCGGAACCACTCGGGCAGCCGCGCGACCATCTTCGGATCGCGCGCATTCTCGATGAAGATGCCCACCGAGTTCGCGATCGCGAGATGAAATACGTCGGGTTCGAACGCGGTGCTGAACGAGAGCCGCGGCAGCGCCGCGTCGATCTTCGGCCCGAAGCCGAGACGCGCCTTGAACGTGCCGCTGCTGTGCTTGACGTAGACCACGGTGCGCGAGAAGCCGAGCGCCGCGAGCACGGTCTCGGCGGCCATCGCGAGCGTCGGTGCGAGCGGGCTGCCCTCGGGCAGGCCGCGCAGATCCTTCACCCCGATCTCGATGCGCGCCTCGGGTGTAAGCGCCTCGCGCGCGATCGCATCGGCATTCGCGCGTAACTCGACGATCTCGCGCATCACGCTGTCGCCGCCATCCTCACGCGATAGCGCGACGCTCATCTGCAGCAGCACCTCGGGGTCGGTGTTCAGCGCGCTGCTGTACTCGTGCGCAAGTTCGCCGATGCGTGCCTCGCGCTCCCCCTCGGGCATGTTCTGCTGGGTGAGCACGTCGGCGACCGCGGTCGAGTAATTGGTGATCGCGCGCAGCCACTGCACCTGGCGCGGTTGCGTCACATCCTCCGGATCGAACTCACCCATGCCCGAGCGGATCGTGTCAGGCAGGCGCCAGCGCACCGCGGCTTCGGCGCCGATTTCATCGAAGGTCACGCCGAGCACGAGCACGCACGCATCGGTTTCGAGTGCGCCGCCGTCGATATGGCGGCGAATCTGGTCCCATTCGGCGTCGAGATAGAACACGACCAGCAACTTGCCGATCTGCCGCATCAGCGTGCAGACCACCGCTTCCTCACCGGCGCGCAGGTCGCCGCGCTCGGTCAGCTTGCGCGCGACGCAGCCCGACAGCAGCGTGCGGTTCAGTTCGAGTTTCGCGTCGATGCGGCGCGGCGCGCTTTGATGAAAGTGATCGACGATCTTCAGACCGACGACCAGATGGCCGACCGCATCCATGCCGAGCACCATCAGCGCGCGCGACACGGTCGTGATGTTGCCGCCGAACGCGATGTACATCGCCGAGTTCGCGAGGCGCAGCACCTTCTGGGTGAGCGCGAAGTCCGACAGCACCACTTGCACGAGGCCGGTGAAGTCGAGGTCGTCGTTGGTCACTGCCGCCATGGTGGTGCGCAGCGATTGCGACAGCATAGGGAAATCGCCGCGCTCGCTCATTCGCGTCCAGAGCCGGTCGAGCACTGCCGCCTTTACCATGTGAGTCCCGCAAAAGCCATACGTGTTCCAGTGAATGCCATGCCGGTCGTGAGCCGGCTTGTTGCGCTGCCTGGGCGTCGTGTCTGCATCGCCCGTTACGCGCCGTGCAACTGAAGCTCGCGCGATTCGAAGCGCTGCGCGAGTTCCTCGGACGGCAGCGCCTTGCAAACGAGCCAGCCCTGAATGTGATCGCAGCCCATCTCGGTGAGCAACGCGCGTTGCGCTTCCGTTTCGACGCCCTCGGCTACCAGTTCGAGGTCGAGCGTCTGCGCAAGGCCGACGACAGCGCTAACGATTGCCTGATCGTTTCGCGAGGTTAGCAGATTCTCCACGAAACTCCGGTCGATCTTCAGCTTCGCGAGCGGAAAACGCTGCAGGTACGCGAGGCTCGAATAGCCGGTGCCGAAGTCGTCGACGGCGAAGCGGATGCCCATCGCGGTCAGCTCTTCGAGCAAGCCTTTCGCGTGCGCCGGATCGTGCATCAGCAGACTTTCGGTGATCTCGAAGACGAGGCGGCGCGGATCGATGCCGGTCAGCTCGATCGCCTCGCGCACCGAGTCCTTGAAGCGCGGATCGCGAAACTGCTGCGGCGACACGTTGACGGCCACGTACTGCAGCGAGATGCCCTTCGCGTCCCACTGGATCAGTTGCATGCACGCGACCTTCAGCACCCAGTTGCCGAGAAAGTTGATGAGCCCGATCGACTCCGCGAGCGGAATGAACATCGACGGCGGCACGAGGCCATGCACCGGATGCGTCCAGCGAATCAACGCCTCCACACCGACCACGCCCCGCGTGCGGCTGCTCGTGATCGGCTGGAAGTGTAGCGAAAACTCGCCGTTGCGTACGCCGTCGTAGAGGTCGGCCTCGAGCTTGAGGCGCTCGGCGTCGGCCGGGTTGTCGTCGGGTACGTAGAACGCCAGCGTGTTGCCGCCCGCGGCCTTCGCCTGCAACAGCGCGTGGTCGGCCCAGCGCAGCAGGTGCGTGTCGTGGCCGCCGGTGTCGTTGGCGTGGCGCACGTCCGGGTACAGCGCGATGCCGATGCTGGCCGACAGGTGCACCTGCTGACCCTTGAACACGTACGGCTGCTGGATCGCGGTCAACAGACGCCGCGCCAGCGCTTCGGCGGCCGCCGCCGCGTCGGTGCGGCTCGCGGCAGGCTTCACGAGGATCGCGAACTCGTCGCTGGCGACGCGCGCGATCGTTTCGTTCGGGCTCGTCATGTTCAACAGGCGCCGCGACGTGTCGCGCAGCATCTCGTCGCCGGCGTCGTAGCCGAGTGCGCGATTCACGCGCTGATAGTCGTCGAGATCGAGCAGCAAGAGCGCGACCGGCGTGCCGTGCGCGTCGGCCCTCTGTTGCGCGTCGAGCAACGCGTGCAGCAAGCCCGACTGGTTCGGCAGGCTGGTCAGCCGGTCCAGATGCAGCGCCTGGGTCAGGCGCTCTTCGGTGGCGCGCCACGACGACACGTCGAAGCCGGCGATCGCGTAGCCGTCGACGCCGTCGTGGCTGCTGCGCACGACCCGCAGCTCGACCGTGATCGGATAGGTCAGCGACTTGACGAGCCCGAGCGTCGCTTTCTCGACGTTGCCCGAGGCCGCCGCGAGCTTGAGCAGCGCGTCGAGGCGCGGCACGTCGGCGGGCGCGACCAGATCGTGCAGCGTCGCGGTTTTCAGGTATTCGCGGTGATAGCCGATGAAGCGCAGGCTCGCGTCGGACACGTAGATGAAGCGCAGCGCATCGTCGACGTGCGCGAGCAGATCTACCGCGCCGACCACCTGTTCCAGTGGGGGCGGGCGGTTCGCGCTGCTCGGCTGGTCGTCGTCCTCGCGCCGGCCGAACGCCCACAGCCGGTCGATGACCGTGCGCAAGGAGCCCCGGCGGGGCGCGGTGATCGTGTTCGCTTCCATGTTTGTCGCTGGCAACCTGGGTTCGTCCGCAGGCGGGGCTGCTTGTCCGCCGCTCCGGGCGGCCAGGAGATAGCAGGCCGCCCCATCAGAACGAGATAACGACGCATGCGGGGAAATCTTTAGCGGCCCGTGGAGAAAAACATCTGGTAAGGAGAAGCCCGGCGCCGTCGCCGGGACGATTCGGTTAAAGTGACGTCGCCTCGCGGCCGTTAATACGGCGAATCCCCTTTATTTGGCGACGCTGATGACGTCGCGCTGCATAGACTTTCCGAACCTTGCACTGATGATCCATGTCCGAACGCCCCGTCGTCAGGTCCGCCAGAGCCCCACGGCCCGTCCCGCGGGACGTCGAGGTGCGTGATGTCCTCGCCGGCGCGTCGGCCGGCTATCGTGAGCACGGGGGGCTGGACGCTGCCCCGCAGTATGTCTATGTCGGCCGCCAGCCGATTCTCGATCGCGATGGCGCGCTTCACGCCTACGAGCTGCTGTTCCGTGCCGGAACGTACAACTACGCCGAAATCAGCGACGACACGCAGGCCACCGCGCAGGTGGTCGCGCGCACGATCGGCGGAATCGGCGTACCCGCCGTGCTCGGCCAGCATCGCGGCTTCGTCAATATCGATCGCGCGCTGCTCTTTAGCGACATCGTCCATCTGATGCCGCCCGAGCGCTTCGTGCTCGAAATCCTCGAAACCGTGCGCTACGACGCCTCGCTCGCGCGTCGTCTCGGCGAGTTGCGCGGCGCCGGCTTCCAGGTCGCGCTCGACGACGTGCACGATCTGTCCGACGAGCTGAGCGCGATGCTGCCGTACGCCGACATCGTCAAGATCGATTTCCTGCAGACGCCGCGCCGCACGGTCGCGCAGCTCGCGTCGACGCTGCGCGGCCACGGCAAGACGCTGCTCGCCGAGAAGGTCGAGACGCGCGAGGACTTCGCGCTCGCCCACGAGCTCGGTTTCGATCTGTTCCAGGGCTACTTCTTCGCGCGGCCGCAGGTGCTGGCCGCGCCGCGCAACCGCTCGCTGCGTCCGGGCCTGCTGCGGCTGCTCGCGCTGCTGTCGCGCGACGCCGGCATCGTCGAGCTCGAGGCGGAGCTGAAGGTCAACCCGGGCGTGGTCGTGCAACTGCTGCGGCTCGTCAATTCGAGTGCATTCGGCCTCGGGCGCAACATCGCGTCGCTGCGCGAGGCGATCATCGCGACCGGCACGCGGCAGATCGCGCGCTGGGCACAACTGCTGCTGTACTCGGACACCGGCGAGTTGCCGTGGCGCGCCGATCCGCTCGTGCAACTGGCGGCGACGCGCTCGCGCTTCATGGAACTCGCCGCGAACTGGCTGCGTCCGGCCGACGGCGAATTCGCCGACGCCGCGTTCATGACCGGGATTTTTTCGCTCGTGCACATCGTGCTCGACAGCACGCCGGACGCGGTGCTCGAGAAACTCGGCCTCGCGCCGCAGATTCGCGACGCGATCGTCGCGCGCAAGGGCGAACTGGGCGCGCTGCTGCTGATCGCCGAGGTCGCGGGCGAGGGCGGCGACGCGGCGCCGGTCGCGACGGCGGCGGGCTTCCACGCGCTGACGCCCGACGTGCTGTCGGAGCTGAACCTGTCGGCGGCGGCGTGGTTCGGCGCGCACGTGGCCGAATTGGGCGTTTGAGGCGTCGAGCTCGCGCGCCGCACCCTTTCGATTCGCTTGTGATCCGGGCGACGACCCACGCCGCGTGCGCATCCGTGGTCCAATAGAAAGTTCAGCGACGGCCTGTGACGTCGGCCGAAGCTGTCTCCGATGGACCCGATCAATTGCGTGCGCTCACGCGTGGAGGAGCAGATGAAGACAAAACACATACCGGCGGTACTGGCCGCCGTCATGGCGTTCGGATTCGCAATGCATTCGCCGCTCGCCTCGGCAACCCTGAAGCCCGGCGATACGGCGCCGATGTTTACCGCCGAGGCCTCGCTCGGCGGCAAGACCTACACGTATTCGCTCGCCGACGAACTGAAGAAGGGCCCGGTCGTGCTGTACTTCTATCCGGCCGCGTTCACGAAGGGCTGCACGATCGAGGCGCACGATTTCGCCGATGCGGTCGACCAATACAAGAAGTACGGCGCGACGGTGATCGGCGTGTCGCACGACAACATCGATACGCTGACGAAGTTTTCGGTCAGCGAATGCCGCAGCAAATTCCCGGTCGCGGCCGACGCCGACGCGAAGGTGATCAATGCGTACGACGCGGCCATGCCGTTCAAGGCCGGCATGGCGAATCGCGTGTCGTACGTGATCTCGCCCGACGGCAAGATCATCTACGAGTACACGAGCCTGTCGCCCGACAAGCATGTCGAGAACACGCTGAACGCGCTCAAGGAGTGGTCGGCCGCGCATAAGGCGCAGTGAGGCGCAGTGAGGGGCGGTGAGGGGCCGAACGCGCCGTCGCGTTTGCCCGCGTTAGCCGACTAAAACCATTTGCCGGATGAGCTTGCGATGCCGATTGTCGTTGCGTTGATTGCGCTGATCGCGCTGGGGTACGGCGCGGTGCGTGCCTTTTATGCGCTGCAGGCCGCTTTCGGGCTGGCGGTGGCGGAGGGTGTGGCTGTGCTGGTTGCGTTGCTGATCGCCGGTGCGCTCGCGTACTGGCGGCAGCGGCGCCGCGAAGTCGCGCCGAACGTGCGCGACGGCGACTGGACGCACGAATTGAAGGGCAGTTGGG
Organism: Paraburkholderia sp. 31.1; assembly: GCF_014397645.1. Lineage (NCBI taxonomy): Bacteria > Pseudomonadati > Pseudomonadota > Betaproteobacteria > Burkholderiales > Burkholderiaceae > Paraburkholderia > Paraburkholderia sp. 31.1. The sequence continues at coordinate 128,926 of NZ_VZQN01000018.1, forward strand.
GCTCGGTGCGGCTCGCGGCGGCCAAGCGGCTCTGCGAGATTCGCGTCGGCGACCAGCAAGGCGCGTATATCTTCGCCGATCTGCTCGGCGCTGAAGCACAGGGCCGCGACGCACAGGCGCGGCTCGCGCTGAAGGTCAAGGACTCGCGGCACGGCGAGTGGCTCGTGCCGATGTCGAACGAGCGGGCGGCGCGCCGATGGCAGCGGATTTTCTCGCTGGCCATCGAGCAGAAGCTGTGAGCGCCACCTTCACTACGTCATGACGACGTCGGCGCCGCGCCACCCGCGCGGCGTGCCTTTCTCGCCTCCCAGCGCACGCGGATGCGATCCATGTACAGATAGACGACCGGCGTCGTATAGAGCGTCAGCATCTGGCTGACGATCAGCCCGCCGACGATCGAAATACCGAGCGGCGCGCGCATCTCCGCGCCTTCGCCGCTGCCGAACGCGAGCGGCAACGCGCCGAGCAGCGCGGCGAAGGTGGTCATCATGATCGGCCGGAAGCGCAGCAGACAGGCCTGGTAGATCGCATCGCGCGACGACATTCCCTTGCGCGACGCGTCGATCGCGAAGTCCACCATCATGATCGCGTTCTTCTTCACGATGCCGATCAGCAGGATCACACCGATCAGCGCGATGATGCTGAACTCGGTTTTGAACAGCAGCAGCGCGAGCAACGCGCCGACGCCCGCGGACGGCAGCGTCGACAGGATCGTCAGCGGGTGGATATAGCTTTCGTACAGGATGCCGAGCACGATGTACACCGCCGCGAGCGCGGCGAGGATCAGGATCGGCTGGTCGGACATCGACTGCTGGAACGCCTGCGCGGTGCCCTGGAAGCTGCCGTGAATCGTGGCGGGCATGCCGATCTCGGCCATCGTGTCGTAGATCGCCTGCGTGGCGGTGGACAGCGACACGCCCGGCGGCAGGTTGAACGAGATCGTCGAGGCGACGAACTGGCTCTGGTGATTGACCGACAGCGGCGTGGTGCCCGGCCCGAAGCTCGCGATCGCCGACAGCGGCACCATGGTCTCCTTCGTGGTCGACACCGCCGAGCCCGACGACGCGCTCGACTTGCCGCTCGCCGCGATGGAGTTGATGGCCTGATTGCGCGCCGAGTCGGCTGCGATGCTGGCCGCGCTCGTCGCGGTGGTGGCGGCCGTGCCGCCGGTTGCCGCGCTCGTCGTGGTCGACGTGCTGGTCGCTCTGGACGTCACGGTGCCGGCCGGCGCGTTGGTGGTCTGCGCGCCGCTCGCGCTGCCGCCCGACGTGCTGACGAAAATCTGCTTCAGCATCTCCGGGCTCTGCCAGTATTGCGGCGCGACTTCCATCACGACGTGATACTGGTTCAGCGGGTTGTAGATCGTCGACACCTGGCGCTGGCCGAACGCGTCATACAGCGTGTTGTCGATCTGCGCGGGCTTGATGCCGAGGCGCGATGCCGTGGCGCGGTCGATCGTCACCATCGCTTCGAGACCGCCTTGCTGCTGGTCGGAGTTCACGTCCGCGAGCTCCTTGCGTGCCTGAAGCGCCTCGGTGAGCTTGGGCCCCCACTTGTACAGATCGGGCGTCGAGTCGGCGAGCAGCGTGAACTGATACTGCGCGTTCGACTGCCGGCCGCCCACGCGAATGTCCTGCACCGCCTGCAGGAACGTGCGCGCGCCGGCCACGTCGCCGAGCGGCGCGCGCAGTTGCTGGATCACCTGGTCGGCGGAGAGCTTGCGCTCGCTTTTCGACTTCAGCGACACGAACATGAAGCCCGAGTTGGTCTGCCGGCCGCCGGTAAAGCCGACCACGCTGTCGACCGCGGGGTTCTTGCCGACGATCGCCATCATCTCCGAGAACTTGCCTTTCATTGCCTGGAACGACGTGCTCTGGTCGGCCTGGATGCCGCCGATCAGGCGCCCCGTGTCCTGCTGCGGGAAGAAGCCCTTTGGCACGATGATGTAGAGCGCGATGTTCAGCGCGATGGTCAGCAGCAGGACGAGGACGATCAGCAGCGGATGCCGCAGCGCCCAGCCGAGCGTACGCTCGTAGCCGCGCTGCATCGATGAGAAACCGCGTTCGAGCCAGCGGCCGAAGCGGCTTTCCTGTTCTTTCTCGTGCGGCTCGCGCAGCAGGCGCGAGCACATCATCGGCGTGAGCGTCAGCGATACGACCAGCGACACCGCGATCGCGAGCGACAGCGTCAGCGCGAACTCGCGGAACAGCCGCCCGACGATGCCGCCCATCAGCAGGATCGGCAGGAACACGGCGACGAGCGAGATGCTGATCGACATCACCGTGAAGCCGACCTCGCGCGCGCCGATGAACGCGGCCTTCATGCGCGGCACGCCGTCTTCGATGTGGCGCGAGATGTTTTCGAGCACGACGATCGCGTCGTCGACGACGAAGCCGGTCGCGATGGTCAACGCCATCAGCGACAGATTGTCGATCGAGAAGCCCATCAGGTACATCGCGCCGAACGTGCCGACGATCGAGATCGGCACGGCCACGCTCGGAATCAGCGTGGCGCGCCAGTTGCGCAGGAACAGAAACACCACCATCACGACGAGCGTGACCGCGATCACGAGCGTGCGCTCGGTGTCCCTCAACGACGCGCGGATCGTCGTCGAGCGGTCCGAGGTCGGCGCGATGTCGACGTCGGCGGGCAGCGACGCGTGCAGTTGCGGCAGCATCGCCTTCACGCGGTCGACGGTCTCGATGATATTCGCGCCCGGCTGCCGGTACAGGATCACGAGCACCGAGCGCTTGCCATTGAAGAGACCGAGGTTGCGCAGATCTTCGACCGAATCGACGACTTCGCCCATGTCGGAGAGTTTGACCGGCGCGCCGTTGCGATAGGCAATGACGAGGTCCTTGTATTGCGACGCCTTGCTCGCCTGGTCGTTGGTGTACAGCTGTACGCGGTTTTCGCCGAACTCGATCGAGCCCTTCGGGCTGTTGGCATTGGCCGCGGCGAGCGCCGCGCGCACGTCCTCGAGGCCGATGCCGTAATGGGACAGCGCGTGCGGCAGCAACTCGACGCGCACGGCCGGATTCGCCGAACCGCTGACATCCACTTCGCCAACCCCCTGCACCTGCGACAACGACTGCTGCAGCACCGTCGCGGCCGAATCGTAGAGCTGGCCCGCCGTCAGCGTGCTCGACGTCAGCGCGAGAATCAGGATCGGCGCGTCGGCCGGGTTGACCTTGTGGTAGGTCGGGTTGCTGCGCAGGCTCGCGGGCAGGTCGGCGCGCGCCGCGTTGATCGCCGCCTGCACGTCGCGCGCGGCGCCGTCGATGTTGCGGTTCAGGCCGAACTGCAGCGTGATGCGCGTCGAGCCGACCGAGCTTTGCGACGTCATCTCGGTGACGTCGGCGATCGAACCGAGATGCCGCTCGAGCGGACTCGCGACGCTTGTCGCGACGGTCTCCGGGCTCGCGCCCGGCAGCGTCGCCTGCACCGAGATGGTCGGGAAGTCGACCTGCGGCAGCGGCGCGACCGGCAGCTTCGTGAACGCGAATACCCCCGACAACGCGATGCCGATCGCCAGCAGCGTGGTGGCGACCGGACGGGAGATAAACGGACGCGACAGGTTCATCGCTCAGTTCCCCGCATCGGTGGCGGGCGGCGTGGCGCTACCGGACGAATCGCCGCGGTTAAAGCGCTCGCGCAGCCGGCGGCCGAGCGAATCGAACGCGAGGTAGATCACCGGCGTCGTGAACAGCGTCAGCAACTGGCTCACGATCAGGCCGCCGGCGATCGCGATACCGAGCGGCCGGCGCAGCTCCGAGCCCGCGCCGGTGCCGAGCATCAGCGGCAGCGCGCCGAGCAGCGCGGCGAGCGTGGTCATCAGGATCGGCCGGAAGCGCAGCAGACACGCCTGGTAGATCGCCTCGCGCGGCGGCTTGCCTTCCTCGCGCTCGGCGTAGAGCGCGAAGTCGATCATCATGATCGCGTTCTTCTTCACGATACCGATCAGCAGCACGATGCCGATGATGCCGATGATGTCGAGATCGTGGCCGGTGATCAGCAGCGCGAGCAGCGCGCCGACGCCGGCCGACGGCAGCGTCGACAGAATCGTGATCGGATGGATGAAGCTCTCATACAGCACGCCGAGCACGATGTACATCGTGACGATCGCCGCGAGGATCAGGAACAGCTCGTTGGCGAGCGACGCCTGGAACGCGAGCGCCGCGCCCTGGAAGCGCGTCTGGAACGACGCAGGCAGACCGACGTCCTTCTCGGCCTGCTGGATCGCCTTGACCGCCGCGCCGAGCGACGAACCCGGCGCGAGGTTGAACGACACCGTGGTGGCCGGGAACTGGCTCAGATGCGTGACCAGCAGCGGCGCGGGTTGCTCGATGAACTTCGCGATCGACGACAGCGGCACCTGGCCGCCCGTCGACGTGGAAGAGGGCAGGTAGATCGAGTTCAGCGACGTGGTGTAGTGCTGCATCGTCGGCTGCGCTTCGAGAATCACCCGGTACTGGTTCGACTGCGTGAAGATCGTCGAAATGATGCGCTGGCCGAACGCGTCGTACAACGCGTTGTCGATCGTGGCCGGTGTGATGCCGAAGCGCGCGGCGGTCGCGCGGTCGATCTCGATGAACACCGAGCGGCCGTTGTCCTGCAGATTGGTTGCGACGTCCGCGAGCTCGGGCGACTGCTTCAACCGGTCGACCAGCTTCGGCACCCACGTGGTGAATTCGCTGATGTTCGGATCGGTCAGCATGAACTGATACTGCGTCGGGCTGACGGTCGAGTCGATCGTCAGGTCCTGCACCGGCTGCATGTAGAGCGAGGCGCCCGGAATGTGCGCGACGTCTTTCTGCAACTGGCGGATCACCTCGCTCGCGGTATTGCTGCGGTCGTCGCGCGGCTTCAGGTTGATCAGCATGCGGCCGCTGTTCAGCGTGATGTTGCTGCCGTCCACGCCGATGAACGAGGTCAGGCTTTCGACGTCCGGGTTCTTCAGGATCTGGTCGGCGAGCGCCTGCTGACGCTCGGCCATCGACGCGAACGACACCGACTGCGGCATCTGCGTGATCGCCTGGATCACGCCGGTGTCCTGCACCGGGAAGAAGCCCTTCGGCACGTACACGTACAGCAGGCCGGTCAGCACCAGCGTGAGCACCGCGACGACCAGCGTGGAGCGCTGACGGTTCAGCACCCACGTGAGCGCGACCGCGTAGCGCGCGATCACCCAGTCGATGAAGCGGTGCGCCTTCGCCTCGAAACGGTGACTGTCGTGCGGCGGCGTGTGGCGCAACAGCTTCGCGCACATCATCGGCACGAGCGTCAGCGACACGACCGCCGAGATGACGATCGTCACCGCGAGCGTGATCGCGAATTCGTGGAACAGGCGCCCGACCACGTCGCCCATGAAGAGCAGCGGAATCAGCACCGCGATCAGCGAGACCGTCAGCGAAATGATCGTGAAGCCGATCTGCTTCGAGCCCTTCAGCGCGGCTTCGAGCGCCGTGTCGCCTTCCTCGACGTAGCGCGCGATGTTCTCGATCATCACGATCGCGTCGTCGACGACGAAGCCGGTGGCGATGGTCAGTGCCATCAGCGACAGGTTGTCGAGCGAGAAGCCGCACAGGTACATCACCGCGAGCGTGCCGATCAGCGACAGCGGCACCGACAGGCTCGGAATGATCGTCGCGTAGATGTTGGCGAGGAACAGGTACATCACCAGCACGACCAGCACGACCGACATCGCCAGTTCGAACTGCACGTCGCGCACCGACGCGCGGATCGTCGTGGTGCGGTCGGTGACGACCTCGACGTCGAGCGCGGCGGGCAGCGACTGCTGCAACTGCGGCAGCAGCGCCTTGATGCTGTCGACTACCTGGATCACGTTCGCGCCTGGCTGGCGCTGCACGTTCAGAATGATCGCGGGCGTGTTGTCGACCCACGCACCGAGCTTCGTATTCTCCGGTCCCGCCACGATGCTCGCGACGTCGGTCAGCATCACCGGACGGCCGCTCTTGTACGCGACCACGGCGCTCTTGTATTCGTCGGCGTCGGTCAACTGGTCGTTCGAGTTGATCGTGTAGTTGCGCGTCGGACCGTCGAAATTGCCCTTCGGCGTGTTGACGTTCAGGTTCGAGACGGTGGTGCGCAGGTCGTCGAGATTCAGGCCGTACGCGGCAAGCGCGCGCGGGTTCGCCTGAATGCGGATCGCCGGGCGCTGGCCGCCCGACAGGCTCACGAGACCCACCCCGGCGACCTGCGAAATCTTCTGCGCGAGACGCGTGTCGGCGAGATCCTGCACCTGCGTGAGCGGCAGTGTCTTCGACGTGATCGCGAGCGTGATGATCGGCGCGTCGGCCGGGTTGACCTTCGCGTAGATCGGCGGCGCGGGCAGGTCGGACGGCAGCAGGTTGCCCGCCGCGTTGATCGCCGCCTGGACCTCCTGCTCGGCGATGTCGAGCGGCAGGTCGAGGCTGAACTGCAGCGTGATGATCGACGAGCCGGCCGAGCTTTGCGACGACATCTGGTTCAGCGACGGCATCTGCCCGAACTGCCTCTCGAGCGGCGCCGTCACGGACGACGTCATCACGTCCGGGCTCGCGCCCGGATAGAAGGTCTGCACCTGGATCGTCGGATAGTCGACCTCGGGCAGCGCGGACAGCGGCAGAAAGCGCAGCGCGACGAGGCCGACCAGCATGATCGCCGCCATCAGCAGCGCGGTGCCGACAGGACGCAGAATAAAAGCGCGGGATGGATTCATGCGGTAAGTGCCGTGCCTTTACTTTATTGCGATGCTTGCGCCGCGTGCCGGCCGCGATGCGCGTGCGCGCCGGATGCGGCCGATGCGCCGGACGCGCCACGCGGCCGCTCGGCCGGAATCGTGATCTTCGCGCCTTCGCGCAGCCGGTCCGAACCGTCGATCACGACGCGCTCGCCGACCGCGAGGCCCGACTGGATGCTGGTGCGCTCGCCGTCGACCGGGCCGACCTTGACCTGGCGCACGGTGACCGTGTTGTCGGGCTTCACGACGTACACGAAGGTACCCATCGAGCCGTTGAGCACCGCCGAGGTCGGCACGATCACCGCGTTCCTGATCGTATCGACGAGCAGGCGAGTGTTGACGAACTGGTTCGGGAACAGGCCGTTGTCCTTGTTCTTGAAGATCGCGCGCAGTTTGATCGTGCCGGTGGTCGTGTCGATCTGATTGTCCATCGTCTTTAGCGAGCCGACTTCGAGCGGATGCGTGTTGCTGCGGTCGTACGCGGTGGCCGACAGCGACTCGCCGTTCTGCGTGTGCTGGATGATCTGCTGCAGATTGTCTTCGGAGGTCGTGAACACCACGCTGATCGGATCGAGCTGCGTGATCACGACGATGCCGTTGGTGAGGCCCGAGGTCACGTAGTTGCCCGGGTCGACCTGACGCAGACCGACGCGTCCCGACACCGGCGCGGTGATGCGCGCGTACACGAGGTCGAGCTTGAAGCTGTCGATGTTCGCCTGGTCGGACTTCACCGTGCCTTCGTATTGCCGCACCAGCGACGCCTGCGTGTCGACCTGCTGGCTCGCGATCGAGTCCTGCGCGAGCAGCGTCTGATAGCGCTTCAGATCGAGACGTGCGGTGGCGAGCAGCGCCTCGTCGCGCACCAGCGTGCCCTCGGCGTTGCGCAGCGAAATCTCATACGGGCGCGGGTCGATCTGGGCCAGTACGTCGCCCTTCTTGACCATCTGGCCTTCCTTGAAATAGACGTCCTGCAGCACGCCGCTCAGTTGCGGCAGCACGGTAACGGTGGCGAGCGGCGTGACCGTGCCGAGCGCGGTCAGCACGACCGGCATCTCGCCCTGCGTCGCGGCGGCGACGTGCACCGGCTGCGCCATGTTGGCCATCGCGTTCGGGCCGCCGCGGCCGAAGCGGCCGCTGCGCGCGCCGCTCGCCGCCCCCGACGCGCTCGCGCCGCTGCCGGGCCCGCCCCACGGATGCCAACGCCACAGCACGACGCCGAACACGACCAGCGCCGCGACGATCAGCGCGACGGTGCGGCCGCGGTGGCGTTTCACCGCGCCGGGCGCGCTCGATTGCGCGCCGTTCGCGGACGGCTGGGGAGCGGCAGGGCGTTGGGTTTCCGGGTGCTTTTGTTGTTCGTCCATCGGTTCGGTCGGGTGGCTGGCTTGATGATGTGAGCCGCCGATGCGCTCGCCGCCATTCGAAGGGCGGTGGGCCGGCACATGGGCGGCATGTAGGCGGTCGTGGCGGCGGGCGCCGCGCAATGTTCAGCGCGATGCTACCCGAGGCGCGGGACAGGGATGTTAACGCAATGCGGAATCATCACGGCTGGACGCGGCTGTTTCGACGACGCTCACGGCTCGCGGCGCGCGGTCCCGCAACGGGATGCGTGATCGTACGTTGCGGCGTCTGTAACAGTCCAGCCGCGTATTTTTCGGTTGATTACGAAGGTTACAGCATGTCGGCGCATCGTCGGGCGAGGGCGGGCCGCCGTCGCCACTCTCGCAGATCACGGGCGGCTGGCGCCGCGTTCGCTCCGCGCGGGGCGCCGTTTGGCGGCCGTTGCCGCCGACGGCTTATTCGTCGAGCCGGCGCCCCGGCGTGCCGCCGATCTCCAGGACGATCTTGTCGATGCATTCGAGCAGCGCGGGCGCGGCGCGCGCGATCAGCCAGTCGCGCGGACATTGGTCGGCCGAGCCGCCGCAATTGACTGCGTAGCGCTCGCCCGACGGCCCGACGAAGCCGAGCGCGATCGCGTTCAGCCCGTTGTACCACTCGCCGGTGGCGATTGCGAAGCCGCGCTCGAGGGTGTCCTGGATCGCGCTTGCGAGACGGCTGCCGATATAGCCCCAATCGTCACCTTCGGCCGTCTGCAGGCCGACCAGCAGACGGTCGCGGTCCGGTTGCGCGAGCGCCGCGAGGTACGCCCGGCCGACGGCGGTGCGCGTCAAGCTCATGCGCGAGCCGATTTCGAGTCGCGACACGAGCACCGCCGAACGCGGGCGGATCGCGTCGATGACGACCATGTCGTAGCGGTCGCGCACCGCCAGATGCACCGACAACGCGGTGCGTTCCGCGAGTTCGATCAGAAACGGCCGCGCGCGCGAGCGGATGTCGAAGTTGCGCAGAAAGCCGTTGCTCAGTTCGAGCACCGACGAGGTCAGCACGAAGCGCTCGCTGTCGGGTAGTCGCAGCAGAAAACCGGTGCCCACGAGCGTCGCGGTGATGCGCGACACGGTGGGCTTCGGGATGCCGGTCAACTCGGCGAGTTCGCGATTGCTGAGTGGTGCGTGCGCGGCGGCGACGGCGCGCAGTACGGTCAGGCCGCGCGCGAGCGCGGTGACTTCATCGCCCGGGCCGTCTCGGTTTTTGCTGGCGATGACCTTGGCGGCGACGGGTTGGTTGGGAGTGGATCGGTTCATGCGTTTTTTTGGAACAGCATTTCAAATTGTTCGTGCGACAACCTGTTGACGGCCGCTCACAGAGGCAGGGACATCTCCAAACCGGGGCACCCATTCATACATTTTTAAGAAAAGTCATTGTATCGGAAGAAATTGCCGATCGATGGTCGACTACATCTTTTTGCTTGACTTAGTCAGCATAACCATAAAAAATGGAACCGCATTTCGAAAGTCGCTTGTCTCCGCTGCATTTTGGTGCGCGCGAGCGGAAAAATCCTAAAATCCAGGATCGGTTGCCCGTCCAATGCGCTTGCGCCTTTCGAATTACCTTCTCTCAGGTTCTAGCACGGCCCTCGGAATGGCTAGAACTTTTTAAGGCGTCACGGCAACGTGACGCTTTTTTTTTGTTGTTATGGGTGCACAACAAAGTTTGCGGGAAGTGAGGAGCGGTTCAGATGCAACAAAGTCTGCGGCGACGCGTATTCTTATTGTGCAATGCGCCAATTTTAATGGTCACAGATTGGAGCTCTGCCTCGGCGATGCAAACCGGAGCACTTTGTCTCAACGCCGAGATCACGAGCGCGAATGCGGATTTCCACGAGTGGTTCAACCAAGTCATACGCTTGGGGCGCCTCAATTGCGCTATCGCGCAATTGCTTGAGAACTCCAGAGGAAAGGTCCGTGCAGAGGTGGCGGTTCGTGTCGCTGCCTTCAGGGTCAGCCATCCGTAAGTGACGGCATAGTCATCGGGGCTGCGAAGTATCTCGGATTTTATCCAAGACTGCCCTAACGCAGTCCAGTTGGGACTATGGCGATGCGCGCGAGCGGCATTTTTTTGGAGTGACAAAAGTTTTGCCACCGAGCTCAGAATCATCTCCTGTACTATTTCCAATAAGCGCTTCGATGTCATCCCAGAATCCCGCTGGGAGTTCCGGTTCTACATCGTCGTCCATATAGTTTCCATTAATTTTTGACGCGGCGAAAGCGGCGCGGAGGAACGCGTTCGCGTGGCCTTGTGTAGTTGCGAGAAGAATATCTCGATGGGGAAAGAGGTTGCCGCACGGCCAATTATGGGCATAGTCGTCCCATTCTTGACCACTGACGGGATACGACTCGTTGAACAGCGCTGAAGCATCGATCGGGAATCCATACTCGGTTGATTTGAGTGCATTGAGCAAACCATCGCACAGCTCGGCAACCCGTTCCGGGGCGAAACTGCAGGCGGCCGCAAGTGCTGCATGAACAACGCGCGCGCTATTTTCGCCGTCGAGCGTAGTGCCGCTCAGAATTGCATCGTAGCCAGATAAATCGGGAGCATCAGCAGAGCCAACTGCGATATCGCACCGCGCGAGGTCGATATTCAGAAGTAGGTTCTGTGATGGGCGTGCGCTCTGACGCTCTCTCTTTTCCAGTTGGCGGAGGTAATCGATTGCCTCGTCGAATTTTCGCACTTCAGCAGCCACACAAGCAGATTCCCATTGGAACCTCGGGATTAGGTCGCTACTGTTCCAACCGCGCAACAATGCGTATCGTTCCTCTGCCGGAGAGTCGGAGCATCGCAACTCGTTAAGAACTTCTAGGCGAATGCGCTGACTGGTCGGGTGAAGAGAAAGCAGCCTCTCGATTTCTCGGCGCCTCTGTTCGCGATTTTCAGCGTCTCCAGGCCACAAACCACGTCCGCGTGCCTCGTCAGCCAAAAGCGGTACGGAATCAGTCGTCGTAACGGCCTTAAGGCGCGGCCAAATCGCCTCCATGTGTGCACTACGATTTTTGTCACCATAGCGAGTACGAATCAACTCGCTCAGAAGGCCTACACCATCTGCGTCAAGTTCTTCGCCAAGCGACATGAGGCGATTGAATGCCTCTTCGTCGTGGCCAAGCATCCATTCACAGTACGCTACCTTCGATGCGATCCTCGGCTCAGATGCATCGAGCTTGTAATAACCCAAGGCAGCCTGTTCATACTGATGTTCTACCGGGCGGCGATGCACAGCCTCTTCGGCTACATCGACCTACGGCTTATGCGGTGGGCTCGACGAAAGTACAGGAGGCTGCGGCAGCGCAAGCGATGTAGTGCGGAATGGCTACGCAAGATGAATTTCGCCCACCCCAGGTTGTTTGTCCACTGGCGTGTCGTAGGGGTATCGGTTGGATAACGGGAGCCGAATGAGTCGAGAGGCGCACGTTCGGTTCTGCGAGAGGCTCGGGGTGCAACTCCCCGGGTCTACTCACCTCATCACAGCAACGAACGGACGCTCGTCGTGAACGCACACTAGAGGAAACTGCTCAAGCCACGATTGGCACGGCGCGCTCGACCTTGGAAGGGGGGCTCAGCCAGCCACGATGATCCCGCCGGTCTCGGGTGGGCATCCTTTTGTTTTCGGAGTGTCCTATATTCGCGGCAGGTGATACCGATCACCAACCTCGCTGCCGCGGCGGGCCGTCCGGGCCGGTTGCGGAACGCGCACGCTGCCCATTACTGAGTTCTCACGCTTGACCCCGGGCTTCGCTTTCGCGGTGCCGACCCTGTGAATCGATTGACGTTTTAAGTTTCGCTTAAGTTTCGATCTCTACGGTTACCCCTCCGAAGACACGGTCGCCCCGAAGGCATGCGGACAGATGTTAGGCAAGCGCACCGACAGCGGTATCCGAACAAGCCCGAGCTTCGCGACGCATGCGTAGCGCGAATGAGCGTGGCGGGCCTGGCCATGGAAAGTTGGCATCGGGTCCGGCCTCTCTTCATTCGTGACGGCACGCGAGCCGAGTCGCCGTCGTTCAATATCACCGCTTCCCGCCGTTCCTTCATGAGTTTTCCCACATTCGAAGTGCCGGCAGCACGCACCGGCAAACTCCTGTTTTTCCGTTCGACCCCTTGCGTCCACGCGACGGATGCTCCGGCGCTTTGCTCGCCGCCACTCCCGCTGCCACGGACCGGGCGCGCCCGGCTCGCGCAGCAGGCAATACGTCCGGCAGATGTTTCGTGAGCGTCGGGACATGCGTGCGTGCATCCTGATCCTGGTTTTGTTCTCCTTATTCGCCGGTCCCGCGATGGCGCGCGCCCGTCATATCAAACGCGTCGTGGCGAAACCCGCGGTGCTCGCGCGCGCTGCGATGGTCGTCGATCTGACGACCGGGCGCGCGCTGTATATGAAGCATGCGGATCAGCGCCTCCCGATTGCGTCGTTGACCAAACTTGTGACCGCAATGGTGGTGATCGACTCGAAACGCTCGCTGGTCAAGCCGTCACGCATCACGGACGCCGATGTCGACCGCTTGAAGTGGTCGCGCTCGCGCCTGCCGGTCGGCTCGCTGCTGCTGCGTCGAACGATGCTGCATATCGCGCTGATGTCGTCGGAGAATCGCGCGGCATTTGCGCTGAGCCGTGATTATTCGGGCGGACGTGCCGGCTTTGTCAAAGCGATGAATCTCAAGGCGCGGCGTCTGCATATGACTCACAGCCATTTCGTCGATCCGACCGGACTGTCGCCGCAGAACGTATCGAGCGCGCGCGATCTGGTGAAACTCGCAAGCGCCGCGTACCGGTATCCGAAGATACAAGCGTATTCGACGTCCCATAGGCAAGTCGTTCTTGGCGGCGACGGCCCGCTGATGTATCACAACACCGATCCGCTCGTGCATCGCGCGTCATGGCACGTTGCGCTGCAAAAAACAGGCTTTACGAACGAGGCCGGTCATTGCCTGATCGTGATGACGCCGGTGAGCGGACACATGATGGTGATCGTGCTGCTCGGCGCTCCGAATCCGCACGCGCACTTTCAGGACGCGATCGAGCTGCGGCGCTGGATCCGAACCATGCGCCACCGCTGAGCGCGCAACGCGCTGGGGCGTTGCGTCCGTCGCCGAGGTTGCGTTTCGCAACGCCCACCGTTGACTGATTTGCGCGGTTTTGCGCGGCGGCCTCAAAGCTCGGGTCGGCGATCGAACCGTTATTCCAGCGGTGTGTCAATGAAACAAGTTTCGCGAGCTAGCGACGGCAGGTGGATTTTGCCGCACGCCCGGATTGCGATGTTGTTGAAGGATCGAACGCTGGTCGCTGACTATGTTAGGTGCCTGACGTTCGCAGCTTCGCGGTATCCGAATCTTCGATCGACCACGTGACGTTATCGGCTTCCCGCCGAGTGATGGCTAATTTGACAGAGCGTCAAGGAAAGAATGCGAGTGTCGGCTAGGACAACGGGCACGAGATCGGCGGCAGGCTATCGCATGAAGCCAGATATCTGCTGGTTGCAGGCGCGGTGATCGGGGGGAGGGCTAACGGTCATCGCCAACGCACCCAGTCCGGCCGAGATCATCCTTGTGCGACGGGGATTTTCTGACGAATCCGTCAGTGCCCTCTGGCTGCTGGCCAGCCCCATTCTTCCGACTGCTACGGCGTGTGTAGCATTCGTTTTTCTGCAGACGCCTTGCCAATCGCGCTGACGCGCTCGGACAAGCATGACTACCAGTAAAGTCGTTAAAAGCTTCGAGTGCAACGGCAGCCAGCGTGCGCTTTATGGGCGTCGCTCTCTAGGCCTAAGTGAAAAGGAAACGACGTGCTTCTTCCAGACACCACAGGAAGCCGTGACGGGAATCCACACATACTTTTGTCGAAGCTTGGCGACTGCAGGCATATCTACCGTTGCATCGAGTGTTGCTGATTGCCCTGATTCTTGCGCGCCTCTCCAGGGCAATACTTTTGCGTGTAACGCATTGCCCGCCGAGACGATAATTGAATCGTAGCGCTGCCCGGTTCGAACCCATTGGTCGAACGCCGCGATGCAATTTACGACCGCTTCGCGAACATGGATGCGTCTGAGAAAGGCGTAGTCGGCTAGTGGTGAGGGTTTCGGTTGCGCATGAGCCAGGTGATAGGTCCAGCAACATACGACGAGAAAAAAAGACTGGTGATAACCTTCATTCGGTAGCAAGCCCGCAGGGGGCACTTATCAATAGGGCAACAAACCGCGAGTATACACGCAGCCTTAAACCGGCTTTCTGCACGCTTTGCCCGAAGCGGGGATGCCCGCGACAATTACGCAGCAGTGCTGCGAGTCGGGATTGCCGGAGCGGAGCGATACTCGCATCACCGCCGAACGAGAAGGAACTGGATGCTTGCCGCGGCATTTGGATGCGCCATGCTCACATCGTGCTCACGAACGCATGATGCGTTTGAAGGTGCACCCATTTACTCGGGCGCGACTGAGCTGGACGACAGATCACATCTATATGTCGTTTGTGAAAGGCTGTGTGCGGTAGAGATCGAGCGCAGAGGGGCTCGTGCTAGTATTTCGGAGATCCTAGGCTCCGATGCTTCCTCGTACTGCCCATGTTGGCGGTCGTTCCCGTCCAGGTGGCGAAGGTCATTTCCTCTGAAATCACTCAATGCGTTTCCGCTCCAGGTCCATCAATTTTTCTCCAATTTCGACTAGACCACACGCGCTGCCGCGTTGGCGTTCGCACGCGCTGGGAGCGGCTTTCTCATTGGGGTTTCTCGTCCTCGCTGCGCGAGCGGCGTGGGTGCAGGGGATCAACGATAGGTTTTATCAGAAGCAGGGGGAACTTCGACAGGTGCGCGAGTTCAGCATTCATGCGACGCGTGGACGCATTCTCGACCGCGACGGGAGAGCGCTGGCGGTCAGCCTTCCGACGCGCACGTTATGGCTGGATGCGGACGGTGCGGACACGGTCTCGTCCGACCAGGCATCTGCACTGGGTAAGTTGCTCGACATTGACGCGGACCGGATCGGCGCAATGGCGGCGTCCCACAAATCATTTGTCTACCTCAAGCGGCAGGTGCCCCTGGATGTTGCGCAGCGGGCGATGCTTCTCGATGTGCCGGGCGTTTATGCCCAACCAGATTACCGTCGCTACTATCCGGAAGGCAGCATTGTGGCGCATGTCACCGGTTTCGCTGGCGTCGACGGTAATGGTCTGGAGGGCATTGAAAAAGTCGATAATCGCCTACTGACCGGTGGCAATGGCAGGCGCCGCGTGCTGCGAAACGCTCAAGGGCAGGTCATCGATACGCTTGCGCTGCAACGTCCCATCGCCGGCAAAGACGTGACGCTCACCATCGATGAGCCCGTCCAGTACGCAACCTTCAAAGCCTTGCGTGATGCCGTTGAGCGCACCGATGCACATTCAGGCTCGGCGATCGTTCTGGACGCACACACTGGCGAGATTCTCGCAATGGCAAACTGGCCGAGTTTCGATCCGAACACCCGCCGCAGAAGAACGGGCGAGGCGATGCGCAACTACGCTGTCACCGATGTGTTCGAGCCGGGCTCGGTCATGAAGCCCCTGACGATCGCACTGGCGTTGCAACGCAATGAGGTATCGCCTCGCTCCGTGGTACCGACCAACGGTGGAAGGCTGCGACTCGACGGGGCCGTGATTCACGACGACAAGAACTTCGGCACTTTGACGGTTAGCGGCGTCCTGCAGAAGTCAAGCAACGTGGGCACGACAAAAGTCGCGCTGCTGATGAAGCCACACGACATGTGGAACAACTTCCGTGCTGTCGGGCTGGGTCGGGCTCCGCGCGCGGGGTTGCCGGGCGCGGCAACCGGCACGCTGCGTCCTTACCAGAACTGGCGGCGGATCGAGCAGGCAACGATGTCGTACGGCTACGGTCTGTCCGCGTCGTTGCTGCAACTGGCGCAGATGTACACGGTGTTCGGCAATGAAGGTCTGTTTGTACCCGCTACGATTCATCCGCGACATGGTATGCCGGCGCATGGTCGACGCATTTATTCGCCACGCGTCGCGGCGGAAGTGCTCACCATGCTTGAGTCCGTGGTGTCCGAGGACGGTACAGCACCACAGGCAGCCGTACCGGGCTATACGG
The DNA here is from genome assembly GCF_014397645.1 of Paraburkholderia sp. 31.1. NCBI lineage: Bacteria > Pseudomonadati > Pseudomonadota > Betaproteobacteria > Burkholderiales > Burkholderiaceae > Paraburkholderia > Paraburkholderia sp. 31.1. The sequence continues at coordinate 145,136 of NZ_VZQN01000018.1, forward strand.
CCGCAGGCAAGACCGGAACCGCATATCGTTGGACCGCGCGCGGCTACGACCGCAGTCAGTATCGGGCGTCGTTCGTTGGGATTGTCCCGGCACAACATCCGAGGGTGATCATCGCGGTGTCGATCGACCGACCCCACGTGGGCTCGCATTTCGGCGGCGCAGTCGCAGGACCTGCCTTCTCGGATATCGCGGCGAAGACCATGAATCTTCTGGGCGTGACGCCTGATGATCCTGGCGCACAATTTGTGCAGGACAATCCAGGGCCGGTCACATAGACGATATGCTCGAGATCGCGTCTCACGCGCTGTCGTTAGCGGTCGACGCCTGGCAATCCTTTTGTCGTAACTGGCCACCGCATACGGACCGTTTTCATTCTTCCTTGACGCCTGCTGCCCGACGGATAATCCAGCCAACCGTGAGCCCCTGACCCAGGATCGACGAAACGACCACACAGTACGTCAACGCGAGGACGATGTCGCGCCCCGGTCCAGGCTGAATCGATAGTGCCAGTGCGACGGAAATGCCACCACGCAGCCCGCCCCATGTAAGCACACTCCACGCTCCTTTCGGTAGCCGCGACGCCCGCCCAAGCAGCATGACAGGCAGTCCCACCGACACCAGCCGCGCGAGCAGTGCGACAAGTGCCGCACCGGCGCCAGCGAGTAGTATCCTGCCGGGGAACTCGACGAGCAGAACCTCCATGCCGATCAATACAAAAAGAACGGCATTCAGAATCTCATCGATCAACTCCCAGAACATGTCCACGTATCGCCGGGTCGTCTCGGACATCGCGGCGGCGCGGCCGCGGTTGCCGATCATCACGCCCGCAACCACCATGGCGAGTGGCCCGGAGACATGCAGATGATTAGCGAGCGCGTAGCCGCCGATCACCGATGCGAGCGTCATCAGGACTTCGACCTGGTAATGGTCGACGCTTTTGAGCAGCCGATATGTCAGATAGCCTACGACGCCGCCGAATAGCAGGCCGCCGCCGGCTTCCAGGATAAATGCAGCCAACCCCGTCTGGACGGATGGAGTGACGCCCGTGCTGGCCATCGTGAGCAGCAGAGAGAAAAGCACGACCCCGACGCCGTCGTTGAAGAGCGACTCTCCAGTAATGACCACCTTCAGGCCTTCGGGCGCGCCTGCGGACTTCAGGATGCCCATCACCGCGACGGGGTCCGTCGGCGAAATCAGGGCGCCGAACAGCAGGCAGAAGGGCAGCGCGAGTTCGACTCCGCAAAGGGGGAGCAGTTTCCACATCGCGAATCCGATCAGCAGCGTGGAGGTCGCCGTACTGAGCACAGCCAGACTGATGATCTGGGTCCGGAAAGCCTTCAGCTTGCGTAAATCCACATGCATCGCGCCGGCGAACAGCAAAAGCGACAGCATGCCTTGCAGAAGCACCTCACTGAAATTGATCGAGTTGACGAGATGCTCTTCTGCAACGCGCAAACCGTGCGCGACGCCAAGCTTGTCCAGTCCAACGATCGCAAGGGAGAGTCCGAGCGCCGTTACCATGACGCCGATCGTCGTCGGAAGCCTCAGAAAGCGGTGATTCACATACGCCAGTAGCGCGGTGACGACCAGACAGATGGCAATGATGTCGAGCATGCGGCGTGGTGGGGGATGAAGGTTCTGGGCTGGATTGAGCGGACCAGCGGCGGTGGATCATGTGATCGGATTCGCACGGGAAATCTATGTTGAATTTTCTGCATCCGGACTCCAGCCGTGCCTTGGGACACGGGAGTATGCGCGGTTGCCAAACAGGTCATCCGGCAGACGCGTGGGGCAGCCAGGCGTCTGAAATCCTGTCCCAAGCATTAACCCGAACACGCTCAGGAACGGCCCGGGCGGTATTCGGAAGCGTTTATTGTGCCTCTCGAGTAGCCAATTCCGCATGCGGTGCGAACGATGACCTCTTTGCACCGTCCTCCGCCTGTTGCTTGTTCACGACGTGGAGCGTGCGCGTCGGGAAAGCGAATTCAATACCCCGTCTACCAAATTGCGTCATCAACTCGAGATTGATTCTCTGCTGTATGTCCATGTACAGGTTGTAGGCGGGATCGGTGACGTAATACACGACTTCGAAATCGAGCGAGCTGTCGCCGAACCCCTTGAAATGCGCACGATCAAAGCGGGTCTTTCCGGCGGATTCGACTGCCTTCTGTACCATGGCAGGAACGGCGCGCAATTGCTCCGGACTCGCATCGTATGTCACCCTGAAATTGAACAGAATGCGCCGCTCGGCCATTCGCTTGTAGTTGTGAATCGTGTTTTTCAGCAGTTCGGTATTGCTGCAAACGATCTGTTCTCCACTCAGACTCCGGATGCGCGTGGTCTTGAGTCCGATGTGCTCGATGCTCCCGGCAATCTCACCGAAGACGATGAAGTCGCCAATCTCGAATGGCTTGTCGAGTCCGATGGCCAGCGATGCGAAAAGATCACTCAGAATGCTTTGTACCGCGAGTGCGACGGCAACGCCACCCACACCCAGGCTCGCGACAAACGCGGTGATGTTCACGCCCATGTTGGCGAGCACCGCCAGCATAAGAACGGACCACAGCAGCGCGCGCAACGTCCACGACAGCATGGTCGTGATGACCGGATTGTGGGCGAGCCTCTCTGTCGCTTCCAGCCGCCTCTCGGTCCATAGCGTCACGCCACGGTTTATCCACAGGGCCAGCTGAAAACCGATGATGAGAAACCAGAGATGGCCAAGACGGGCGTCCCACCTGTCCGGCAATGTCAGAAACTTCGTGCCGACCAGCGCTGCTGCCGCGAGTAGCGTAAGCCGGTGCGTGCCTTCAATGACCTGAACCAGCATATCGTCGAGACGGGTTGACGTTCGCTGGGACAGCATCGAAAGGCGCGTGATGGCGAACTTCAGCAGATAGATCAACGCCAGGTAGCTGACGATGGTCGCGATCGCCGCATAGACCCACTCGCTGGCAGGGATACCCAGAAACGCGTTCAGGTCGAGCCACTTTTTCATCGATTTTCCTCCCCAATTGAATCCGCGTGACGGAACTCATAGACGTGAGCGGTGTAAGCGCTCGTACCGGTCTGTCAGGCCTCCAGGAAGATAGTTCCCCAATCAGCTCGAGTCGGTGGCATGGATGCGCATTCCCCGTTGACTCGATCTGGCGCGGCCCGGGCGCTCGTCCGGCTCACCTCTTCAGAAATCCAGTGTCGTGCATTTCCTGAGAAACTCGATGCATTCAGGCTGGTTTGGCCAGCACGACGAAGCCGTTGTACTCGTCAAGCTGCTCTCGCCGCTCAGCCATGTCGGTCTCCATCGTCAAGTATGCGGAACCGCCGTGCGCGGCTCAGTCCCAGTTTTCGTCGCACCATTTGATAGCCCACGCTTTCGCGCAAGATATGGCATCGGCCTCGTCGGCGAACGAATCGATATCACCTGAATCATGCGTTTCGACGCGGTCTTCCGCGTCGCCCGGTCCTCGACTGATTCTGGCTCTCGCAACGTAACGACCATCGTTAGCGCGGTGCGCCCGGCAATCGATGTGAAATGTTCCATATTCGTACTGCATCGCGGCACCTCAACATTCGTTTGTTACATCAGTTGTCACGCAATCAGTCTGATGAGTTATCGTCAGAAGTGGTGTATGGGGATGAGGCGGGGATTTGAGAAGGCGGTGGCGGTTAGCTGAGAATGTTGCTTGTCGAGAGTAACGAACCAGCGAACCGGAATCCACCACCATGAAGAAGCTTACGGAAGAAACGAACGACGGTAAAGCAGCAGCAGGCGTCGGCAGCCTTGATGAGCTGATCCAGCAAGGCGCGCGACAGATCATCCAGCAAGCGATCGAGGCAGAATTGGCGACATTGCTCGAACAGTACGGGAACGTGAAGACGCTCGACGGCCGGCGCGCCGTGGTGCGCAACGGCTATCTGCCCGGCTATCTGCCGGCGCGTGAGGTCGTCACGGCGATCGGTCCGGTTCCGGTCAAGGTACCGAAGGTACGCGACCGCTCAGGTTCGGGAGTGAAGTTCAATTCGAACATTGTGCCGCCATACATCCGCAAGTCACCACGTGTGTCGGCGGCGTTGCCGTGGCTCTATCTGCGCGGCGTATCGAGCGGCAACATGAGTGAGGCGCTCAGCGTGCTCCTGGGTGAACAGGCTAAAGGGCTTTCACCGAACGTGGTCAGCCGCCTGAAGGCGCAATGGGCCGAGGAGCACCTGCTATGGAACCGGCGTGACCTGTCAGGCGCGCGCTGGTTCTACTGGTGGGCCGACGGCATTCATACCGGACTGCGCACTGACGATTCTGACGGCCAGTGGCTGCTGGTCATCATCGGCGTGAAGCCGGATGGAACGAAGGAGCGCGTGGCGATCGCCGACGGCTATCGCGAATCGAAGGACGCATGGCGCGACGTGTTGCTTGTTCTGTGCCGGATCGGGAGACTCTGACGGCGACGGTTCGCATCCTGAAAGCGGCCCGCGAAAAGAACCGGCCCGAGTAGGTGTGAAAAGTGGGGAGATTCTGCATCGGCAAGAATCTCCCCTATTTTTCTGGACTCCAAGCCTTAGCCGACCTTATATCGGAACCACTTCCGATCGCCTTGATTGGCGAGGCGGGGGGTCACGGCATCAAATGCTCGGCCCGAACGGTGAACCCTGCATGAAGCAAGTCGAAATCGACCGCAAACCGGTACGCATCCTTCTTCGCGCCCAACTCGGGTATCACGCCATGCCAGAAGAGTGTCGCCGGCCGATCGACAAGTTCTGGGAGCCAGCACGGCGCCTCGTCTTGCTTCACTGCCAGACGCAGAGGCACCGTTGCCTTGAGCTTGCCCCCGAAAAACGAATCCCTTGCTGAGCAGGTAAACTCACGCAAGGAGAAGAACGATGACAGGCAAGGCAAAGCGGGCACAGTACACGCTCGAATTCAAGCTGGAAGCGGTGCGACTG